>CAYOVG010000425.1:0-5261 GCA_964407285.1 uncultured Syntrophobacteraceae bacterium
GGCGGCGTTCATGATGTGGTCTGACCTGCCCATTACGTTAACCACTCATCATCCCACACGGGAGCCCTCTCTACCCCCTAACCCAGCCCTTATGCGCGCTAACCTATGTTTTGTTGTCATGCCCAACCATAGCATGAGTGGGATCTATGGGCAACAGTCTTCTCCGGTGTACCTTCCCTCGATACCGGTGAAGCGCAATTGACATGGAAAAGATAATAGACTATGAAAACGCATGTGTGTAGCCGGATCTGACCGACTCGATCTGTACGAACGAACGCTCTCGCCGGGGAAGGAATCCATGAAAAAGCCTGTAGTTTTCTTGTTGTTTCTCGTGATCGGCATGGTGATGCCGGGGTGTTCCAATAAGTCGGCTGTCGAGGGAATAGTCGTGGACGGCAGGAATCAGCCCATCGCCAACATCAAGGTGGCGGCAAAGCAAGTGCAGCCGGTGCAAGGCTACGAGGAATTCGAAACGACAACGGGTCCCGACGGGTCGTTCCTGCTCGATGGGCTCCACCCGGCTTCCGAATACACTATCGCCCCGATAGGCGGACAATGGGCAACCGAGGTTCGGGAGACCGTAACCACGCCGAAGCGCAACAGGAAGTTCAAAATGCGCGCTCCTATCACCATACGGTTCATGACCATGCAGAGCAGGGTAGTGGTCGATACCCGGACCGGGCTTATGTGGGCGCCGGACCCGGGCGGCCGCAATATGGTATGGGAGAAAGCCGAGGAGTACGTACGAAGCCTGGATATGGGAAACTACCGCGACTGGCGGCTTCCGACGAGGAATGAACTCCGGGAATTGTACGATCCCTCTCTCACCACGAGGTTCAAGATCGATCCGGCTTTCCACCTCGGGGATTGCTGCGCGTGGTCGTCCGAACTCGAGGAGGAAAAGGCGGCGTGGCTGTTCAATTTCTCCGGAGGAGTCGAGCACGCGAGTCCGCTCGCTTCCGGGCGCTACTTCAGAACTCTGGCGGTCCGGTCTCCGGGCTCCGCAAGCGAGTAGCAGGCGGCAGCCATTCCGCTCCGCAGGGGGATCAAGCCGTTCCGTGGGAGAGGCGCATCCGCCGCGGAACAGGGAATAGACCAACTCGCGGGTGGGGGTGAAAACCACAACCGGACAGAGTTCAAACCACTCCGCGTGGGTGTGGCGTGAAAACCTCGGAGAGCACGGAAAAGGCACGGAGACCGCGGAGGGAGCAGTCGGATTCCGGGATTGGGGGAATTGCGCTCTAATCCGACCACCGGGTTCGCTGCTTCGGTGGGCAACGCATGACGGAATTCGGAGGTCGGCGGTCCGATAGATCTTCGTAGGTGGGCAACGCTTCGCTTCTGCCCACCTACCGGACTTCTACCGGCTTTCCAGTAGTCCTCTCATCTATTCTTCCAATGTCTCAGCTCCCACCGTCACGGCAGCCTCCCCGGAGAGAACCAGCCCGGCGGGCAGCGACTCGCCGAATATCCAATCCTGCTCCTGGCGCCTCAGGCCCGTATCGGGGTTGTTCAGGATTTCCGTGTAGCGTGCGCCGTGCGGCGCGTTTTCCAGCCATGCGGCCAGGCGGTCCCGGTCAGCCTGCGGGAGGTCACGCCCGCGGTCGCCCGTCCTCAACGCCAGTTGCACCAGTGCGTGGGCGAGCGCTTCGGTCGCTTCCGGGTTCGAGGACAGAATCGCCTCCAGCCACGTGGAAGCCTCGCGGGCCGGTATGACGCGGTCCACCGGTCCATACAGGGGCGAACGCGCTCCGATGCGGCTCATGGCCCACAACTCCTGGGACCTCGCCCTGTTCTTGCCGATCTTCTCCATGAGGGCGCCTCCCAGTTCCACCTTGGCGTCCGCCGGAAGCCGCTCGAAGTTGGCGAGCATCATCCAGGCTTCCAGTTCCTCCTGGGGTCCGAGCCGCTTGGCCGTTTTCGCCGCGCCCTTCTTCCTTTTCTTCTCCGGAAGGGGGAGATGTACGGATACCTGCTGGTAGATGCGCCACTGCTGTCCCGCCGACAGTCCGGCGGCCGTTCTTCGCCAGAAGATCCACCATTCGGAACGGCACTGCGGCTGTCTCGGGAACGCAAGGCCCTGCGGGTAGAGCTTCCAGATCTCCTTCATGCGCCATTCGTCCACCGGGTCCCCGAAGCCCGGACGCATGCAGTATCCCAGGAGGTTGAACCACCTCGACTCGTGATTGGCGGTGACGGCCCGGCCCTGCCGGCATTCGAGCAGGAAGTCGGCGAGCTTTCGGATCAGGGCGGTCGGCCACTTCTCCTTGCCGAGTTCCAGGGTCGATACCAGGTCCTTGATCAGCCGTTCGGGCGGCGTGCTTTCACCACCATCACCGAGCTCCTTCCCGGTGGAGAAGGCGCCGGCGATCTTTTGCTGCGCCAGCGCGATGAGAGACTCGTCGAGGGTCTCCCCCGGCGCGGAGGCGGACGTGGCGGCCCCCGCCGCGTCCATGGAAGCCGCGCCCTGGCGGACGTCGAACTGCAACTGCCACTGGTGGGGACTCTGCTGCGACCGGCACCACAGTTCCAGCGTACCCACTTCCGTAAGGCGCACGGCCAGCCGTATGGGCAGCGCGGTCGCCGTCCCCTTCTTGCCGTAGCGAAGCACCGTGCGGATCGGCGGAAGAATGGTGATTTCCTCCTCGGAAAGGGTCACCGGGTCGCCCAAATGGTCTCCCAGCCGGGTATTGGAACTGAACACCTGGAAGGAAACAGGCTGGTTCGTCAGCACCTCGAAAGCGAGTTCGGAGAGCTGCTTCTCGAAACCTTCCTCCGTGCCGCGCGGCACCAGGCAAACCGCCCTGCGCGTTCCCGGCTCCAGCGGACTGCTCTCCGCATCCGCCGCGACCTCCACGTAGTAGGCCCGCGGACTCCCCGCTCCCACCCGAACGCCTTCCCCGAGGCGCACCAGGCCGTAGTACGCGGCCCCCATGGCGACGGCCAGTTCCGGCTTCGGGTTTTCCAATTCTTCGGGCCGCCGGTCCTCGCCCGCATCCCCGTCAAACCACTTCGCGACCACGTCCCGTATGCGCTCCCGGATGGAACGGGGCGTCAGCGCGCCGCCATTGAAGAGGACAAAATCGGGGTAGAGGGCATCCCGCCCCGTCTCCCGGGTCAGGAGTACGCGGAAGCGTTCCCAGAATGCCGCCATGTGTTTGGTCACGGCGGGGTCCTGTACGTAGGGGAGCCCCCATTCGGTGATTCCGGCGCGGCGTCCTCCTCCGGGAGGTTCGTTCACGGGCACGAAGGGAAAAAAGCCTTCCAGGATGAGTTCCTGGACCTTGTCGATGGTAAGCGTTCCCTTGAGGGCGCCGGCGATGAGCTTCCCGCCCGTTCCCATTATGACGATGTCGGCTTTGCGGCGGTTTCCGGTTTCGCTCAGGAGGCTCTCCTTGGCCTTCCTGCACTGGTGGCTGAGTTGGTGCCAGCGCCGGGAGTCGAGTTGGCCCGGCTTTCCGAGGAGTTGGGTTTCCAGGAACCGGGCGAGAGCCAGGTCCATGTTGTCCCCGCCCAGCATGAGATGCTCCCCGACCGCCAGGCGGTCGAAACGGAGCCCGCGTTCCCCTTCCCGTATGGCCACTATGGTGAAGTCGGTAGTGCCGCCGCCCACATCGCAAACGAGGATGATCTGGCCCGGCTTCATGTGCTCCTGCCAGGTGTCCTCGTTTCTCGACAGCCATGCGTAGAACGCCGCAAGCGGCTCCTCGACCAGGATCACGCGGGGAAGGCCCGCCGCCCTGGCGGCCGTCACGGTGAGTTCGCGAGCCACCTCGTCGAAGGACGCGCGCACAGTGAGGATGATCATCTGCTCCTCGAGCAGGAACCCGTCGCGTCCCTTGGCGATCATCTCGTTCCATGTCTCGCGTATGTGCTGCAGGAACCGGGCGCTCGCCTCGACCGGGGAGACCTTGTTCACGTCCGCCCCCGTTCCCCAGGGGAGAATGGGGGCCGTGCGGTCGACGCCCCCGTGGCAGAGCCACGACTTCGCGGACGACACCAGCCGCCCGGGCACCAGCGCCCCCTGTTCCCGAGCGAATTCCCCGACCACGAAGTCCCGTTCGGGGGCCCAGGGCAGCCCCGTGCTCCCGGCGGGGAGTTCGTACTGTCCGGGCAAATAGAGGAAGGACGGCAAAACGAGTCGGCGCGCCACTTCCCCTTGAGAAACCATCTGCGGGATCTCCAGGAAGCGAATGCGGCGCTGCTCCACGTCCTTCGTCGTGCGGTCCACGAACGCCACGGCGGAATTGGTCGTCCCGAGGTCTATCCCGACAATATAGCGGTATTGAATTTCTTCCAAATCAGAATCAAAAGGATTTTCCATTAAACCTGCCGATTACTCTTCTTCTCGTTCTCTAAGATTGAATTCCAGTTTCCACTTCCGGTCGTCGTCGCGCGACACGCACCACAACTCGAGCGTTCCCACTTCGGTGACCCGGCTCTGCAGCCAGATGGGAATGACACTGCGGCCCTCGTCCTCCTCCGTGGCGGGAAGCTCCGTCTCCATGACGTTCACTTCCTCGATCTCGCCGGACCAGTCCTCCACGATCTCGCCCGCCGCGTCCTTCTTGCGGACGGTCGATTCGAGCAGGTGGAATGCGGCGGGTTCGCCCACCAGGAGACCGAATTCGCGCTCCCGGATTTCGGCTTCCGTCCCTTCCTCCATGCCGAAAGGCGCCACGCAAAGGGCCTTCATGGGCGTCGGGATGCCGGGAACGGTCGGCATGGCGCTCTCCACTCCGATGTAGTAGGTGCGCGCCGTGCCGCCCCGGATGCGAATGCCCCGGCCGCGCCGGGCAAGGCCGTAGTATGCGGCGCCGCGGGCAACCGCCATATCGAGATTGACCGATTCGAGTTCCCGGAGCGAGCCGTTATTCCGCCAACTTTCCAGGACGCTCAGCACCCGTTCGCGCATGATTGCGGGTTTCAGCACTCCGCCGTTGAACAGCACCGCCGTGGGGTAGACCACCTCGGGAAGCGATTCGGCGCTCCGGGTCTGCCTTCCAAGGAACCGCGCCAGGTGGTGCGAAACCGCCGGATCGGTCTCGTAGGGAAGTCCGATCTCCCGCATGCCCACTCGGGGTTTGGACGAAGGGTAGTCGTCGGGACCGCTCATGGGGAAGAAACCGTCGATGAGTATCCTTTCGACCTCTTCGCGGGTGAGTTCCGTACGGATGGTCCCGCCGATGAGCGATGTGCCCCGGCCGAGGATGACCACGGGTTCGACCTCCAGGTCCGGGTCGGCCAGGAGGCGTTCCTTT
>CAYOVG010000426.1:0-5260 GCA_964407285.1 uncultured Syntrophobacteraceae bacterium
CGTGTTACCGCGAACAGAGGGGCTGTTTCACCGCAACCCCGTCCGCATTCGCATTCCGGAGAGGATGAGGAAAGGGCCGGAAAAGGAGCGGATGAGAAAGAAGCTCTCCTGGAAGCTCTGCGCCGGTGCGGCGGGAATCAGTCCGATGCCGCCAGGAAGCTCGGCGTGAGCCGGGTTACGGTGTGGAACCGGATGAAAAAATACAATATCGACCTGCAAAAGACCATCAAGGAAGCGAAAGAGGCAAAATAGACGGTAATGGCGGCGATGATGTCCGCCCGCTTCCGATCGTGTACTCGTTTTCACCATACGGCCCGCCCGCGGTAAATATATTCTCCGGAAGAAATACGGCATCCCATCCATTTATGACGTCGGCATTCGGGATTATACGAATGTAAGTATGTCAAGAAGCGCCGTCTCGGCCTCCATTGCGTCCGTCGATGGAGGGATCGGTCTTTCCCCGCTTCGTCACGGCCGGCCGGTGTGTTCTGCTATCTGCATTCAACCCTGACCGGATGGGAAAAAGAATTGTCCATAAAGCTCACATCACACATCCTTAATGGAAGGAAAAGAGGAATAGAAGAGATGAAAAAGACATGGAAACTCGTTTTGATCTTGCTGTCCGTCGTTCTAATTGCCGGTATCGGTTTCAGCACGGGGTATGCTCAACAGAAGAGCGGCGCGCTGAGTGAAAAAGGCAAGGAGTTCGTCAATGAAGCCGCATCGGGCGGGATGATGGAGGTCAGGCTCGGCGAGATGGCCGCCAAACATGCCGCAAGCGCCGACGTGAAGCAGTTCGGAAACCGGATGGCGACGGACCATTCCAAGGTGAATCAGGAACTGATGCGTATTGCGCAGAACAAAGGGGTAAGCGTTCCGAAGGAAATGAACAAGAAGCACCAGGCCGAGGTGGACAGGTTGTCGAAGCTGAGTGGCCCCGAGTTCGACCGCGCCTACATGGACGCCATGGTGAAAGATCACGAAAAGGATGTGGCGAACTTCAGCAAAGCGGCAAAGGAAGTAGATGATCCCGACCTGCAGGCGTTTGCCGCCAGGACCGTGCCCATCCTGGAGGAGCACTTGAAGATTGCGAAGGACATCAACGCACGGTTGGGAGGCGCCGGCGGCGGCAAGAGATAACGAGACGGCAGGCGACCTCGCCGGCGCAGGCGGCAGCCGTTCCGGGAGCGGAGCGGTCTCGCGGTACATGGTGCGCGAGATAGAGCCGAAGGAGACAATACCATGAAGCGCAAAATCAGGACCATTCTGTCGATCGCGCTCCTCGGGGCGGCCCTGCTCGGCGTGGGGGGCTGCGCCGGAAACGCGGGAGCGCCTTACAGTCAGAGCGGCGTTCAGGACCAGTACCGGCCGCCCGTATATGGACCTCAGACGCACGGGTACTACGACCCTTACCTGTACCCGTACGGCTTCCGCACGTATTGAGGAGCATCGAATCCTCGCGGAAGATCCTCAAGAAAACACTTCCTTGAGAAAAGCGGCGACGGTGTCGTAGAGATCGTCCACTTCAAGCGGGACGATGGCGGCGAAGTTCATGAATGCATGGATCATCCCCATGAAGACGCGATGCCGCACGGGGATCCCGGCTTCCCGCAACCGGTTCGCGAAGGCGGTCGCCTCGTCCACCAGCGGGTCGCGCTCCGCCGAGACGATCAGCGTTTGCGGCAGACCGGCCAGGTCCGGCGCAAACAGGGGCGATACCGCCTTCCTGTCCGTTTCCGGGGGCAGGTAACGGTCGTAGTACCAGGCTATGCGTTCTTCCTCGAGGAAGTATCCCTTGCCGTACGTTTTGTGTGACGGCAGGGAGCAGGTGAAATCGAGGCCCGGGTAGATCAGCGCAAGCCCGCTCAGGCGGGGCGCGCCCGCAAATCCTCCCGTTCCCGCCTCGAGGGCGATTGTCGCGGCCAGGTTCCCGCCTGCGCTGTCGCCCAGGAGCGCGACGCGGGACAGGTCCGTATTCACCCCGTCGGCAGACAGCAGGTTCAGGCCGGCCAGGACGCTCACGCAATCCTCCACCCCCGCCGGGTATGGATGTTCGGGGGCCAGCGAATAATCCACGGACGCCACCACGCAACGGCTCCGGTGGGCAATCTGCCTGCAGTGGGGGTCGTACAGGTCGAGGTCCCCGCACATGTGGCCGCCTCCATGCATGAACACCGCAACGGGAAGCGGCGATTCGGGCCGGGGATGGTAGACCCTGACCGGGACGGGTCTTCCTCCGGGACCGGGCATCGCGATGTCGCGAACCACCGGCAGAGCGATGGGGTCTCCGGCGAATTTTGCCAGGCTCTTGAAAGCCATCCTCGCAAGTTCCGGAGTGATAACGATGCGAGCCGCCGTGCGGTTCGCAATGAGTTCATTGAAGTAGTCGAGGAACTCGTCCAGAGTCCTGAAATCCGGCAGGCCATTCTTCATCTTCGTCATCTCCGTCTCCGTCCGCAAACGATCCCTCAGCATAGCACCGGGCCCCGGCCCGTTTCAATCGTTTTTCCGAATCCTCCAATCCGCTCCTCCAGGATATCCCGTTTTGCGACTTGTGGACAACAGGTCCGTATTCGCGGTAGTATAAGCCGGTCTGGATATTATACCCATGTGAGCTTCGGATAAGCCGTTTTAGTTGAACCGCGCGTGAGGGGCGGGTTAGGGCGGAGCAATGAATCGCTTGCGGATTGTGTTTTCGATAGTTCTTCTTTCGAGCCTGGTTCCGGCAATGTGGACCGCCATCCTGTCGCTGACGAACGATGAGAGGACGAGCGCGGAGGTCCGCAATGAGAATGTCCTGCGCATGGACGTCATTTGGCCGTTTGGCTCCCTTCATCCGGTAGATGGAAGTGATTCCGGGTCGTCCGCGCTGTTTCCTCTCCTCTACGATTATCTCGTAAATCCCGGGTTGCCTGATTCCCCCATGGAAGCGGGGCTTGCCGTTGACTGGGTGTATGACCGCGAGAACCTCACCTGGACAATAAAGCTCAGGAAGGGCGCCCGGTTCCACGACGGAAGACCTGTCAGACCCGCCGATGTGAAGTACTCCCTCATGCGGATTCTCGGTAAAGGCAATCCAGGCCTGCTCTCCACGCTCGAGCGGATCGATCCCGCAGGGGAGGATACCCTCAAAATTGTCCTGAACAAAGATGACGCGGACTTTCTTGGAAAGGTCCGCAACACAGAGATTCTCCCCGAACCGGTCGACGGAGAAATCCGCGGCGATGAACTTCCCATAGGCTCGGGACCATTCCGGTTCGGGTACAAAATAGGGGAAAAGGAGGTGGGACTCGTGGCCAATGAGGACTACTTCGGGGGCCGCCCTCCCCTGGACAAGATAGTTTTCCGCTATGAACCCCGGGTAGAGGAATCCTGGGCGCGCCTGCTCCGGGGAAAGACGGACATCGTGAACTGGATGAATCCGGCTGACTACTCGATGATACGGGAATACCGGGACATGTTTCATTTTTTCAAATCCTTTGGTGTCCAGTACACTATCCTTCTCTACAATACACACGATCCTCTCTTCGCCGACCCGGATGTGCGAACGGCCCTCGCCCTGGCGGTGGACAAGGAATACATCGTGCGGGATATTCTGCTGGGTTTCGGGGTGATCGCGGCGGGTCCCGTGCCGGTTGACGATCCCATCCACACCCCGGACGTGCAACCCGTTCCCTACGATCCGCCGAGAGCGCTTGCGTTGCTGGAAAGCCGCGGGTGGTGCCCCGGCAGTGGAGGGTACCTCGAAAAAGAGGGAAAGCCCTTCCGGTTTACGGCATCGATACCGAAGGATGACGCAATCATGAGGAAGGTTGCCGAGTACCTGGTCATTGCGTTCAACGACATCGGCATCCGGATGCGCCTCGATTTCATTCCCATGGATGCACTGATGGACAAGTATGTGTTCAACAGGGATTTTCAAGCCGTATTGACCTCATTGGGAGCGGGCGACCCGCGCCGCCCGGAGACGCTTGCGAGAATGTGGTTGCCCAGGGATGGAAAAGGTAGCGAAGTGGGCTGTTTCGAGGACCCCCGTCTCACAAGTCTCTTGCAGGGGACCCTATCGGAGGACGATCCCGAACGCGGAAAGATTCTTTTTCGGGATTCGGAGTCTCTCATCGCCTCCCTGCAACCGGGAACGTTTCTCTACCAGAAGGTAACCATCGATGTGGTTTCGAAGCGCGTTAGACTTCCCATTCCTTTTAGCTACAGTATTCATGGGGTTTACGGCCTGCGGCGAGCGTGGATATTGCCTGAAGCCACGGCAGGCCGGGAATCGGAGATGATGCCGTAGTCTATTTGAATCAGCCCTTTGGGGCATCGACTGCCTCCAATGGGAGATTTTCTCCCTTACCCGAGGGCATGTGTTATTGTTTTATTGGAAAATATTAAGAAAACCAGTCGCTTGTGTATTCGTGTGCAAGCAGGCATGATTGTTGCTTTGTAGGGGCGACGGGCATACATGGGTATAGATCCGGTATCCGAGAGATCCGAAAGTGTTGTGCAAGGCAATCCTTTATCAGGGTATAAGTCCGGGGGTGACCGTATATGGTGGAGAGAGCATCCATACTGCTGATTGACGACAATGAGACTTTTCTCGAACAATTCGCTCCGTATCTCATCGACGAACAAGGGGCCGACGTTATCCCGACCACATCCGCAAAGGATGCGCTCGATTTGATCGGAAGCACCCCGGTGGACCTGGTCATCTGCGATATCCAGATGCCCGAGATGAGCGGAATCGAGTTTTTCACCTCTTTGCAGGACTCGCACCCCGAGCTTCCCGTCATTTTCGTGACTTCCTACAGTTCCATCGAGCAGGCCGCCCAACTCGTGAAGCAGGGGGCCTTCCACTATTTCGAAAAACCCGTGATCAACAAGCTGGATCTTTTCAGCGCAACGGTGCGGGAGGCTTTGGACAAAGGCCGGATGCTCAAAGCTCTTGCCAGGTTCCAGAAGGAAGAATCACTTCGCGCCAAGGCCCCGGACCTGGTTCCGGGCAGGTCCCCCGCGATGCAGAAGGTCCTTCAATCCGTGGAGGATGCGGCAAGGGTCTCCGTAACCGTCCTGTTCACGGGAGAGACCGGTACGGGCAAGGATGTGCTTGCCAGGGCGCTGCATCAAATGAGCGACAGGTCCGCCAATCCCTTCTTTGCGGTAAATTGCGCGGAATTTGCCGAGGGAATACTCGAAAGCGAACTGTTCGGTCATGAGAAGGGGGCCTTCACGGGCGCCATAAGCCGCAGAAAGGGGCTTTTCG
>CAYOVG010000427.1:0-5235 GCA_964407285.1 uncultured Syntrophobacteraceae bacterium
ACTTCGTACATGGCTCATCGGCCGGCTTGATCAGCCGTTCCATGTCTTCGCCGTGATCGGGAAAAAGCGAGATCCCCATGCTCGTCCCGTGGCTCCGGCCCATGCATGCGGCCGTGTCCGGCCGGTCCCCGGCGAGCCTCGGGCCCGGCAGGCCGGTGAGCGCATCGTGGGTCGCCGGGGGCGCCTGATCCGCCTTTTTTTCGCGCTTGACTCATCCGGGTGATTCGTTCGAAGTCCCGGCAAGATCTTGCGCGGCCCGCCGTCTCGTCTTACTTCTTCCGAAGCTTCAACCACGCCAAAACGGCTCCTATCACAGTACCGGCCACGACAATCGTTGTAGTATCCATCATTTCGTCATCCTTCCATTTTTGTCGGCTTTTGCCGGCGCGCGCAGGCGTTGGTCCGGTTTTCGCGAAGGAACGCCCCGAATCCTTGCGCGCGCCGCTCACGATGTTTTCGTCCGGGAAGAGCGGGCCCGAAGCGCATCCGGCAGCCGGGGGCCCGCCGGCCCGAGAGTCCGCGCCTGTCGATTGAGGTTCAATTATACGCCGTGTGCGGCGCGCAGCCAAGACAAACAACGCAACGAGCGCGTACGGGCGGTTCTTTTGGGCTGCGTCGCCCGGAAGACCGTAGCCGCAACCCGCAACGCGGGCGCGACTGCGCGGCTTCGAGGAAGCGGGGAAGGGGTATCTCCTCCCGCTCCGTTGACAGCTACGGCCTCCCTGCGCATATTTATCACGATCGACTGTTGGCTTAGTGGGATTTTACCGGCAACCCCATCATCTTATCTTCATGATCGCATCCGGCTCCGCCCGGAATTCCCGTCTCAGGAGAACGCTCACCATGATACGCAAGGAAGATGCACTCCGTTATCACCGCCAGGACCGCCCGGGGAAGGTGGAAGTCAAGCCGACGAAACCGTGCTTCACGCAGAGGGACCTGTCCCTGGCCTACAGTCCGGGGGTTGCCGAACCCTGCAGGGAGATCAGCAAGGACCGCAACGCCATCTTCGACTACACCGTGCGGGGGAACCTGGTCGCCGTCATTTCCAACGGCACGGCGGTGCTGGGGCTCGGCAACATCGGCCCGTACGCGGCGAAACCGGTGATGGAAGGCAAGGGGGTCCTCTTCAAGCGCTTCGCCGATATCGACGTGTTCGACATCGAACTGGATTCGACGGACCCCGACGAGATCATCAAGGCGATCCGGATGCTGGAGCCCACGTTCGGGGGGATCAACCTGGAGGATTTCAAGGCCCCGGAGTGTTTCTACATCGAGGAGCAGCTCAAGGAGTCGATGCACATTCCGGTCTTCCACGACGACCAGCACGGGACGGCGATCATTTCCGGGGCGGCGCTCCTGAACGCGCTCCTTCTGCAGGGCAAGAAGGCGGAGGATGTGAAGATGGTCGTTTCGGGGGCGGGGGCGGCCGGGATTGCCTGCTCGGAGCTCTACGTGAAGCTGGGCGTCCGCCGTGAGAACCTCTACCTGGTGGACACTCGGGGGCTAATCCACAAGGGTCGCACGGAGGGCATGAACCCGTACAAGGAGCGCCTGGCCAACGGCCCCGGCCCCATGACCCTGGCGCAAGTCATGGAGGGGGCCGATGTGTTCGCGGGCCTCTCCGTCGCGGGCCTCGTCACCAGGGAGATGGTGAAGAGCATGGCCGACCGGCCCATCCTGTTCGCCCTGGCCAACCCCGACCCGGAAATCGACTACGACGACGCCGTGAGCGTGCGCGACGACCTCATCATGGCCACGGGCCGGTCCGACTTTCCCAACCAGGTGAACAACGTGCTGGGCTTTCCCTTCATTTTCCGGGGCGCGCTCGACGTACGGGCGCGGGCCATCAACGACGAGATGAAGATCGCCGCCGTGCACACCCTGGCAGCGCTCGCCAGGGAGGACGTTCCCGATTCCGTGATCAAGGCCTACAATCTGAAGGACATCCGGTTCGGTCCCGAATACATCATTCCCAAACCGTTCGATCCGCGCGTGCTCATGCGGGAGGCGGTGGCCGTGGCGAGAGCCGCGGTGGAGAGCGGTGTGGCGAGGCGGCCCATCACCGACTGGGACGAGTACCGGGACCACCTGGAAAGCCGGCTCGGCCATTCGCAGGAGGTGATGCGAAGGATCATCCAGAAGGCCAAGCGGGACCCCAGGCGCATGGTTTTCCCGGAAGGCGCGGAACCGAAGATCCTTCGCGCCTGCCAGACGATCATCGACGAGGGGATCGCCATGCCGATCCTGGTCGGCAACGAGGAAGCGATACGCGGAGAAATCAGCAGGTTGCGGTTGGACCTGAAGGGCGCCGCGATCGTCGATCCGCTCACCTTCGAACGGATGGACGAATACATCTCGCAGTTCCACCTGGTGCGGTGCCGCAAGGGAATCACGCGCCGCGAGGCCCGTCACATCCTTTGCCACGAACACACCTACTTCGGCGCCATGATGGTGCGGATGGGCGACGCGGACGGACTCATCGGGGGCGTCAACCACCACTATCCCGACACCATACGCCCGGCGCTCCGGACCATTCCCCTGCAGTCCCGCACTTCCGTCATCGCGGGGCTTTACATGATGGTGTTTCCCAAGGACATCTATTTTTTCGCCGACACCACGGTCAACATCGATCCGACCGCGGAGCAGCTCGCGGAAATCGCCATATGCAGCGCGGACACGGCCAGGCAACTGGACGTGGAGCCCCGTATCGCCATGCTTTCCTTCAGCAACTTCGGCAGCACGCGCCATCCCCTTTGCGAGAAGGTCGCGAAGGCGACGCGGATCGTCAAGGAGCGCCGTCCCGACCTGGTGATAGACGGCGAGATGATGGCCGACACCGCCGTGATGCCGGAGCTGCTCAATTCGGTGTACGAGTTCAATACGCTCAAGGAGAAGGCCAATATACTGATATTTCCGTCGCTTGAATCCGCAAATATAGCCTACAAGCTGATGGGCCGGCTGGGTGGGGCGAACGCCATCGGGCCGATCCTCATGGGGACCAGCAAGGCCGTCCATGTGCTCCAGCGCGACTGCGAAGTGGAGGACATCATCAACACGGCCTCCCTGGCCGTCGTGGACGCGCAGGAGAAGAAGGAATGAGGAAGGGGAAGGAGGAATGGAGAGAAGGAGGGTTTCGCTCCGGCCGTTCCCGGCTTCCCCGGGCCGGCGGCGGGTGTTGCGGGCGCAGGTAGCGCGGGCATTGCTTCCGGTCGCGGGTTGCCAATTTCATAAGGTATTTTACTATAATATAATAGGCATAATAGAATGGAGCTCAAAGCCCGCGGGTTGAAAACCATACTGTGGAGGCATGCATGATGGCTGATTCGCAAACCTGCATTTTCACTCCCCTGGTGACGGTGGGAGATGCGGCGAAATACCTGGGGGTCTCTCGCGGCACTATTTACCGGTTGATCGAGTGGGGAGAGATCCGATCCGTCAAGTCGCAGGGCGCCGTTCTCGTCGAGCTGCAAAGCCTGGAAGCGTGGAAGGAGGAAGGAAAGCTCACCTGATTCGAAGCCGGGAAGGGAAGGGCGGCACAGTCCTTCGAGCGCGCAGCGCGCATGAATGGACCGTCGCCCGGCCCATCGAGGGCGTCCTCCGAGTTCCGGGGTCCTTTGGGAAGGTATTGGATTCCTCACGTCCGATTTCCTGCTTCCGTCATGCATTGCCCATCGGAGCAGGGGGCGGTGGGCGGATTCCGGAGACGGGATTGGAGTTGCCTGCCTCCGACATCGGATATCCGATTTCCGACGTCCGGTTTCCTGCTTCCGTCAGCGAAGCGTTGGCCGACGCCAAAGCCCGGTCGGCAAAGCGCACTCGCTACGGCAAGGGTCTGTCAAGGTTTCCGGAACTCGCCCATGCGGGGCATAGGGGCTAACGCGGTTCTGCCCTCCAACGTCGATTTGCCTCCGACTCCCGGCCGACCGGCCGAAGTCGAATACCGCGGATTAAAACTACATTTGTTCTTTTCCTTCACGCCATAACAATTTCCAATATTCTCTTAGTTGCGTCTTTAAGCTACATTTCGGCTTTGATGTTCCCATTTTTTTTCATTTTGAGCCGTAAACCCGCTCCAGGCCTACATTCAATGACGCTTTTCCGGTGCTTTTACGACACCGTGATGGTGCTGATATGAGATCGATATGCGCCCGTTATGCGCATCTTACGATCCTGAGAAGCCGTCGCGAACTGGTGGGGGTCATTTGAGATTTTTACATATTTTGACTCTATTCCGGCCAGAACCAATGCATCGGTAATAAATGCCGTATTCAGTACAAGCTCACACGATGGAGTGGCAAATGCCCTCTCCCCGGCTTCGCCGGAGAGGATTGGGTGAGGCGGGCAAAGCGACATTTGACCCGCTTGGCCGACCTCAAAGCCCTATCCCTCATGAGGCCGGGGCGTAAAACCCCGGAAATACTAGCGGACAACGCTCCGTTTACCTTGCTCTACGCCAAGTTTCAATGAGGCCGGGGCGTAAAACCCCGGAAATACGGGCGCGATCCATATACCCATCCGAGACGCCGACAAGTTTCAATGAGGCCGGGGCGTAAAACCCCGGAAATACATGCATGTCGGCAGGAAGGCTTCTTGATGGGAAAGTTGTTTCAATGAGGCCGGGGCGTAAAACCCCGGAAATACCGAAGCGAACCGCGAACAGGAAGGCCTCACCACGGATCGTTTCAATGAGGCCGGGGCGTAAAACCCCGGAAATACCCTGATAACCGGCGGAACGCAATATCTGCACGGAAGTGTTTCAATGAGGCCGGGGCGTAAAACCCCGGAAATACGATAATAACTGGCATCATGTTGCCATTACGAGAACCGGGTTTCAATGAGGCCGGGGCGTAAAACCCCGGAAATACACCGTCAGCCGCCACGGTGGCCCCGCCGCCGTTGTCGTTTCAATGAGGCCGGGGCGTAAAACCCCGGAAATACATGTCCCTGCGGCCCCGATAACGATGCCGGTAAAAGTTTCAATGAGGCCGGGGCGTAAAACCCCGGAAATACTCCTCGAATTACACAGCATACAGGAACGATAACTTACGTTTCAATGAGGCCGGGGCGTAAAACCCCGGAAATACTACGAAACGTACTCCCTGTTGGCTGACTGGGAGATTGTTTCAATGAGGCCGGGGCGTAAAACCCCGGAAATACAACCCATATCATACTGACATGCGCTTGCGGGAAGTCGTGTTTCAATGAGGCCGGGGCGTAAAACCCCGGAAATAC
>CAYOVG010000428.1:0-5196 GCA_964407285.1 uncultured Syntrophobacteraceae bacterium
CTGTGTGCGGGGGCGGTCCGAGTTCGGTCCCCGAGCGCTCGGGAACCGCTCCATCATTGCGGACCCCCGCCCGCCCGAGAACAAGGACATCATCAACGCCATGGTGAAGAAGCGGGAGGCATACCGGCCCTTTGCTCCTTCCATCCTCGAGGAGAGGGTGGAAGACGTATTCGAGGTCCCGGGCGAACAGAAGCAATTTCCCTTTATGAGTTTCGTGCTCAAAGTCCGGGAGGAGAAGCGGGAGTTGCTCGGGGCCGTAACCCATGTGGACGGGACGGCGCGGCTGCAGACGGTGAGCAAGAAGACCAATCCCGGGTACTGGGAGCTGATCCACGCCTTCGAGAAGCTCACGGGAGTGCCGGTGGTCCTCAATACCTCTTTCAACAACAACGCCGAACCCATCGTGGACAGCGTCGAGGACGCCGTTGTGTGCTTCCTGACATCGGGGCTCCACTACCTGGTGGCCGGGGATTTCCTGGCCCGTAAGAAGGACTGGGAGAAGGAGAAACTCCTCAACCTTGTCCCCTCCCTGCCCCTGGCCGCCCGGCTGGTGTCGGAGGACCGGTATGTGAACTATGAAAGCAGGGACGTGAGCCGCGAGGTGGTGTGGAACTACGACGAAGCGCGGCGGCGCGCTGTCTCGCCCGTGATGTTCGAGGTGCTGCGCCGGGCGGACGGGCGGAAGAACCTGGGAGCGCTCCTGGCCGAAGCGGGCGGCGCGGGCGATGGGAGCGCCGGGAGTTCACAGGGAACGGACGCCGGATTCCTTGACGAGGTCTTCGAGTTGTGGTCCTCACGGTTCGTGATCCTGCGCCCGTGCAGATGAAATACGAAAAAGACGGAGGGGCGTTTCACCGATGGTCGGCAAGGAAAATCTGAAGGACATCTATCCACTCTCCCCCATGCAGGAGGGAATGTTTTTCCAGGCCCTCTACGAGAAGGGTTCGACCGCCTACTTCGAGCAGATTTCCTACCGGGTTGCCGGGTCCCTGGACCCGGCGGCGTTCGAGGAGAGCTGGAACGAGCTGTTCCGCCGCCACGACGCTCTGCGGTCGGTCTTCCTCCAGCAGAAGGGGAAGCGGCCTCTGCAGGTGGTGCTCAAGGAACGGCGGGTGGACTTCGGTTTCGAGGACCTGCGGGAGATGTCCTCCCGCGCGTCCGATGCGTCTTCGCGGGGCGATGAGCGGAGGCTCGCGGGGGACCCGGAGGAGTTCATCCGCAGGTTCAAGGAGGAGGACAGGCGGCGCGGTTTCAACCTGGCCGCGGATGCGCTCGTGCGCATCCGCATCTTCCGGCTTGGGGACGCTACCTTTGAGGTGGTGTGGAGCTGGCACCACATCCTGATGGACGGCTGGTCCGTGGGGATCGTCCAATCGGAATTCATGGAGATCTATGAATCCATCCGGCGCGGAGTCAAACCATCGCTGCCCCCCGTCGCGCCCTATTCCCGGTATGTGCGCCTGCTGCAGTCGAGGGACCGGGAGGCGTCGCTCGAGTATTGGCGGGAGTACCTGTCCGGGTACGAGCAGGTGGCGGTCGTTCCCGGCAAGGTGAGGCCGGGAGCATCTGCGCCGGGCGAATCGTCATCCGGCCGGGGGGCGTCGTACGAACTGCGGAAGCATGTCTTCGAGTTGGGAGAGGACGTATCGCGGGGACTTCGGGATGCCGCGTCCTCGCTCCAGGTGACGGTGAACGCGCTTTTCCAGAGCGCGTGGGCAATTCTTCTCGGAGCGTACAATCGTACGGACGATGTCGTGTTCGGGGCGGTGGTTTCGGGGCGTCCCCCGGACCTGCCCGATGTCGATCGCATGGTGGGACTCCTGATCAATACGGTTCCCGTGCGGGTGCGTATGGACGGGCGGATGAGCGTTCGGGAACTGGCGACCGCCGTCAATATGCGGGCGGCCGACAGCGAAGCGCATCACCACTGCCTGCTGAGCGACGTGCAGAACCGGTCTGCGCTGAAGCAGGGGCTTTTCGACCACATCGTGGCGTTTGAGAACTACCCCGTAATGGACAGCTTGCGGGGGGGCGGACCGAACGGTCCGAGCGGGGATGGCGCGTCGAATGGAGCGGGCGAGCCGGACGGCAGCGGCGGTAGCGGAGGGGCTGCGGGATTTATCATCGACCGCGTCGAGTCGTTCGAACAGACCGGCTACGACTTTGTCGTCGTGATCGTGCCGGGCGGACCATCGATCCGGGTCGAATTGCATTACAACGGAGCGGTTTACGAGGACGAGCGGGTAGAGCGCGTGGGCGGCCATTTCCGGCAGGCGCTCTCGTCCGTGTTGCGGGATGCTTCGCTGCCCGTCGGGAAGGTCGAGGTCCTCACCGAAGCGGAACGAGAGCGGGTGCTCGTCGATTTCAACCGTACGGAAACCCCCTACCCTTCGGACCGCACCCTTGTGGATCTGTTCGAGGAGCAGGCGGAGCGGACCCCCGGCCTGCCCGCGGTCGTTCATGAGGGCGTTGTCGTTTCCTATGCGGATTTGAAGGGCCGCGCCGATGCCATCGCTCGGGAGTTGCTCGAGGGTTGCGGCGCCCGTCCGCAGGACCGGGTGGGAGTGGTCCTCGACCGCTCCGAATGGCTTCCGGCGGCGTTCCTGGGAGTCATGAAGGCCGGATGCGCCTATATGCCCGTCGACCCGGCCTATCCCGAGGAGCGCATTCGCTTCATGGTGGAGGATTCCGGATGCAGGGCCGTGCTGTCCGAACCCCGGTACATGGGGATGCTCGCTTCCGCGCTCGCCGTTCCCGTGATGAACGTTGCCGCCATGGGCAAGGGGCGTACGGATGCGCCGAATTCGGACGACCCGGACCGCCGCATCGGCCCCGACGACGCGGCGTACCTCATTTACACTTCCGGTTCGACCGGAAGGCCTAAAGGGGTCGTGGTGGAGCACCGCTCCGCCGTCAACCTGGCGACCTGGCACCGGCATTGGTACGAAGTGACCGAGCATTCCAGGGCTACCCTCTATGCCTCGCCGGCTTTCGACGCATCCATCTGGGAGATGGTCCCGTATCTCCTGTCGGGTTCCTGCCTCTACCCCGTAGGGGAGCATGTGAGGACCGACATGGAGGCTCTCATCGAGTTCTACCTGGAGCATTCCATCACCCACAGCTTCGCGCCTCCAGCCGTTTGCGAGGCGCTCTGCCGGGAGAGCCGGGGACGGCTTGACGGCGGCCGCATAACGATCCTCACCGGCGGCGATACCCTCAAGGATATCGGGGAGGGGACGGTCCGCGCGGCCAACAACTACGGCCCGACCGAATACACCGTCGTAACGACGTCGATCTTCCTCTCCCGTCATGAGGTGAATTCCACCATTCCCATAGGCCGTCCCATCGACAACACGGAGGTCTTGATCCTGGACCACCATCGCCGGCCCGTCCCCGTGGGCCTGGCCGGTGAGATGTTTATCGGCGGCGCGGGGCTGGCGCGCGGCTATTGGAACCGTCCCGAACTCACGGCGGAGCGTTTCGTTCCGCATCCGTTCCGCCGCGGCGCGACCGTCTACCGGACCGGGGACCTGGGGCGGTGGCGCGAGGATGGCGTGATCGAATTCCTCGGGCGAAACGACGACCAGGTGAAGATTCGCGGGTTTCGCATCGAACTGGGGGAGGTGGAAGCCGCTCTCGCCGCCCACCCGGGTGTGTCGCAGGCGGCGGTCCTGGCTCGGGAGGGGCCCGGCGGCGACAAGAAGCTGGTGGCGTATGTGGCGGTGCGGGGTGTGGGAGACGGGGCGGACGGCGAAGACGGCCCGGCGTCTCCCGAGGACCTTGCACTATTTCTCGGAAGTTCGCTCCCCGACTATATGGTCCCGTCGGTCTTCGTGACGCTCGACTCTTTGCCCCTTACGTCCAGCGGCAAGGTGGACCGGCGCGCTCTGCCCGAACCGGACGCGGGCGCCGCCCGCGGCGCGGCTCGAAACTACGCCGCCCCCCGCAATCCCACCGAAACCGCTCTTGCCGGGATCTGGGCGGAGATCCTGGGAGTGGACCGGGTGGGTATCCGCGACAACTTTTTCGAAGTGGGGGGGCACTCGCTCATGGCTACGGCGGTGATGTCCCGGATACGAACGGAATTCAAGGTGGAACTGATGGTGCGCGCCATCTTCGAAGGGCCGACGGTCGCCGCGCTTTCCCGTGTCGTCGAGGAAGCCGCGGCCCGAGGGGGCGCGAAGACCGCCGCGCCCGCAATCACACGGGTTTCCCGCGCCTCGCGCCGTACCGGAACCGCTCCGGGTCCCGGAAGCCCGGGCATCCCCGGAGCCGGGCGTTGAGGAGGTGAGAGGAAGAGAAGCGATGTACAAAGTTATCCTGGTCAATATGCCGTTTGCCGCATTGCACGTTCCGTCCCTGGCGCTGACGCAGCTCCAGTCCGTCCTGCGACGGACTTTCGAGGACCGGCTCCAGGTCGAAATCGTATACCTGAACCTCGACTTCGCCCATTTCATCGGTGGAATTCAGGCTTACCTGCACCCGCTCTCCGTGGACGGCCTGAACGCCGGCCTGGGGGAGTGGTTTTTCCGGCAGTCGGCCTTTCCCGGCCTTCCCGACAATTCCGAAGAGTACTTCCAGCGCTACTATCCGGCCCGCGATGCCGAGAGCCTGGCGTTCAAGCGAGCTCTCGGGGAAAAGCGGGCCCGGCTCGACGGCTTTCTGGAAAGCATGGCGGACAAGTACGGGATGGCTTCGGCGGATATGGTCGGCTTCACCTCCCTGTTCGCCCAAAATGTCGCGAGCTTCGCCATGGCGAGGAAGTTGAAGGAGCGAAACCCCGCCATAGTCACCGTGATGGGCGGGGCCAATTGCGACTCCCCCATGGGGCAGGAGATCGCAAAACACGTGGAGTGCATCGATTTCGTCTTCTCCGGTCCGGCGCTCGAGAGTTTTCCCGAGTTCGTCGGATGCTGCCTCGACGGGGAAACGCAGCGGCGCCGCGGGATCAAAGGCGTGTTCTCCAAAGCGAACTGCCGGCCGGGAAACGGGGATTCAGGCATGGGCGAGGAGCTTCCCCTCGACGCCGAAATGGAACTGGACTATGGACCGTTTCTCGATGCGCTACGAGCGAGCTTTCCCGGTGGTGAGATATCGCCCGTTCTGCTGTTCGAGACATCGCGCGGGTGCTGGTGGGGGGAGCGCTCGCAGTGCACCTTCTGCGGATTGAACGGGACGGCTATCAAGTACAGGGCA
>CAYOVG010000429.1:0-5184 GCA_964407285.1 uncultured Syntrophobacteraceae bacterium
TTCTGGTCGGCCGCCCCGGCGGCCGCGGCCGCGGCAAAGGCCTGGCCGAGGGCGATGCATGCATCGTTGGAGGGAACATGCACATGGCTGAACACCTCCAGCCCGCGGGCCTGGAGCTCCATATCCAGTTGCTCCAGGAGAAACGCGTTCT
The DNA here is from genome assembly GCA_964407285.1 of uncultured Syntrophobacteraceae bacterium. Taxonomy (GTDB): domain Bacteria; phylum Desulfobacterota; class Syntrophobacteria; order Syntrophobacterales; family Syntrophobacteraceae; genus CAYOVG01. Next base: position 152 of record CAYOVG010000429.1, read on the forward strand.
GGAATACCCCGCCGCTCAGCGCAACCCTCTGAAGTCCCGTCTCGCGGCTCGCCCGGAGCGCCGCTTCCGCCAGCAGATAGATCAGCCCGTTATGAAAGCGGGCGGAAATGATTCCCGCGGGGACCCCCAACGCGACGTCGCGCACCACTTCCTCCACCATGGGGAACGTATCCAGTATCCACAGGTCCCCTTCCTTATGGATGCGGCTTTTGTAAATCCATTCATCCGGCTCGAGGACCTGCTCCAGTTCGATTGCGGCCTGCCCCTCGTAGCTCACGCTGTCCCGCAACCCCGCCAGTGAGGAGACCGCGTCGAAGAGGCGGCCGCACGAAGACGTGAGCGGGGCGTTGATGTTCTGCTGAAGGGCCTGGATGAGGAGTTGCACCTTCCGAAGCGGCCACCTGTCCCGCGGGACCCCGAGCGCGCCTCCATCGGTCCGCGCCTCGACCGGCCCCTTCAATCCCGCGAAATTCTTCTCGAAACCGCCTGGGTCGATGCTCCACATGTAGCTCAGGGCCATCCTCCAGGGTTCCTTCACCGCCTTGTCCCCTCCGAGGAGCGGCACTTGCCGCAGGCGCCCCAACCGTTTGAAGCGATGTCCGTCCACGGCGAGCAGTTCGCCGCCCCAGATGGTCCCGTCGGGGCCGTACCCCGAGCCGTCGAGCGCCAGTCCCAGGACCGGGCCGGACACGTTCTGCTCGGCGACCACGGACGCTATGTGGGCATGGTGGTGTTGCACGCTGAGTCGGAGCGCTCCCTTTTGCCGGTCCGCCCACTGGCTGCTGAGGTAGTCGGGGTGCATGTCCCGCACGATCAGTTCCGGCTCGATGTCGAGAATGCGTTGCAGGTGTTCGATTGTGTGGTCGAAGGAGTGGAGGGTTTCCAGGTTCTCCAGGTCGCCTATGTGCGCGCTGAGGAAAGCCTCCCCGCCGCGGGTGAGGCATACCGTGTTCTTGAGTTCGGCTCCGACGCCCAGCACCGCGGGGACCTCCTCCCGCAGGAAAACCGGTACCGGAACATAGCCGCGAGCGCGGCGCAGCGGGCGGGGCTTGTGGTTCAGGACCCGCGTGACCGAATCGTCACAGCGCATATGAATGTCGCGATCGTGGAACAGGTAGAAATCGGCGATGCCTTTCAGTCTTTCCCCGGCTTCCTCGTTGCCCGTTGCGATGGGTTCATCGCTTTGATTGCCGCTGGTCATGACGAGCGCGCGGGGCTTTCCGTCCCCCTCGCCGAAAAGCAGGTAGTGGAGCGGCGTATAGGGAAGGAATGCTCCGAGGTAGCGATTCCGGGGCGCGATGCTCGGGGCCAGGGACGGGCATGACGGCCCCGGGTATGGCGGTTCCGTCCACGACGGTTCGGGAAGCCGTTTCAGGAGCACGATGGGCCGCTCGGGACTCTGGAGAAGCGCCTCTTCCTCCGCGGATACCTTGCAGTACCGCCTTATGGCGTCAACGTCAGGGAACATTACCGCGAAGGGCTTCTCCTCGCGGATCTTGCGCCTGCGAAGACTCCTCACGGCATTCTCGTTGACCGCATCGACGGCCAGGTGGAACCCTCCCAACCCTTTGACGGCGACGACGGCGCCCCCCTCCAGCAGGCGCGCGCATTTCCGGACGGCCTTCTGTTTCCCGGCGATCGTCTTCCCGGAGGCCGATTCGAGCCACACCTGCGGCCCGCAATCCCAGCAGCCGTTGGGCTGCGCGTGGAATCGCCTGTTGCCGGGGTCTTCGTATTCCGCCTCGCAGGCGGCGCACATCCGGAACCCGGCCATGGTGGTCTTGTCCCTGTCGTAGGGAACGTCCTTTATGATGGTATAGCGGGGACCGCAATTGGTGCAGTTGATGAAAGGGTAAAGATAGCGCCTGTTCCGGCGGTCGAAAAGCTCGCGCAGGCAGTCGGCGCATGTACAGACGTCCGGCGATACCAGGGTTCGACGCGACCGGCCCCGGTTGCTTTCCAGGATGCGGAAGCCCTCCATCGGCGAGAAGGGCCGTTCGGCCACGTCCAGCCCCACGATGCGCGCCAGCGGCGGAGCCTCGGCCGGGATGTCCCTCAAAAAGCTCTCGATCCGGAGCCCGTGTCCGGCGATTTCCATCTCCACCCCGTCCGACCGGTTGCGCACCCATCCGGAAAGCTGATGACGCCTGGCCAGTTGGAAGATGAAAGGACGAAAGCCCACACCCTGCACGATGCCCTGCACGTGGATTCGGACACGTCGCTCTTCTACCGCGGGGTTTGTGTCTTCTTCTTTTCGCAAACTTTCTCTTCCAGCCATGCGAGCCATGCTTCCAGACCCTCACCGGTCCGGCACGACACCTCGAACACCTTCTGGCCGGCGTTGAGTTGGCGCGCCCGTTCGTGGATTTTCCCCATATCGCAATCCACATAGGGGAGGAGATCTATCTTGTTGATAAGGAGCACCGAAGAGATCTGGAACATGAGAGGGTACTTGAGAGGTTTGTCGTCCCCCTCCGCGACGCTCAGGATCATGACCTTGTAGTGCTCTCCCAGGTTGAATTCCGCCGGGCAAACCAGGTTGCCCACGTTTTCTATAATGAGTATATCGACATTTTCCAGGTCCAGGGATTCCATCGCGATCTGGATCATGTTCCCGTCCAGGTGACAGCCTCCCTCGGTATTGATCTGAACGGCCTGGACCCCTTTCCGATGGATACGCTCCGCATCGTATGAGGACTGAAGGTCACCCTCTATGACCGCAATCCCGAGGCGGCCCTTGAGACCGTCGATGGTCCGCTCCAGCAGCGATGTCTTTCCGGCCCCCGGAGAACTCATCAGGTTGACGGCGAGAACCCCCGCCCCGTCGAACCGCTTCCGGTTGGACGCCGCCAACCGCTCGTTGGCCTCCAGAATACTGCGAACCACAGGGACCTTAATTTCCGCCATCTTCTTCTCCCGTCTCCCCCTCGATCGTAACGAGGTTAAGTTCCCTTCCGCTGATCAGCTCCATTGCCGGCATTCCGCACTGCGCGCATGTGAAGTCATGGTCCTCGACTTCGAAGACCGTTGCGCACTCGGAGCACCGGGCCACCACCGGGAGGGTCTCGATCTCCAGCACCGCTTCCGATGCAATCGTGTCTTGCCGCATCAGTTCGAAGCAGAACCGCAACGACTCGGGCACAACGGCGGCCAGCGCTCCGATTTGAAGCCTGATCAGCTTCACCTGGTTGAGCCCGTTCCTTTGTCCCTCTTCGACTACGATATCCAAGATGTTTTGAGCGATGGACATTTCGTGCACAACAACGATTCCCCGCGAGATAAGAGGATGCTCCCCAAGGGCCATGGCTTGCGCGACGGCTTTTGGGAATTAACACACTGGATGGTCCGGGTCAAGGTGATGGCCGGTTTTTGTGGGGTATAACGATTGGATGGGAAAGGCGGGCGGAAAGAGCGGAAGAAGAGCGGAAGGATGGCTGCGGGCGGCCCGGGCGATACATTGCCCGGGTGCGCGGCGAATGAATTCAAACGGCTGATATCGAGGAGAGCGGAAAACCTTTACGCGCCACGCGCGCAATGGTCGGCGCGCGTTTTGTATTCCATTGTCCGGAATGCGCCGCCGTACCGCATATCCCTGCTGTTGCCGGCCTTGACCGAGGACCCGGCGCACGGGGGATTTCGAGCGCAAATCAACCCCTTAGGCAACTCCAAAGAATTAACCTGCCGGATTCCCGGTCCCTTCCGGTTCCCGGATTTCAATTCCCTGGTAGGTTATTTGTTGTGGATTGCCTTACGGGAGTCGCCTCAAAAATGCCGTATCCCGTCGCAACGGGCCTTTTCGAATCGCAGGTTGCCGGGTTGGCGGTGGATCGTTTCCGGTGAGTTGCCTCGGGAGGCGACCGGCGCGGCCCGCCGGGTCCAGTGAATCCCCATTGCCGTCCGGCCTCCATCGGATGCGATCGCGCAGCCGCGGCCTGCCGGCGCAAAACCCGCCACACGGCCATCGCCCACGAACGCCGGACTCGCAATCCGTAACGCGTTTTACGGCAAACCCGTAACTCGCAACCCGCAACTCGCAACTCGAAGCCCGCAACTCGAAGCCCGTAACCCGCAACTTTCAAACAAATCAGACGCCTGTGCTCACGCGTTTCAGAATGATCTTGTTCTCCTCTCGGTAAATCTCGAAAGTATCGCCGATAGTGAAGCCGAGATCATTGATCAAAAGGGTCTTATTGAGAGTGATGCTGCCGCTCTGGCCGATGGTGCGGCCGGCCGGGCTCTTGATGATGATTGCCGCCGGGATCGATTCGGACGATTGCTGTGGTGTATTCGAGGGCATCTGAACGGGGGCTTTGACGGCAGAGTTGCCGTTAGCGGCGAAATCTACGCTCGGTATCTCTCCCAATTCCGCGAGACCTTTCATGTAGAGGTCCTGGACTTCGCTCTTGAATCTCAGTCCGAAGATCTTCTGGACCGTCTCCAGGGACCTGCCGTTGCGGACCTCGTTTACAATAAGTTTGGGATCGATGTTCTTGTACTGGACTTCCATTCTCCTACTCCTCATACAATCCATGAGCGGTTAGTGTGTAGCGGTTAGATAATAATCATCGAATTCCGGTTTTGAAATACCCTGAATTGCATTTACCTACAGTGAGCCGCAAATGATATGCGACGGATGGTTTTGCATGTGTGGGCAGAAAAATGACCTCGTCCCGCCGGCGCTTACGACAATTTTTTTACACCTTCGCCGAAGTCTCTGGTATAAAATGGGGACTCGCCGGTCGTGCGCCGACCGCTTGCCGGTGCGGCCACGATCATCGCCATGCGTTTTGAAGGAGCTATCCGCATTGTCTACCGGGGGAGCGAGAGATGTTTACAATTCTGGCGGTTTATGGAAGTCCCAGGCGCGAAGGCAATTCGTCCCTGTTGCTCGGGGAGGCGGTTCGTGGGGCGCGGGATGCGGGGGGCCTCGTGGAGGAGGTGGTGCTGAGAGACCTCAAAATGTCTCCCTGCATGGAAATCTATGCCTGTAAGGAGTCGGGGCGCTGTATCATACAGGACGATTTCCAGCAGGT
>CAYOVG010000430.1:0-5155 GCA_964407285.1 uncultured Syntrophobacteraceae bacterium
TTCTACCATTTCCCAAGCTAAATTGCGAGCTTACGCCTACCCAGAATTGTCAAAAAGTAAAGATCGGCGGCGTAAGTCGGCGGTCGGATTGAAGTCGCATCCCTCCGACGTCTGATATCCGATTTCCGACTTCCGACCTCCGTAACCGAAATGGTCTGAGCCGGCGGCCCCGGACCCCACTCCGCCCGCGGAACGGTTCGCTCCCTGTCCATCACCCGCAACGCGTGTTTTTCCCTTGCAATCCTCCCTGGTATTGCTTTACTTTCGATCCGTCTGGAGGTGGATCTCACAGTCGATATTCCGCCGTTGTTACGGAAAGGGCCGCACAGGAGCCGGCCGTGTGGTTTTCTCCGCCGGTGCTTGTCCTCCCGGGTGGTGTTTCCGCCTCCTATCGGGATATGCTTTGCGTCTCTCTCGATGTCGGAGAGATAAATCCATACAGGAGGGTTATACAGGATGGGTAAGATACCGGAAAACTATCTGCCGCCGAAGGACACATGGCCGGAGTACATCGTACCGCGGGAATTCGCCGATACTCCCTTGAAACTCAATCTCACCGACTTTCTGCTCGACCGGCACATTCGCGAAGGCAGAGGGGGGAACGTCGCCATCAGGTTCATGGACAGGGTCATCAGCTACGCGGACCTGCAGTCGATGGTGAACCGGTTTGGAAACGCCCTGAAGGATGCCGGCGCTCAAGTTCAGGACCGTATCGGAATCCGGCTGGTGAATTCGCCGCCTGCGGTTGCCGCGATTTTCGCCATTATGAAGATCGGGGCGGTCCCCGTGCCGACCTCGCCCCTGTGGTCCGCGGAGGAACTGGCGTACGTGGCTAATAACGCCGAGATGAAGTTCTTCATCGTGAACGCGCCGCTCATGGATGCGGTGAACAAGGCCAGGCCCGAATTCGACTTCGGCTCCAGGGTGATCGTGATCGGCGGCAAGGCCGACGAGGTAAAAGCAGCGGGAGACCTGGCGTTCGAGGAGATGCTGGAGGCGGGGGCGCCGGACCTGGAAGCGGAAATGCTCGACGCCCACGATATCGGCATCATGCTCTATACTTCCGGCACCACCGGAATGCCCAAAGGGTGCGTGCACTTCGTCCGTCCGTCCGTTATCGAAGCCCGGCTGGTGAACAAGTACGTCTACAAGCTGGGCGTGGGAGACGTTCTCGGCGGGGCGGCCCCGGTGTCGTTTGCAGCCGGTTTCGGCACCTTCATCCTGCTTCCCTTCGAGGGCGGAGCGGCCATTTCCCTCCTGCCCAAGTTCTCGCCGCCCGATATGATGCAACTCATCCCGAAACACAAAATCACCGTACTCACCGGGCTCCCCACGGCCTATCGCGCTCTCATGAAATTTCCGGATTTCAAGCAGTTCGACATCGGTTCCGTGCGCCTCTTCACTTCCGGCGGAGACGCTCTTGGGGCAGAAACCCTGGAAGGCTGGAAGAAATTGACCGGCATGCCCATATGGGAAGGTCTTGGAGGCACGGAGATGCTCCACCTCGTAACTTCCAATACGATGAATCCCGAACCCGTGCCGGGTTCCATCGGCAGGCCCCTGCCCGGCGTGGAAGTGCGGGTGGTGGACCACGAAGGCAGGGAGAGCAAGCCGGGAGAAGTCGGCAGCATGCTCCTCAGGGGCCCCTCCGGCACGCTCTACTGGAAGCCCCACGACAATGGCGGCAAGCTCCTCGCCTCTCAGGCGAAAGGGGTGGTCGACGGGTGGAACCAGATGGGGGATGCGGTTTACAGAAATGAAGAAGGCAACATCTTTTTCGTATCCCGCGAAGACGATATGATAAAGAGTTCGGGGTACCGCATCGGACCGGCGGAGGTGGAGGAAGCCATTGCCCGGCATCCCGCTATCGCCGATGTGGGCGTGGTGGGTATTCCCGACCCGGAGAAAGGGCAGATCACCAAGGCTTTCGTGGTGCTCAAGCCCGGCGTCGAGGAAAGCGAGGAGTTCTACGAGGAGCTCAAGACGTTTCTCAAGGAGCGGATTGCCGTCTATAAACTCCCCAGGGCTTTTCAGTCCGTTCCGGCCCTGCCGCGCACCCCGACGGGGAAGCTGCTCCGCAGGGAACTGCGCAAGGGGTAGTGACGGCGCCGAGTACACAATGCTTGCCGTATAACCGCACGAGATCAGGAGAGGCCGATATGAGCTGGAAGATAACGGTCCTGTGCGAAAACACCGTTCCCGTACCAGGTCTTTTGGGGGAGCATGGTTTTGCCGCCTATGTGGAAACCCCTGAAGCAACCATCCTGTTCGATACCGGACAGGGCTTCGGGCTCGTCGCAAATGCCCTGCGGTTGCAGAAGGACCTGCGGAAGGTTTCGAAGCTCGTCCTGAGCCACGGCCACTTCGATCATACCGGGGGACTCCTCGGATTTCTCGGAGTTCACGGCCCCTGCGACATCATCGCGCATCCCGACATCCTGAGTGAACGCTTCAGGCGGGTAGGACCGGGAAAGGAAGAACACCTTCTCTCCATCGGGATTCCCTGGCCCGAAGCCTACATGGCCAGCCGGGGCGCGAAATTCCACTGGGAGAAGTCCTTTGCCGAAGTTGCTCCCGGCATCTATATCACGGGCGAGGTGCCGCGCCGGACTTCATTCGAAGGACACGATCCCAAGTGCGTCGTCCGGCGGGACGGGGAATGGGAGCCGGACCCGTTTCTCGATGACTTCTCGCTGGCGTTGAGGACTCCGAAAGGGCTCGTCGTGGTCCTTGGATGCGCCCATGCGGGCATCGTCAATATTCTCAATCATGTTACCGGCAAAACGGGAGAGGATCGTATCCATGCCGTGCTGGGGGGAACCCACCTGGGGTTTTTGTCCGGAACGCAACTCGACGCCACTATCGACGCGCTGAGGAAATACCGGATCGGGACCCTGGCCGTCAGCCACTGCACGGGGCAGGGGCCTGCCGGACGTCTTGCCGGCGAGTTCGCCAAAGGGTTTGCTTTTGCTCCGGTGGGATTTACTCTCGAAGTAGGCGATTGAAAGGGCCTGAAGTCGAGGATGAAGAACATGTAAGCGCACGCAAGGGTTGGGGCATACCGTTCGCCCTTCGTTACCTCATGGCGAACGGAGAGATAGCACACCGCCTATGCGCTAACAAAAAATGCCGCGGGCGCCGCCGTCCCGCTGCGATCGAATTGCCGTGATCGCGGCTCGTGGACGACAGCGCCCGCGGTTTTTGAGCGCCCGGCGTCAAACTCGTCTACTTCCGGGCGCGTGCTCTATTCTCCTCCATTCAGGTTAAGGGGTTATCTGCACGTAAACCTTGCCTTCGCTCTGGCGGAACAGAACCGTATCCGACTTGCCGTCGCCGTTGACGTCCGCGAGGAAGGGAGCGTCTGAACTGAGGAGGCCGAAGTTGGCCGTCCAGGTGTAGTTGTTGGACATCTTGTTTCCTTCTGAGAACACAGCGTAGGTCTGTCCGCTCGGAGGAGGCATGAAGGTCATAAAATCCGATCTGCCGTCTCCGTTCAGGTCCGCGATTCGGACTCTCTGCGCCGGATCTACGCCGAACCAGTCGCTCCACTTGTCGGAACCCGATCCGTCGGAGAATCCCGCGCCGGTGGAGGTCGCTACGTAGACATCACCCTGCGCCGTGGGGCTGTTGGTGCAGAAGGTGATGATGTCGGCCCTTCCGTCGCCGTTCAGATCGGCCACTTCCGGTCTTTCATAGTTGCTTACGGCAAAGAAGTTGTGCCAGATCTGAGGATAGTCGAAGCCCGCTCCGTTGGAGAGCGCGACATGGACCTTGCCGGTGCCGCGGGAGAAGAGAACGACATCGCTTTTGCCGTCGCCGTTCACATCGCCTGACTTGATCACGTCGTCGGAGTTATCCCCGATACCGGGAAGCCACAGTTCGGACTGGGACATGCCCGTACCGTGGGACCTGGCTACGTAGACCTGCCGGGTCGAATTGCCGAGCCATACCGCTACGTCGTCCGTTCCGTTCCCGTCGAAGTCCCCGATCACGATGGTCTGATCGGGATCGATCGCAAACCAGTCGTTCCACTTGTCACTGGCGCCGAACCCGGTCCCATCCGAGAGAGCTACATAGACGTCACCAACGGCATTCGGATTGTTCCTGGTGAAGGTGATGATATCCGCGCGGCCGTCGCCGTTGAAATCCCCGACCATCGGCGTTTCGTACTCGCTTACCGCAAACCAGTCCTGCCACATCGTGAGACCGGATTTTGCCACGCTGATGAAGTTGTTTCTCTTGAGGATGCTCGTGCCGCCCGGACCGCTGACTTTGAGGCTTACGCTGTAAGTGCCGGTCGTGGCGTAGGTGTGAGAGGGATTCTGCTCGGTGCTGGTCTGTCCGTCGCCGAAATCCCACTCCCGGGAGGTGATGTCGCCGGTGGACGTATCGGTGAAGTCGATCGCCAGGGGGGCCGTGCCCATGCTTCTGCTTACCTTGAAGGCCGCCGTCGGAGCAGTGTTGGTTACGATTGGCTGGAGAGGGGTCTCCTGAGTCGATACCACGATGAAGGAATTAACGGTCCTGGTATTCGATCCCGCGGGACCCGAAACGGTGAGGCTTACATTGTAAGCGCCTTCGGTGGTGTAGGTGTGGGAAGGATTCCTGTCGGTGCTGGTCTGTCCGTCGCCAAAATCCCAGTACCACGCCGTAACGGCGCCCGTGGATGCATCTTTGAAATTGACCGTCATGGGAACCATGCCCGATGTAATATCGGCGCTGAATTTGGCGGTCGGAACTGTATAGATGGGTGTGGGCTGAATCGAGGACTCCTCGGAAACCGTGATGTGGGAGTCAACGGTCATGGTATTCGAACCCGCCGGACCCGTCACGGTGAGGCTGACGGTGTAGGAACCCGCTGCGGTGTAGGTATGTGAGGGGTTCTGCTCGGTACTGGTCTGTCCGTCGCCGAAATCCCAGTACCAGGAGGTGATGTCGCCGGTGGACGTATCGGTGAAATTGACCGAGAGCGGGGCCTTACCGGAGGTGGCGTTGGTGTTGAACATGGCGGTCGGAGCCGTGTAGGTGGGGTCGGTCTGAGGAGTGGAAGGTGCGGATGCCGTGATGAGAGAGCCGACGGTCTTGGTATGCGTCCCCGCCGGACCCGTGGCCGTGAGGCTAACGGTGTAGGAACCCGCCGTGGTGTAGGTGTGAG
>CAYOVG010000431.1:0-5139 GCA_964407285.1 uncultured Syntrophobacteraceae bacterium
GTGAGGGCCGCCGTCATCGTGACCAGCGACAAATGCTACGAGAACCGTGAATGGATCTGGGGCTACAGGTAGACCGATCCGATGGGCGGCCACGACCCTTACAGTTCGAGCAAGGGGTGCGCGGAACTGGTTGCTTCCGCTTACCAGAGGTCTTTCTTCCCACTGGAAGAATACGGGAGAGGGCGCCGCACGCTGGTCGCATCCGCTCGCGCCGGCAATGTCATTGGAGGCGGCGACTGGGGCGCCGACCGGCTGATACCCGATTGCGCCCGGTACCTGAACCGAGGCGAGCAGATCGTCATTCGCAGTCCCGGAGCCGTTCGCCCATGGCAACACGTGCTCGAACCACTATCCGGCTACATATCGCTGGCTGCCGGTATGCTGGCGGGGAGGACTTCCTTGTCCGGTCCATGGAACTTCGGTCCCGCCGATTGTGAGTTTTGGACAGTCGAAAGCGTTGTCCGGGAGGTGATTCGCCTTTGGGGCGACGGCAGTTACAGGGTGGAGAGCGACGGCAAGCAGCTTCATGAAGCTCACACACTGCGCCTGGATTGCAGCAAGGCCTTCCACCGGCTGGGATGGACCCCCAAGTACAATGTTCGCAAAGCCCTGGAAAGCACCATTGACTGGTACGCGAAGTTCTACTCCGGAGTACATGGAAACGCATTACTCGATTTTACCCTGGATCAGATCAAAGCATACGAAGCTCTATGACGGATCGAAAGTCCCACGGCATGCGTTTCCGGAAGTTCGCCATCGCCGCACTCCGGAAGGCGGACGACCGGGAACCGGCGCCGCCGGGTCGCGTCATTCACGAAACATTTCACAGGAAAGAACTCATCTTCAATGGAACCGACCGGAAAAACCGTTGATCTATCGAGAACACGTGCGGATGCCGGGGTCATTCCCGGGATCATTTACGGAGTGTCGGCCACATCGTCCCATCGGCACGGCGAGGATATCCAACCGGCGCTGGCGTTGAAGGCGCTTGACGGCGATGGGGAAGCCGAGTTCGCGCTCATAACGAAGCAGCCTCCACCGGGCAAGGAACCGTCCGTTCAACTCCAGCCGGACGACTTCGACGGCGCCGCCGTTCATAGCGGCTGTTACGTCCGCTTCGAGAAGCGCTATCACATCGACAGCCGAAACATAATCAGACCGGAAGCCAGGCTGACCGACAAGGCCATGGCATCCGTGTTCAGATCGATCATCGCCGCCGAGACGTCGCGCTTCCACGCGCACGCGCACCGCCGCTCCGAATTCGTTCCCGGAAAATCTCCTGTTCAGGTATCAGGACGGACGTTCGATCATGTCGAACTGCGGACTCTTGTCGATTCGGCATTGGATTTCTGGCTGACAACGGGTCGGTTCAACGATGCGTTCGAGAGGAGGCTCGAGGAATTCCTGGGCGTGAAGCACGTCTTGACGACAAACTCCGGATCGTCCGCCAATCTTCTGGCCGTGGCCGCGCTGACTTCACCGAAACTGGGGGAAAAACGTCTGAAACCCGGAGATGAAGTCATCACGGTTGCCGCGGCGTTTCCGACTACCGTAAATCCTTTGCTTCAATACGGCCTTACGCCCGTTTTCGTGGATGTGGACATTCCCACCTACGGAATCAGGCCGGATCACATCGAACCTGCGGTGACGGAAAGAACGCGGGCCATTGTGCTTGCGCACACCCTGGGCAACGCGTTCGACCTCGGAGAAGCGCTCCGCGTCGCGCAAAAGTTCGATCTCTGGGTCATCGAGGATTGCTGCGACGCTCTCGGAACCCGCTACGATCCAGGCGATTCGGAATCGCCGCCTCGTCCCGTGGGGACTTTCGGCCATATCGGGACTTTTTCGTTTTACCCCGCCCATCATATCACCATGGGCGAGGGCGGAGCCCTGGCCACCAATGACGGTCTCCTGCGAAAAGTCATCGAGTCCTTCAGGGACTGGGGACGCGACTGCTGGTGTCCTCCGGGGCACGACAATACCTGCAAACGCCGGTTCGAATGGCGGCTGGGAGAACTCCCCGCGGGATACGATCATAAGTATGTCTACTCCCATGTCGGATACAATCTGAAGATCACGGATATGCAGGCAGCGGTCGGCCTGGCCCAAATGGAGAAGCTGGAGCGATTCATGCAAAGGCGTGCACGCAATTTCGAACTACTCGAGGCCGGCCTCAAGCCCTTCGAAGACCTTTTCATTCTCCCGAAGGCCACTCCGGGATGCACCCCTTCCTGGTTCGGATTTCCGATCACACTGACGGACGGAGCACCTTTCAAACGTGAGGACCTCCTGCGGTTCCTGAACGACAAGAACATCGGAACGCGGTTGCTCTTCGGCGGAAACCTTTTGAGGCAACCCTACTTCAAAGGGCTTCCCTACAAGGTTTTCGATGGAAGGGGTTTCTCGCGGGACGCGGCACTGCTTTGCAATACCGACCGGATCATGACGGATACATTCTGGACAGGGGTATTTCCGGCTCTCACGGACGCTCATATTCAGTATATCGTCGACACAATAGCGGCTTTCGTTGCAAAGAACACATCAGAATAGAGAATCTTTCCATGACCAGAGAACAGAAAATCAATACAATAGGGACGATAATTCTTACGGGTTTCTTTGTATCGGTCATATTTCATTATGTGAACGCTGCCTACATGGGGTTGTCTTATCCTCACAATACATTTCTATTTACTCCAGTGGATAGATTCAACGACTTTTTCCATCCATACAACCTTAGCGCAAACCTGAATCCTTATTTCGAGAAATACATATTTCCAAGCAATTATTTTCCTTTCGGAAACCTTGTTTTCTATGTATTTACTTTTTTTCCGAAATGGCTGGCTTTCCTTATTTATAGTTCTATTTTCATCGTGGGATTTTTGATAATCAATCATTATTATGTAGGAAATAAAGCAAATAATGACTATAGAAATACAATAATCTTTTCCTGCCTTGCATTCCCTTTTCTGTTTACTGTTGACAGGGGGAATTTGGAAGGTCTTATGTGCATCAGCCTTCTCCTTTTTATGTTTTACTTTATTAAGAAGAATATATGGCTGAGTTCACTATTTTTGGCCGTGCCGATATGCATGAAGCTTTACCCGGCAGTCTTTTTAATGCTTTTCCTATCAGAGAAGCGTTACAAAGAGTTTATGCTGACTTCCTTGTTGTGCCTTCTTCTTACCGTCATAAGCCTGTTCCTCTTTGAAGGCGGTTTTATCGCCAACCTCAAATTCGTTCTTTCCGGTTTCGGCATATCCGGAAATTACAACCTGGCAAACAACAATGTGATGCAATCGGGTGTCGGGTTGTTCTCCATGGTGAAGGCGCTCCTGATAAGCACCGGCGCCATAGAAACCGTCAACATGGCGACAATAAACCGCATCTATGTATTATCGGTAATGGTTACCTTTTGCGGAATGCTCGCTTTCATCTTTCTCGCCCGGGTGGAATTATGGAAGAAGGCGGCTCTGCTGACCTTCGCCATGCTCCTTTTCCCGCAGATTTCGGGAGAATACAAATTGCTCCACCTGTACGTCCCGATGTTTCTTTTCATAAACAACAAACATTCCAGCAAATCCGACATGGTTTATTCCGTCATATTCGGCCTCCTGCTCATTCCAAAGAATTACTACATTTTTCCGAGTATCGTATCGGATTCCGGAACCGCGGACATCTCGATCAGGGTGGTCCTCAATCCACTGCTGATGGTATCGATGATGGGAAGCATCATCTTCAGCGGACTGCTGCAGAAACGGGAATACAGGACCGCCGAATTGGAACCGCTTTAGCATGAACGGTTTTCAGATGAGAAGAGAAGAAGAAGGAACAAGAATGGAGTATTTCCATCCACACGTGTCGGTCTGCATTCCAACGTATAATTCCGAGGAATTCATCGGAGAAGCCATTGAATCGGTTCTGAGGCAGACCATGGCCGACTTCGAATTGATCGTCATCGACGACGGGTCTACAGACCACACCCTTGCAAAGGCATCCGCCTACGGAGACGACCCTCGTATCCGTGTTTTCTCCAATGAAACCAACATGGGAATGGAAGGCAACTGGAACAGAGTCCTGTCCGAGGCAGGAGGCCGATACATAAAGGTATTGTGTGACGACGACCGGCTGCATCCCGAATGCCTGGAGCGGCAAGCGGCGGTCCTGGATGACCCCGCCCATGAAGGCATAGCTCTCGTATGTTCCGACAGGCGCATCATCGACAGCAAGGGACGTACGATTCTGACCAGGGGCTTTCCGGGAAAGAGGGGTAGAGTGAACGGCCGCGAGGCCGTCAGGCGATGCATCCGGGCAGGAACGAACCTCATCGGAGAGCCGTCGGCCGTGCTCTTCAGGGCAGAAATAATAAACAAGATCGGTAAGTTCGATGGGACCATCCCATACATGATCGATCTGGACTACTGGTTCAGGGCGCTCCTGCACGGCGATCTTTACGTGATAGGAAGCGTGCTGTGCGATTTCCGGGTTTCCAGCGAATCGACCAGCGTGCAGACCGTCAATTCCCAGTTTGGGGACGTAAGGAAATTCATTGACAAGTACATCGGTCATCCAGCGATCACAGGAGTAAGCAGCGTAGACAGAAAGATCGGATTGTTGAACGCCTTCAAGGCATGCTCTCTGAGGCATGTACTCTACAGATTGTTGCTTCATACGGCAAGTTGCCGACAGCGATTCGGAAATTGAACGCCAGGACGTTGAGCGACTCCCCCGGAATCCAACTCACACCCCGCCGGCCGACGGCGAGAAAACAGCCATGATGAATCCCCTGGAACAAGACCTTGATTACATACTCGCCCACACTCATGGATTGTGGGAAGCAATACGGGGGAAGAGAATTTTCATCACGGGAGGCACCGGTTTTTTCGGCTGCTGGCTTCTGGAGAGTTTCACATGGGCGAATGAGCGGCTGCATCTCGGCTCGGAAGCAGTGGTGCTGACCCGGGACTACGGCGCATTCCGGCAAAAGGCCCCCCACCTTGCCCGTCACGCCGCGATCAGCTTTCATATCGGGGACATCTGTTCCCCCCGGTTCCCCGAAGGCGAATTCTCCCACATCCTCCACACGGCCACGGAAGCCAATGCAAAGCGCAATGCGGAAAATCCGCTTTATATGATCGATAC
>CAYOVG010000432.1:0-5134 GCA_964407285.1 uncultured Syntrophobacteraceae bacterium
GGATGTCGAACGGTACACATGGGGGAGGCGGACCCGAGCGATTCTCGATACGCTCGAGCAATGACGCCGGATGCTCGGAAGTGAACGACCCGTCGGCGAGTATGGAGTCGGAGCGCGCCACTCACTCTGAGTCCGCGCGGCAACAACAATCTCATGGACGAAAGAGCCTTCTCCCGTGAATTACCGCCGCTATCATCTTGCAGTCGCCGTTGCCGCCACTTCATCGGCGGTCCTCCTGGCCGGGATCGTCTACTGCCGCGGCTCCGCGATTGCCGAGAATCTCCACCCGATCCTGCTGGGAATGGCCGTTTTCGGCATCGCGCCGGCCGTTCTGAAGAACCGCCGCGGTATGTTGAACCTGGCGATCGTGTGCCTTCCGCTGACCCAGGTCCCGACCCTCAAGCTGCTCGTGCGCCTGCGGATCAGCGAAGTAATCGCCTGGGCGTCCCTTCCTCGCTACATCAGGACCACTATCATGCGCGGGGTCGGCAGACCCGCGCGGTGCTTCGTGATCTCCATGGCCCTGTATTTCTTCTACACGGGAGTCGTCGGAGTCGCCCTTTCGCCCGTGGCGGAAATTCACCTGTCCAACGTGCTCGACTACTTCATCAATCCATTTTTTCGCAGTCTCCTCGAAACCGCCAGGGGAATAGCGGCGCTCGGCATCATCGTGGATTCGCTCAGGCAGGCCGGGAGACCGGCGGACTTCAGCAGGTACTGCGCGCTCCTCGCCTGGGGAGGGGCGATTTCGGGCTCGTACGCTCTCTACCAGGCTTCATCCCTCGCCTTCGGCCTCGAACTGCCCCTGCTCCCCGAGACGCTTTCTCCCGACTCGGGCTTCCGCCCTTTCGGCACCTTCTACGAACCCACGGGAACGGGCAGCTTCACTGCCGCTTCGACTCTCCTCAGCCTGTATTTCGTCGTCAGCGCCGGGAGGAAGCTACCATGGCTGGTCTGCCTTCTCCTGAATGCATCGGGATTCTTCGTTTCCCTGGCCCGAGCCGGATGGCTGGGACTGGCGGCGGGATGCGCCGTCCTCCTTGCAGGCAGCATGCTCCGCCACAGGCATCTGCCCCTCATGACCGCAACCCTTTGCATGGGCGCGGGCGCGCTCCTCGTCGGGTGGTGGACGGCGGAGGCGATTTTCGGTTCCCGGGTGATAGGGTTTGCGCTCTCGGCGGAATGGTTCAGCCAAACGGCGCCCTCCCGGATCGAAGCGTATTACCGGATGTCCCGGGAGCTTCCCGAGATCTGGGGGCTGGGTTTCGGCCAGGGGCTGTACATATTCCGGGGTGGAGGCGCGCCGGGCTTCGTGCGTCTCATCATGGAAGGCGGCGTTGCGGGCGTGATTCTCCTGTTGCTGATGCACGGAACTGCCGTATACTGCATCAGGCGGCTTCGGGAGAACCGATCCGACGGCATGGGGCGATTGTCCATGTTCCTGGCCGCCGCCTATGCGAGTTGTGTCGTTACCACCTTGAACTACATAAACACTACGGACATCTGGATCTGGTTCGTATGGAGCCTGCCGGTCATATGCCACAATTCCTGTACGATGGGAGGGAAATCATGACGAGCCTTTGTTTCCATGCCGAAAGACTGCATGACGACCGGGTATGGACGCGAGTGCGAAGGACTGCGTCCGGGCTTGCCCGCCACGGTCACAGGGCGACTTTTTTCGTCTACCCGTGGAGGGCGCAGGCGGCGGGAAAAGACATCGCCGCCAGGGTGCGGCTGCTTGCGGGGCTCGGCCACGAGATCGGGCAGCACACGCACTTCTATTCCGGCAGGCGCATCGATAAGCCGTTCAAGCGAGATGACGTGAGCGCTGAAAACATGACCCGGTGCCTCAGGCGCGATTTCGAAGCTCTGAAGGCGATGGGAGCCCGCCCCGCCGGTTTTACCGCCGGAGGATGGATCGTGAATTCCACGGTCCTGGACACCTTGATGGACCTCGGCTTTGCGTACGACTGCTCGTTTCGCCTTGCGGGACAGGGGCCTTCGAGCCGTCACTCACCGGGCGGGAGGGACCGAAAGCTTATCGACATCCGTGGTCCGGTCTCCTACATGGACGGCAAGGGAAGGAGCATCCTGTGTCTGCCGACCACTTCCAGCCTCGGAGACCGGCTCAAGTCCAAATCTTCAGGTGAGGCGGGGAACAGCCCCCCGCCGCCATACCGCCTCGTATACATGCATGACTACGATCTTCTCCGCTTTCGGATTTACTCATTTGTCATGATCCTCCTCGTCGTGCTTCGAATATGGAAAAAGGCGGACCCTTTGGTCAGCGCCTGCGCCATAGCCGGACAATACGGCGAGTTCACGTGAGCGTAACTCCGAAACCAGCGCCGGGAGCAGTTGTGCGGCCTTGTCTCATGCCGATTCGGCCGCGTAATTTCCATTTTGAGTACTCAAGGCTGACACCATGCCCGGAACCGTCCTTCACATTCAAAAGGTCGCAGGAATAGCGGGATCGGAAAACCACCTGCTGACGCTGCTGCCGCGTCTCGAGGAGCATGGCCTGCGGACCGCGATGCTGGTGCTTGCGGACCGCGAAGACCGTCCGCGGCCTTTCATCGAACGGATGCGCTCCAGGGGCATCCATGTGGCTCTTCTGCCCATGCGGGCCGATGCGGACCCGTTCCTGGTGGTCGAGCTTGTCAGGTACCTGCGGCGCTCCCGTTTCGATATCGTTCATACGCACCTCTACCATGCCGACCTGTACGGGGCGGCGGCGGCCGGCCCCGCCGGAATTCGCGGTCTCGTCAGCACGAAACACGGCTTCAATCCATGGCGCGCCAGGCCCTTCCACGCCTTCCTCGACCGCATGGCCGCCGTGAGGCAGCGCCGCATCATCACCATCTCGCACGCACTCGGCCGCTGGTTGAACGACGTGGAAGGGCTTCCCGATCCCAAAATGGAGGTTATCCACTATGCGCTGGACCTGGACGAATTCACTGCCGGCAATCGTGGCGGCCGTATCCGCATCAGCAACCGCCCCCGTATCACCGGATCGAGTTCGCCTCATGCGGACCTGTCCCGGCCCGTCGTCGGCGCGGTCACCCGTCTTCTCCGGCAGAAGGGAGTCCATGTTCTCCTCGAAGCCTTCGCCGCATGCCTGAATCGCTGTCCCCACGCATCCCTGCTCGTGGCGGGCGACGGCCCGGCCCGGCGCGATCTCGAAAACCTGGCGGCATCGCTCGGTATTTCCCGCCAGGTTCGATTTCTCGGGCACATAGCGCACTCACGGGTATATCCACTGATGAAGACTTTTGATATATTTGCATTTCCCACCTTCGGAGAAGGCTTCGGCCTCGTTTTGCTGGAAGCGATGGCGTGCTCCCTGCCCGTGGTCGCTTCGAAAGTAATGGCCATTCCGGAAATCGTGCTGGACGGAGAGACGGGTTTGCTGGCGCCGCCGGACGACCCGGCCCTTCTGGCCGATGCATTGTCGCGGCTCATGCAAAACGGCGACATGCGCGAGCAAATGGGTAGAGCCGGGCGGCGGCGCGTGGAGACGGCGTTTTCCGTCGAGCGAATGGTCGGGCAAACGGTGAAGATCTACGAAGAGGCGCTCACAATGACGAGATCGGCGGGAAGCCGGCGTGAAAAAATCCGCAAAGACATGGCGGGAGGATTATGGGGTTAGGTGAACGCATCCGCGTCATGCGCATCATCGGCAGGCTGAATATTGGCGGCCCGGCAATCCACGTCGTCAATTTGAACGGAGGACTGGACCCGGACCGGTACGACTCCCTGCTGGCAACCGGGCGCGAGGGAGCCCGCGAGGGCAGCATGACTGACTTTGCGGCGGCTCGCGGACTAAGGCTGAAGGTGATTCCGGAACTCGGACGGGAAATCTCGATCGCCAGGGACCTGACCGCGGTATTCAGACTTTACCGGCTGATGCGCAAGGAACGTCCGCACATCGTTCACACGCACACCGCGAAGGCCGGCTTTGCGGGACGCCTGGCTGCCCGCTTCGCCGGGGTTCCCGTGGTGTGCCATACGTTCCACGGCCATGTGCTCGAAGGGTACTTCGGCCCCGGCAAACCCCGGCTCTTCAGAGGGATCGAAAGAATCCTCTCCCGCCTCACCGACCGGATCATCACCATCAGCGAAACCTTGCGGGAAGACCTTTCGAGAATGGGTGTGGCGCGCCGGGACCGGATTTCAGTGGTGCCCCTCGGCTTCAACCTGGACGGTTTCAGATCCTGCCGCAACCGGTTCGACCGGGAGCGGCGAAATCGGACTCCGGAAGGGGGTCGGCTCTGCAACGGCAGGTTTCGAAAGGAACTGGGCATCACCGAGGATCAGAGACTGGTGGCGGCTGTGGGGCGACTCGTGAAGATAAAGAACATTCCTCTCTTCATCGACGCCGCCCGCATGGCCCGTGCGAGCGACCCGCAAATGCGCTTCGTTCTGGTAGGAGATGGAGAATTGCGCCCGGTCCTGGAGGACCACGTCCGGTCGGCCGGTCTCGAGCACGCAATACGATTCGCGGGGTGGCGCTACGATATGGAGGAGATCTATTCCGCTCTGGACACCGTAGTGATTTCTTCGGATAATGAGGGCACGCCGGTATCCCTCATCGAAGCCATGGCCGCGGGGTGTCCGGTGGTCGCCACCCGAGTGGGCGGAGTGCCCGATCTACTCGAAGGAGGGTCTTTGGGCCGGATGACGCCGCGAGGTGACGCCCGTGCGCTGGCCGAGGCCATGCTCGATGTATTCCGGGACGAGGCGAAGACACTGGAGATGGCCGTGAGAGCGAGACGGACGGTCCTCGATCGCTACCGGATCGAGCGCCTGATCGCGGATATGGACAGGCTGTACACAGGCCTGCTCGGAACAAAACGAAAAATTCATCGGAGTACGGTTGAGTAGAATATGGTTGGTCTTGCGGCAGTTTTCTTTCTCGCATTTCTTCTTTCGACTTTTGGGACCGCCGCAATGCGGTGCCTGGCTTTGCAGTACGGTTGGGTAGCAATACCCCGCCCGGACCGCTGGCGCGGGGAGAAAAAGGCGTTGCATGGAGGAGTCGGCTTTTATCCGCCTTTTCTCCTGACATCCATCTTCGTGCTGTTCGAATGTGGAAGAAGCGAGTGGTTCTCGGGTCCGGCAACGTACAGTCCGT
>CAYOVG010000433.1:0-5092 GCA_964407285.1 uncultured Syntrophobacteraceae bacterium
CTTCCCCCTGGCCTTTCTTTTCGTACCCCGGACTTCGAAAATATCGGCGAAATCGGCGTCGAAAGAAACCGAGAGAATAACATCGACCGGAGTGAGGCCGTAGTTCGCGACCCTGATCCGTTCGTGGCACGCTCCCCTGTACAGGAACTTGGAACGGAAGAGGTGGAGCACTCCCCGGGGAATTACTATATCGCCGTCCAGGGTGATATCGTGGTTCATGAGGTCCACCGCCAGCAGTTCGTTGGCCTTCTGGATGGTAGATGACAGGAAGAGGAGAGGACGGTCCTTGAAGAGTCGAAGTTCGAGGCGCGAGAGAAACCGTGTTCCCTCATGGTATATACCCTGCTCCCCGAAACCCTCCGTACGGATGTCGCCGTGTACGTCGAAGACGGCGAATGTCTCTCCCTGCTTCAACACACGGGTTGCATCGTCTTTACGGGAAGAAGATGCGACAATGTAGTACTGATCATTTTGCTTTCCGGTTTTCTTATCGTTGTCTCTGTGGTCATCGCGTTCAGAGGTCTTGCCGGAATCGACTTCAACGGTATTATCCCTATCCAAAACATCCTCCTCAAATGCCGGACGAGTTACCTACCTTCTTGGCGCCTTCGATGTCGTCGCCGCTTTCCGCCACCGTATCGGCAACCGCGGATTGCCGCCGCCCTTTCACCTTTTCGGCTTTCCGGACGAACCTTTCCCTATGGCCCGCAACCCTGGAGTAAATCCCCAGGTACTCCTCGGCCATCCGTGAGACGGAGAACCTTTCCTCGAACACCCGGCGGATGCGTTTGCGACTCAGCGACGGCGCCCGCCGCACGGCCTCCACGGCTTCCTCTATCCCGTCCACGATGAAGCCCGTCACGCCGTCTTCCAAAACCTCGGGCACCGAACCGCAACGGTAGGAGATTACGGGGGTCCCGCAGGCCATGGATTCGATCATGACCAGTCCGAAGGGTTCGGGCCAGTTGATGGGAAAGAGCACCGCAAGGGCGTTTCCGAGGAAATCGTCTTTTTCGGCATCGCCGATTTCGCCTATGAATTCCACTATCGGATCGTCCAGCAGGTGTTTGATGTTGCGCTCGAAGTACTCACGGTCGGTGTTGTCCACCTTTGCGGCTATCTTGAGAGGCGCCCCCGCCCGCCGGGCTATCTCTATGGCATGGTCGACCTGCTTTTCCGGGGACATGCGTCCCAGGAAAGCCAGGTACTCTCCCGGCTTTTCGTGGAAGGTGAAGAGGTCTTCGGGAAGGCCATGGTGGACGGTCCCGTACCAGTTGGCCCAGGATAGCGGGGTGCGTTGGTAATCGGAGATGGATACAAGCGGCATATCCCGGAACTCGCGGTAGAGTCCATGCAGGTCTTTGATATCCAGTCTGCCGTGGAGAGTGGTTACTTGAGGTATCTTGTGATGCCGGCACAGGGGGAAGTGCAGGTAGTCCGTGTGGAAGTGCACGATATCGAACTGGTTCGCCATGCTGAACACCTGCTCCAGCATAATCATGTGGTGGGGCAGAGGGTCGATGACCTCCTTCCGGAGACGAAGCGATTGGGGACATGAGCTTATGAGACGGGCCGCGGTAACGGAACACCCGCTGGCG
Organism: uncultured Syntrophobacteraceae bacterium; assembly: GCA_964407285.1. Classification (GTDB taxonomy): domain Bacteria; phylum Desulfobacterota; class Syntrophobacteria; order Syntrophobacterales; family Syntrophobacteraceae; genus CAYOVG01. The sequence continues at coordinate 1,599 of CAYOVG010000433.1, forward strand.
AAGAGCGTGACGTCGTGTCCCCGGCGGACCAGTTCCTCGGTGAGGAAGGATACAACCCGCTCCGTACCGCCGTACAGCTTCGGCGGAACACTTTCATAGAGCGGTGCGACTTGAGCTATTCTCACGGCTTTCTCCCTTTCCAGTGTCGTACCCGTGCATATGATTCCGAACTCTTTCGGTCACTTACCGTTGCCTGCAGTAAGGATTTCCTTGCCGGGTGCGAGTTTATTCCTGGATTGGATACTTTTCCCGCCGGGAAGTGAATAAGTGGAATTCGGTATTTACAGGAGAGTAGCTCGTTATTTTAGATTCTACTATTTATGCGTAATATCAATAACTTAAGTCGCATAAAACCAGGCCTCGATCATCGCTTCGGCCGGGTGGGCACGTACGGAGTCCGTGCTCACCGAATGTGAAAACCTTCCACCGATCACCGCTTCGGTGAGCAACGCTTCGCTTCTACCCACCCTACTGGTGCGCAAGGTTGCTGACTCAACCCCGACAATGTCATTTCCGCGCCGGCGGGAACCCCGGGTTTTTAAAGGATTGCCGCCCCCCCTGCGCGGGGGTGACGATAACTCAACAGCATTGACGGGTGCGTGTGGTCCGATACATGATCCATGCATGCACGGGACCGTCATTCCGCTCCCGGGCTAATCCTTGTCCTCGTCCGGTCCTTTGGGAAAGAGCGCATCCAAATCCAGGCCCATCTCCATCGCATCCCGGTCACTCACCGGCAATATATACTCGAATCCGTCCATGCCGAATTTTCTTTCAAGCGTGCCGATGATCTTATCGCGCTTCGCCCGGTTTTCGTTCGGGCCGGCAATATAGAAAGGTTTACCGTCCTTGCCGTAGGTAAACTCGGTCGGGCATTCATCAGGATCGATATCGCCGAAGATATTTTTGGCGGAGCGATAATCGGGGTGCGGAGCGAATCCCAGGTCGGCGGCGTAGGCGACGGCCCCTTCGACGAGTTTACGCGCGCATGCCGGATCGATGGGTTTGTGGTGCTCGTTCCTGGCGGCTATCCGCAGATTGCCGGTGTACTCCATTTCGGACGCCACACGAATGAAAGCGTCTTTCACTCCAAGGCAGTAAACATCGAGAAGGAAAGAACTCATCAAAATGTCGCCGTCGGGCATCCTTCGAGACACGAATACCGTTCCTATGCCGCTTTGATCGAGTTCCTCGGGCGCGAGGCACTCATGGATCGGCATTACTCCGGACTCAATGAGTCGGTCCATGTGCGCCATCGCTCCACTCCCGCCGGAAGAAGCCTTTCTGGCGGCTCTTACCTCCTTGCGCTTGGCGGCTTTCTTTGCAAGCTGCTTTTGTCTTCTCTTCTGATCGACGGCCATACTCTTTTCCTTTCTTTTTCAATCTCCGGAGAGTCATTCAACACTCCGTTCAACGGAGCCATCCCGGTTTCTTTCCTTTCCGTCCGCGGGCGCACGGACCGGAACCAGACCGGAAAACCCCGAACTTCTCCAATATGTAATTATATTCATAATAAGCTATAATGAAAGTGAGGCTCATTGTAAACGGGAGGGCGCTCGTATGCTCGGCGCCGGATTTCGATCGCCGGCCCTGCCTGCATTGCCGCCGGCCGGCTCTGTCGTATCCGTCATCGGTAATCCGCTCGCCGCGCGGTTGCAGGACGTCCGAAGGTGGTTGGCGAGCGCCGGAAAACAAACCGTCGCCCCGGCGGGGGAACTCGCGGTCGAAATCTTCGAGAAGGCTTCGGGGAAGTCGGCGAAATCACCATTTTCGTCCTCGACAATCCCGTGCATATCGCTTTCATTCGGCATAAAAAGGCAAAAGCCGGATCGGGTGTTTAGGCCGATTCCGGCTCCTCATGGGAAAAGAGAGAGCAGTACGTGTACAGTCGGGGAGTATTACCTGAAAGAGAGAATACCAGATCGTATTACTTTTGATATGGGGTGAACACTGTATAAGCATGGTAGGGTATACCCTAATTCGGGTGGGGGAAGACCCCATGGAATCGGAAGCGGCGCACATATGGCGGAAGACATTGCAAAACTGGGGCAACTGATGCGGGAACTGGAAGCGCGGCTCTCGGCGTGCATGAGGTGCGGGATGTGCCGGTCGGTGTGCCCCGTCTTCGCGGAAACGGGCCGCGAACCCGATGTGGCGCGGGGTAAGCTGGCTCTCCTGGACGCACTCATGAGGGAGATGCTCCGCAACCCCCAAGCCGTGAATGAACGCCTGGAGCGGTGTCTTCTTTGCGGCTCCTGTGCCGCCAATTGCCCGAACGGAGTCAATGCGCCGGATATCTTCCTCCGGGCCCGCGCCCTGCTGGCCGGGTTCACGGGGCTTTCCCCGGTGAAGAAAGCGGTCTTCCGGAAAATGCTCGTTCGCCCGGAGATCTTCAACCGGTTGGTGCGATCGGCCGGCAGGCTCCAGCATCTGGTCGTCGAACCCGCGGACGAACTGCTCGATACATCCCGCGCCCGATTCATGTCCCCCCTGGGTGAGCGCCACATCAAGAGGCTTGCTCCGGTTCCGTTCCACGATATGGCAGGCGGTCTCGTGGACGCCGGTATCCATGATGCCGATACGAAAGGTACGGTAGATACGCCGGCCGGAGCTTCAGGCGTCAAGGTGGCGTTCTTTCCGGGGTGCCTTATCGACAATTTCTTCCCCGAAGCCGGCAAAGCCGTGCTGAAGACCCTGCACTACCATGGGATCGGCGTCTTTATTCCGCGACCCGGGTCGTTGGCGTGCTGTGGACTTCCCGCGCTTTCCGCGGGCGACGTCGCCGCTTTCGCCACCCTGGTACGCCACAATCTTCGCTTGTTTTCGTCAGGTCCATCGTTCGACCGGCTCATAACCGGATGCGCCACTTGCACCTACGCCATCAAGCGGCTCTGGCCGTCCATGGCCGTGGGTCTCTCATCCGATGAACTCGACGCCGTCCGCTCCCTGTCGGAAAGAACCATGGATGTATCGCAATTCCTGGTGGACGATATCGGCATTCGACCGTCTGCCCCGGAAGAGGGCCGGGGCGACGGAGACGGGAACGCCCAAATCGTGACCTACCATGACCCGTGCCACCTCAAGCGCTCCCTGGGGGTCGCCTCCCAGCCCCGGACTCTCATTCGGGCAAACCCGGCGTACCGGTTCCGGGAAATGGACGAAGCCGACAGGTGCTGCGGGTGCGGCGGGAGCTTCAATCTCTCGCACTACGATATTTCGGCGGCCATTGGAATGTGCAAGCGGGAGAACATCGCGCGGTCGGGGTGCGCGGTGGTCGCCACGAGTTGTCCCGCCTGCATGCTCCAGGTCTCGGATATGCTCTCGCGAGCGGGAGACCGAATCAGGGTAAGGCACGTCATGGAGATCTATGCCGAATCGCTCCCATAGCCGACCACGAAAAACACGAAAGAACACGAAAAAAGCCAAGATCCATTTTCGTGCCTTTTCGTGTTTTTCGTGGTAGAAAACGGTCTTCCGGATTACCGCCAAATCGT
>CAYOVG010000434.1:0-5057 GCA_964407285.1 uncultured Syntrophobacteraceae bacterium
TTCCCCCCACCGTGCCCCGGGCACGCGCATCGAATGCGCGGCAATGGCCGTCCGGGGATGCGATGCCCCCCACCTGGTGCAGGTACCCCTCCTTCTGAGGCGTCTGCACAGCGATGCCGCCCGCCAGCGCCATGTCGCACTGGTAGCTCAGGAGGCTCAGGTACGCCACCTGCACGGCCACCAGGGACGTCGAACACGCGGTCGTGACGCTCATGCTCGGCCCCTTGAGGTCCAGCTTGTAGGACACCCGCGTCGGGATGAAATCCTTGTCGTTTCCGATGAACACCTGGTACAGGTTCTCGGCGTCGAATGCGTCCGGGTTGCTCAGCAGATTCCTGATGAGATAAGTATTCATGCCGGCCCCGGCATACACGCCCACCCGTCCCTCGTAGGCCCCGGCCGCCCCGTAGCCTGCATTTTCCAGCGCTTCCCATGCGCATTCAAGGAAGATGCGGTGCTGAGGGTCCATGATCTGCGCTTCCTTCGGAGCGAAGCCGAAAAATGGGGCGTCGAACATCTCTATGCCATCCAGCACCGCCCTGGCCTTCACGTAACGGGGATGCCTCAGGAGCGTCGGGTCCACTCCGGCGTTCGCGAGTTCCTCTTCCGTGAAAAACGTGATGGATTCGACGCCGGCTCTCAGGTTCCGCCAGAATTCATCGACATTCCCGGCGCCCGGGAACCGGCCCGCCATTCCGATGACGGCTACTCGCCCCATGCCCGTGGTTTCCAGGGCATCCTGGGTTTCAGTGCTGTTGTGCATCACTTGTCCTCATGAAGAACTTTGAAAAGACAGACCACGAAAAACACGAAAAAACACGAAAAGGCCCGAAGCCACTACAAAGATGGTTACGTTTTTCAGCGAATCCGGGTGTTTCAGTGTGAGCGCGGGCAACGCCCGCGCTCACACTGAAACATCGCGCGTCAGGCCCGGCAACCGAAAGAAACGGTTCACTCCCCTTTCGTGTCCTTTCGTGTTTTTCGTGGTAGAAAAACAACTCCGTTCGTGGTTTGAACCCGGCGCTGCCGGTGCATCATTTCCGGATACGTTTCATGAACTGCTTCTGCCTGTCCATCGCCGCCTTCTGTTTCGCGGCGCGGTCCTGGATCTGAATGCCCCCGGAGACATCGCGCTCCTCTCCGCCACCCCGCTTCCGGGCGATGCATCCGGCCAGGGCCGCCACCGTGGGGTACCGGAACAGGTCGAGCACGGTCACATCGGCGTCCAGCGTTTCCCGAAGCTTTCCGTGGACCTGTATGACCAGGAACGAATGGCCGCCGAGGTCGAAGAAGTTGTCGTGGACACCCACCCGCTCCAGCCGGAGCACATCCTGCCAGATGGCTGCGATTGCCTGCTCCACCTCGTTTTGAGGGGCAACGTAGGTCGCATCGCCCGCTGCGCCGCCCGCGCCGGTCCCGACGGCATCCGGTCCGGGCAGAGCGCGGCGGTTGATCTTGCCGTTGGGCGTGAGGGGGAACGCCTCCATGGAGAAGAAAGCGGAAGGCGTCATGTAGTCCGGGAGTTTCTCCTTGAGGAACGCCCGCAGGTCGCCCGCCGCGGGCGCGTTCCCCCCCTTTCGTGGGATGAAGCAGGCGAGCAGCCGCTGGTCTCCGGGGCGGTCCTCCCGAACGATCGCCACGCACTGATCCACGTCCGGATGGCCGCTCAGCACGGTTTCGATCTCCCCCAACTCGATCCGGAAGCCCCTCACCTTGACCTGGTGGTCCATGCGGCCGAGGAATTCGATGCTTCCGTCCGGCAGGTAACGCACCAGGTCCCCCGTCTTGTACATGCGGGCTCCGGGGTGCGAGCTGAAGGGATCGGGGACGAACCTGTCCGCCGTGAGGTCGGGGCGGTTGAGGTAGCCGCGGGCGAGGCCGTCGCCCCCGATGTGGAGTTCTCCGGAAACGCCGATGGGAACCGGCCTCAGGTTGCGATCGAGCACATAGATCTGCGTGTTGCCGAGGGGCCTGCCTATGGGTTCGGGCATGTCCTGCTTCCCTTCACCCGCGCGCCCCCCCGTTCGGGCGGCTTCCGTCACCCTGCCCACCGCCGACCAGATGGTGGTTTCCGTGGGACCGTACACATTCCAGACGGATTCCCCCCGCTCCAGGAGCTGCAGGGCGAGGTCCCGAGGGAAGGCTTCGCCGCCGCAAAGAATTTTGAGCGGATGCTTGCCTTCCCAGCCCGCCGCAAGCAGCAGACGCCAGCCTGCGGGGGTCGCCTGCATCACGGTGGCGCCGCATTCGCGCAGAGTTTCGAGGAGCCGGGAGCCGTCCGCCGCCACGTCCCGCGACGCCATCACCACCCGGCCTCCCATGATGAGCGGCAGGTAGATCTCCAGGGCGGCGATGTCGAACGATATGGTCGTAACGGCCAGGAGTACGTCCCGCTCCGTCAGGCCGGGCTCGGCGGCCATGGAAATCAGGAAGTTGGTCAGGGGACGGTGGGGTATCTGGACCCCCTTGGGGCGGCCCGTGGAACCCGATGTATAGATCACGTACGCAAGATTTTCCGGCCCCGCGCCGCTTCCAACTCCCGGTCCCGTTTCCGGATTGGAATCGTCCCACCGGGAGACATCCTCCCAGTCCCGGTCGAGACAGACCATGCGCCCGCCGATGGGGGGCAGGTCCGCGAGCAATTCCTCCTGGGTCAGCAGCACCGCGACTTGCGCGTCTTCCAGCATCAGCGCCAGGCGGTCCGGAGGAAAGGCCGGATCGAGCGGCACGTAGGCCCCGCCCGCCTTGAGGACCCCCAGCAGGGCCACTACCAGTTCGAGGGAGCGTTCGACGCAGACCCCCACGAGCACGTCCGGGCCTACGCCCATCGAACGCAGGTGGCGGGCCAGTTGATTGGCTCCGGCGTTAAGTTCCCCGTAGGTAAGTTCCCGGTCCCCATGGACCAGCGCGACACGTTCGGGCGCGCGCGCCGCCCGGGCTTCGAACAGTCGGTGCATGCACGTGTCGCTGGGGTAGTCCATTCGGGTGTCGTTCCAGGATTCCAGCATAAGGCGCCGTTCCGCTTCCGTGAGGAGCGGGAGCGCGGAGATGCGGGCATGGGGGTCGGCGGTCGCCCCCTCGAGCAACGTCAGGAAGTGGCCCGCCATCCGCTTGATGGTGTCCGCATCGAAGAGGGCCGTGTTGTATTCGATTTCGGCTCTCAGGTCTTCGGCGGATTCCTGCACCCAGAGGCTCAGGTCGAACCTTGCCGTGTCGCTGTCCAGATCCATGGGAGCGATGGTGAGCCCCGGCAGTTCAAGACCGCTCCGAGCCGCGTTCTGCAAAACGAACATCACCTGGAAGAGTGGAGAATGGCTCAGCCTGCGCTCCGTCTGCAGGGCGTCCACCAGTTGCTCGAAGGGTATGTCCTGGTGCGCGTAGGCATCGAGGGTCATCCGCTTCACCCGGCCGAGGAGTTCCATGAAAGACGGGTCTCCCGACAGGTCGGCGCGAAACGGCGGCATGTTGACGAAAAAGCCGATCAGCGGTTCCGTTTCCGCCTGGTTGCGGTTGGCGACCGGGCTGCCGACGACGATGTCCTCCTGGCCGCTGTAGCGGTGGAGCAGCACGTTGAACGCCGCCAGGAGCGTCATGAAGAGCGTCGCGCCCGCCTGCCTGCCGAGACCGTTGAGTTTCTCCGTCAGTTCCGGGCCGACGTGGAACCGTTCGGTGCGGCCTTCAAAGGTCTGCACGGGCGGATGAGGCCGGTCGGTGGGAAGTTCCAGCACGGGCGGCGCGCCCGCCATCTGCCGCTTCCAGTAGTCCAGTTGCCCGGCGAGAGCCTCCCCGGTCAGCCGGCCGCGCTGCCATACGGCGAAATCCGCGTACTGGATGGGGAGTTCGGGGAGAGGGGAAGGCTCCCCCGCGGAAAACGCCCGGTAGAGAGCGGTCAACTCCTTCACGAATATCCCCATGGACCATCCGTCGGAGACGATATGGTGAGTCGTCATGACCAGGATGTGTTCCCGGGGCCCGATGCGGAAAAGAGCCAGCCGTATGAGCGGCCCATGGGCCAGGTCGAACGGACGGCGGACTTCACCGGAGATCAGGTCCATTGCGCGGCGGATGGCGTCCTCCGGAGTTTCCGAAGCCGGCGCGGCGTCCGCAATGCCGCCCGCGCCATGCGTATCCGTAGTCCGATACCTGGTCGAATCCACCACGCGCAAAGCGACGGGAAGATGCGGAGCCGCAGCCTGCACGGGCTCCCCGTTCTTCACGGGAAAGGTGGCGCGAAGGACTTCGTGGCGCCGGACGATCTCGTTGAAACTCCGCTCCAGGGCGTCCACGTCCAGGGAGCCGGTGATGCGAAGCGCCGTCGGCATGTTGTAGAAAGAACTACCGGGCTCCAGTTGGTCCAGGAACCACAGCCGCTGCTGTGAGAAGGAAAGCGGCGGGTCCGCGCTCCTGTCTTCGCGGGGTAAGATTTCACGATTCGAAGGCGCCTCGATGCCCTCTTCCTCCAGCAGGAGCGCCAGCAACTCATCCCTATCGTCGGAAAAGCCGCGCCCGTCCATCCCATTCGTCAGGTCCCGACTGCTCATATGCGCTTTATCCTTTGGTCTTTTTCCTGTCCCGAAGCAGAGCGTCCCTCTCCTCGGGGGTCATCCGGCTGATCCGGTTGTGGAGCCGGGCTATGGTTTCAAACCGCCCGGGCGAAGGCTCGAACGTGGTGAGCGACACCGCAAGGTCCGCCACGGTGGGCGCTTCAAACAGGCTGTTTAGAGGGTAATCGACCCGGAACGTCGCCCTCAGGCGGGTGACGACCCGGGTGGCGAGGAGCGAGTGGCCGCCCAGTTCGAAGAAACTGTCGTGGATGCCGATGGGCGACACCCCGAGCAGTTCCTCCCAGATACCCGCGAGAGCCTGCTCCATTTCCGTCCGCGGAGCGACGAACCTCGCAGCAATGGCCGGTCGGGCGCGATTGCCGTCGCTCTGCCGCGCCGCGCCGGAGCGGTAGGCCTCTTCCACGGCTTCAATCACCTGCGCCGCCCCGATCTTCGCCTCCCGCTCCAGGCGAGCGGGGAAGTCGCGAGTGGACACCACCACCTGGGGCAGCC
>CAYOVG010000435.1:0-5032 GCA_964407285.1 uncultured Syntrophobacteraceae bacterium
TTCTTAATATAATACTGTGCGCCGTGGCCCTTGCATTCCGGCTGCATCCATGCGAAGCAGGAGGCTGCGAAGGCCGCCCGCGGCGTATTCAAAAGAATAATCAGCATGGAGATTCGAATGTCAATAGGGAACGCGGGGACGAAACCCCGCCCCCCCCTGACCGCGCGAACCGCGCCCGGAGACTCCGAAAGAAGAAGGAACTGCCGAAAATGGATGATATGAAAACCACGCTCGCAAGGAGTATCCCGAAAAGAGCTTTCGGGAAAACCGGTATCGAGGTCACCGTCGCGGGATTGGGAGGAGAGGGAGTCCTGCGGACTTTCGGGCGGGAAGAAGCAGCCCGAAAGGTGATTCGAGCGGCGATCGACCGGGGGATCGCCTACTTCGACTCCGCCCGTGCGTACGCAGGCAGCGAGACGTACTACGGGCTCGTGTGGCCCGGCCTTCCCGAAGAGCGAGCCGCGGTCTTTCAGGCGAGCAAATCGGCGCAAAGGGACAAGCGGGGCGCCCTTGCCGACCTCGACCGGACTCTCGGGAATATGGGCGTCGATCGCCTGGACCTGTGGCAAATCCACGATGTGAGGACCGAGGAGGACTTGAAGACGATCTCCCGCCCCGGCGGGGCGCTGGAAGCCTTCGAGGAGGCCAAAGCGAGCGGCAGGACCCGCTTCATCGGAGTCACCGGACACCATGATCCCGCCGTTTTGACCAGGGCCGTAAGGGAGTGGCCCGTCGATTCCGTTATGATGCCCATCAACCCGGTTGAAGCGATCCTGGGCGGATTCATGGACCAGGCGCTGCCGGCCGCCGTCGAAAAGGGAATCGCCGTGATCGGCATGAAGGTCCTCGGAGCATCCCACTACATTTCGGCGGAAACGGGCGTCACGCCCGACCTGTTGATCCGGTTCGCCCTCTCTCAGCCCATTTCGGTCGCCATCGTCGGCTGTTCCAACGTGGAGCACGTTCGAACGCTGGCCGACGCGGCCGCGAGCCATAGCCCACTCAGCCCCGAAGAGCAGCGGATCGTCGCGGACGTCTTCCGCCCCTACGCCAACCGGCTGGCTTTCTACCGGGGAGTGCTGTAATCCGGCGGGAATGCGGCTCACCGGCGGCCCGGTAGCCCATCCCCATCCCATCATCGACGATAGCCCACCACGATAGCCCACCGGTCGTCAGGAGTCAGGTGCGTGGTCCTTGGAGGTCTTCGCGACGGCCGGTCCGGCGGTGCCCCTTCTCATTCCCGCACGGCGGCGAAAAGCGTCCGAAAGCGGCAAAACGAGGCGACTTTCAGAAGCTCTTCGGCCGGTTCGACGAACCGCATCCCCAGTTTCGCTACTTTCCTGGTCTTAACCTGGTTGATGCGCTGGATTTCGCATTTCAGAGCACTGACGCCCTGGCCGTCGGGAAGGGCGAAATCCAGTTTGCAGTCCGTGCCCGGGGTAACCGGGATCAGGGGAGGAGCCGACAGGTTGCAGCCTCCCTCGCTCACGTCTTCCATGATGGTTCTCACCGCCTGCCTCAGGCCGTCCACGGCCAGGGACGCTTCGATATCGACCCGGATTCTCCGGTGCCTCCTCGTCTTTTTGGTCTGTACGAGCAAGGGATACTCCAGGAGCGCCATGTTCCGGCTCAGCCTCTCCTGAATCTTGCTCTGAAAGCCGTAGATCACCCCGTCATGGGAAAACCAGCACAAGACGTCGCCCTCGATTTCGATGGTGAACCTCTCGTTCAGCCGCGCGACCGGATTGTCGATCATGATGAACTCGCCATGGCGGGCCCCGAGTATCTTCACCGCGACTTTCGGGACCCTTCTGTCGCGGGACCGGAGGTGGATTTCGGCATTGACCGGAACAGGCAGGACTTCCATCGTCTTGTTTTCCTCCAATTGCGGTTTTGCAATCTTGCTGCAGGCGCCGGCCCGTCGAAGCGTCGCCGTCGTCATGGTCCGTCCCGCCGTCCGGCATCGAGGATTCAGAGAAAAAGGATGGGGGCGAGTCCTTTGCGCCTGCGAACGGCTTCCATGAGCCCCACCGTCCCGGTCATCATGTTGTCGCCGAACGGCGCGCCGAACGTCATCGGGAGCCGGGAGCCCGCTACGAGACGCCGTTTCGGGCCGGTGGCCACAATCGCTTTCACGGCGTCGAATCCGACGGTCTTGCGTATATACGCGCCATGCCCGCCCTCCTCGAGGACGCGCCGGTGGTCGAGTTTCCCCTCCGCCAGCTCATGGAGCAAGGACTCCAGGCGCGGGAGAGTGATGTCGTGGGTGTGGTATTCAAAGAAGCCGGCGAGCTCCTCCCCGGCGACCGCCGCCCCGACCGTATGCGACGTGGCGATGTCCAAAACCATCACGGCGCTTTGCCGGTCCGCCCGGTAGTCCATCGAAGCTCCGAGAATCGCGGCCATGCCGCTGTCCATGACGTAGATTTCTCGGGCGGGGAGCTTCTTCGCGTCTTCGGCTATGCTCTTCAGCCGGTTGAATGTGGCGGGAACTTCATCGCCCCTGAAAAGCAACGCGTCAGGGAACGGGTTTCGGTCGAGGTATCCCTGGAAGATGCGGTTGCGGTAGTCCAGGTGGGATACTCCCGAGGGAGGCATTCCATGGTCCTGGGCGCAAACAGCCACCGAGTCGAAGGCAAACGGCGCGCCGAATCCGCGGACGATCCTCTCTATCCTGTCGATCTCCAGGTCGCCGGAGACGATCGTCTTATATTTTCCATCCTTCGCGGCGCCGTCGGCGTCCCCGTCCTCTATGACCTTGATCCCGAGCGCGCGCACTCTCTCGAGGTCATGATGAATAGTAAGGGCGGAAGAGCGCGTCATCAAGACCTCGGCTTCGCGCGCTCTTTGAGCCAGGAGGCGCGACAGCGGCCCCCCTCCCATCTCCCGCCCGACCACCAGGAGGTCTCCCGGCAAACTCTCCGCCTGTTCGGCCACGTGCAAAACGGGGGACCGCGCCACGGCCTTGTAATTTTGTCCCGACTCGACATCGAAGTACAGGATGTCCATCGTCCCGGCGCCTATATCTATGAGCAAAAATCGTCCCATCGGTCGAATCCCTCCCGCGGCTTTCACGTATGTGAGGCTCGGCCGGCATGAATCACGGTCCCGGAAGCGCCGCATGCAGCGCAACCCGGCACGGGCCTCGTCCTCGAATATCCGGATATCCGGAGAATCCCGCGCAACGGCGCATTGCCGTTGCTGCCCCTATTATACACCACCGACGCCATATTGCATGCGCCGAAACTGCCCGCACATCCGGATCGAGCGCCGGGAGAAGACCGGAAAGCCGCCCGGTGAACCGGAAGCGGCCCTGCGGGTTCAGCCGGATGGAAACATGTACGCCACGCGGGTAGGCGGAATGAATGAACGATTTGTCTCCCCCACCGGCCGAAGCGAAAGGGAATCGATACGACCACGGCGCTATTTCTGTTGACAGATGGGGATTAATCCTTGATGAATAGAAGTTGGCCGACAGCATTACGGTTGCATATGGTTGCATGTTGAAAAAGGGTAGCTCGCGGTCCGGAGCTAAGGAGAATAATCAGGCGACAGGGTGCGACTCCCCCATGAAGCGTTTGGACTTTACCCGGACTGCATTGTCGATGGAACGGATGCCGGAGGTTTCGATCCTCCTTGCAATCCAGCGGGGACTCACCCTCGTCCTGCCTCTGATCATCGCCGGGGCGCTCGCTCTACTGCTCCTGAACCTGCGGGCCCCCGGCTTCCATGACGCCCTCGATGCGCTCTTCGGCCGCCGGTGGCGGGATTTGTGCCAGTTGATCCAACAGGGGTCCTTCGGCATCGCCTCCCTGGCGGTCCTGATCAACACCGGAGCATCCTACGCCACACAGAAAGGAAGTCCCGCCGACGGCCGCCGGCTCAATCCCAGCGCCGTCTCCGCCGTCTGCCTCTCTTCCTACTTCGTCCTCGCGGTCCCCTACGACGGCAAAATCGCGCCGGGCTTCTTCTCCCTGGGCGGCGGGGGCTTTCCCATCGCCCTTTGCGTGGCCTTGACCAGCGCGCCGCTGTTCCTGTTTTTCTTCCGCCGAAGCCCTTTCAACCGGTTGCTGTACACCGTGGGCGGCGATACGGAAGTAAACGACGCCCTGGCCGCGGTCCTGCCCGGCGTGGCCACGATTTTCTCCTTCGCGGCGGTGCGTGTGCTGCTGGAAGCGGCCGGGCTGGGAGATCTCCACCTGGTGGCCCAATCTTTGTTCGGGATACCGTTTCTCAACGCCGGCAACACCTTTCCCACCGCCGTCGCCTACGTGGTCATGTCGCAATTCTTCTGGCTTTTCGGAGTGCATGGGCCCAACCTCCTTTCCGTCGTGGAACGGGATATTCTGGCGCCCGCCGCCCTGGCCAACATCGATGCCGCCGCCCACGGCTTCGAACCGGTCTTCATCCTGACCAAGCCGTTCCTCGACGCCTTTGTCCACATCGGCGGCTCCGGAAGCACGCTCTCGTTGATCCTCGCCCTTCTTATCGCGAGCCGGGACGTCAACACCCGCAGGCTGGCCCTGCTGGCGACGCCGTCCGCCTTGTTCAATGTCAACGAGGTGCTTCTTTTCGGCCTGCCCCTGGTGTTGAACCCGGTATACGCCGCTCCCTTTCTGCTGGCGCCGATCATTCAGACCACCATCGCCTACGCCGCCACCGCGATCCACCTCGTGCCCATGACCGTGGGCAATATCCACTGGACCGCCCCGATTTTGTTCGGCGGATATGCGGCTACGGGGTCCTGGGCCGGAGTCGTCCTTCAAACGGTCAACCTGGGCGTCGGCGCCCTCGTCTACCTTCCCTTCGTCCGCATGGCGAACGTCATCCACCAGCGGCGCTACGAGCGCTCCATGGAAGCCCTGGCGGTCGCGGCCGCCGGCACGGTCACCAGCCCCGGCGGCAGGAAGTGCATCGACCTGCCGGGCCGGGAGGGCCTGTTCGCCAGGGCACTGGCGGCCGACCTGGCTGGCGCGCGCAACCGGGACGACCAGGTCTACGTGCGGTATCAGCCCCAGGTGGACGTGGTGGA
>CAYOVG010000436.1:0-5029 GCA_964407285.1 uncultured Syntrophobacteraceae bacterium
GCGTGGAAGGTCCTCTGATGCTATACTGCATGTGGAAGAGGTGAATTACATGGGAAAGCGATTACGGCGAGGAGTATCCCCCGACTCGCGCGAGATACACCCGGGAGCGCCGTTTGAGGGATGGGAGGACGACTGAATGCAGTTTCCGATAATTGACGGCCATGCACACTGCGGAGTCCAGGACAGGCAAACGCCCCAGGCATTCGAGCATTACCTGGCGCGAACGCGCGGCAGCGGCATAGCGGGCGCGGTCTTGATACCCCCCGTGTACGAAATTTACGACCGCTACGATCCCGATTTTCAGGACAATGATTACTGGCGGCAAAGGCGCCACAGTGCAAACGAGTATCTGCCGACCCTGGGGAATGCCGAATTCACCGTCTTTCCTTTCTTCTTCATCTGGAACGATTTTGCGGTCGATCGCATCACACCCCGCCATTTTGGAATAAAGTGGCACCGCCATTCGGACGAACCCCGGTATCACTATGACGACCCGGCATGTGCGAAGGCGATCGAGGAGATCGGAAGAAGGAATCTGCCCGTATGCCTGGAGGAGGAACTGCAATTCACCATGCGCTTCATTGATGATCTGGCTCCCGGCCTGCGGGTGATCATTCCCCACTGCGGCTATCTCAACGGAGGATACGATGCGCTCATCCGGCTCGGAGTCTGGGAACGGCCGAACATCTTCACGGATACATCGCTCGTTCCGCCGAGCACCGTGTTGCACTACGTAAAGAACTTCGGAACGTCGCGGATCATGTTCGGGTCCGATTTTCCGTTCGGCGATCCGAGGAGGGAGCTTGCGAAAATCCTGCAACTGGGGCTTCCGAAGGAAACTGAAGAAGCTCTCGTGAGCATTAACGTGCGACGGCTGTTGACGTCCGGGATAGAACCGCATGGTGAGTAATGACCGTATGCGAATTTCGTTATCGCTTTTCCTAAAGGAGAAAGGGAGCTGTAGGAATCATGGGTAGCTACAACGAGCTTTTTGCCGGGATAGAGGAACTTGCCGAGGTGATGCTCGACACCGACCCGGATGACCGGGTGCTGGTTTATCGCAAGATTAATACTCTTTTTCTGAACCTGGAAAAGGATCTGAAGATGTCCCCGAACAGGTACGCCGAAGAAAAGCTCCTGGAAGTGAAGCATCACATCGGCATTATCGCTCGTCTCGACGACCCGGACGGCCACAGCGACCTGGAGCATTACGCCTGGGCGCTCGATGCCGTCGGCGAGCTTCGGGGACCGCGCGGAATGAAGGAGCCGCCCAAATGATAACGGCATGGCCGTTAGCGTGTTGTTTCGCCCGCATATGCCATTAACGTGAAAGGTCCTGCCGGTCGCGACGGGACTTTCCTGACCGCGGTCGCCGGATCAGGCGCCTTCATCGTTCATTGCAGCTCACGGTCTACGGGGATGTCCGGCTGTTTTTCACAGGCGCATTGACGGATTGACGTACTGAACTCCGTTGCTTCATTCTTTCTGGAGGAAATCATTATAACCGCGCATTCAATGCCTTACACGGGAGGAATGGTTATGGTGAAGAAGAGCTATTCGAAGACGGGACGGGTTTGTCGGGTAACATTCGAGTATCAGCCGGAACCGGGCATTGCATCGATCTATTTGTGTGGCGAATTCAACGATTGGACCCCCGATGCGCACCCTCTAACCCAGAGGAAGGGTGGGCGGTTCAGCACCACCATTTCTCTCAATGCGGGCCGAAGCTACCGATTCAGATACCTGGTGGACGGCGGTCGCTGGGAAAATGATCCCAATGCGGATGAGTATGTTCCCAATGGTTTCGGGTCGGAAGATTCCGTGGTGAATCTATGACCGGAGACCATTGAGACCCGGCCGGCAACAGCCGATGAACAGGATTGCGCAATTCGATAGATTTTTCTTCCAATTTTTATTCGGATGTGCTACGTTGCATGCATTGTGTTTTCTCGCTGTGCGATTCGGGTTGTTGAACACGATTGCGAGAAACCTTGTTGTGGTCTTCCAGTGAGAATGATTCGATAGAGCGGCTCGCTTCCTCGAGTTGATCCTGATCCTCCTTCATTAAACTTCAACAGCCTGAGGCGCCTCCTTGCCGGCCGGTGATCGTTCGGTCATCAGAGGCAAGGCGAATGAACCGTCAGATTTTAATCTTTTGAGGAGGCTCTATGAGGGACATTGTCAAGAGACAGGTGGATGAGATTGTCGTCGATATCGATGCCGGCAAGAAGCCCGAGGATTTTGCAGCGGCAGCCCAGAAAGACCCCTATGTATTCATTATGGAAGGCAACGGAGTGCTGCTGGTTCATCCGACGCTTGCGGGGCAGAGCTTAAAGGAAAAGGCCGAACCCGTTTTCAACGAAGTTGTCAAAGGTACTCCGGAAGGCGTCTATGTAAATTACGAATGGGCGGGCGCGAAGAAATGCACCTATTCCCGAAAAACCCAAAGCGGGCTCATTGTCGGTTGCGGGTACAATGAATAGCCCTTGAGAGTTGCCTCTCCTTTTTGCGGGCGGCCGCGGTATCGCGGCCGCCCTTCTTTCCTCCGTCCAGCCGCCGTTCGATTGCCGGAAGGCTTTGTTCAATCACACACATAGAGATGGGCGCAAAGCAGCCCCGGCGCGATCACCTCGGACCACGCGCATATATGCCCTCAGCTCTGGAGAGCGCCAGTTGGAGCGGCCTTGCCCCCGGCGGAGGAGCGACTCTCCCGGTCAGGATCTCGACCGGAGTAACGGGTTGACCATAATACTCGGTGTTGGCTTCATTTCTTGCTGCAATCACCGTACCCTCGAGCGACACTCCCGCGAAGAGCCCCTTGCTCCGGCTATATGTATAAACTGCCGCAACCGGTAGAACACCGGCTTCAGCGGTCCTTCCCACGGGACCCGCGGCTACGCTCAGAGCGGCGCCCAGTTCTACGTTTGTTCCCCTGGCGAAGGCATCAACCGCCGCATCGGAATTGAGGACAATCACGAAATCCGTCGCCTTGGCCCCGATCTGGAATCCAAAACCGGCGCCGCCGGTACCGATTGCGGATGGACCGCTCCATCCATCGCGGGTTTTGGCTACCACCACTCCGGTACCGCCGCGGCCGCTGAACATGAATCCTGCCTTGTAGACCGTGAGAACGGCCACGCCCTTGGCATTTTGAAGCACTTCCTTGGGTATGCCTTGCTCGGCGATGCCGTCGAAGCTCCGAATTATGTTGGTCGCTTCATTGACATCTTCCTGCAAACTCGCGAAGACGGCGGAAGAGGCAAATAGCGTTAAGGCTAACGTCAATACGAAAGAAAACAAGAGATTCGGTCTCATCGAACTACTCCTTGAAGGATGGTTGGTCTCGGATTGCTCCCGGCAGACAGACTGCCGAGTTAAATCGTACATTCTTATATTATCAATAATTTAAAACAAAATAGAATCAGCAATACTCAGTATAAATCGAATAAGCTATTAAGCTGTAGAGCGCGAAATCGTTTAGATCAAGTATCCATTGATATCTCTCCTTTACTCCATTGTGCTCATGATTCGACCTGAAACAAACCCTTTGACCTGCTTGCCCGGTCCTTTCGCCCGAAGTCCGGAATCTTGACCTGGACAAGTGTGTCTGGTAGCATAAATAAGGGATTTGGAAGAAGTTTTTTTCCGGAGGATCAAAGGATAGTCGGGCCGCTATCCACGATTGTCTCGTGGATAGCGGCTTTTCTTTTGGATCGGTGGCGACATTCCGGCTTTGTTGGGCGCGTTGATCGGATGAGGCGCATAACTGGGGAAGGCCATATTTATGTGAGCCATTCCGTTTTGATCGTCCTGTCCGACTCAGTCATTGCGGTTCTGGTTGGAGCACCGGACAGGCTTGCACGGATACAGCACCTGTTTTGAGGTCGGTGCTCCGGAACTTCGGTGGTTATTGGCGATCGATTACTCTGTGCAAAGCCGGCCGAGGGCTCAATCGAGTCCGGATCGTTCTTTGGGCTGTGAGGCATGATCCTCATGCAAATCATGGGCGATATTCTGCTGATTCCGAGGTTGTCCATCCTTACCCTGCTAGTGTTCCGCCGGATGGGAACCTCTCCCATAGCGGAATATCTCCTTATCGGAGTGCTCGCAGGTCCCCGGGGACTCGGGTTGCTTACCGAGTTTCGCGCCGCGGAAAAGCTGTGCGAGATTGGAGCGGCGCTGCTCCTCTTTACCATTGGCGTTGAACTTTCCATGGGAAAGCAAGGATTGAGAAGACCCGTTTTTGTCGGCAGCCCCTTCTACGTGTTTGCAGTTGCAGCAGCTATCTCTACTGCGGTCGTCCGGTTCAGTCTGCCTCCGGGTGTACGTATTTGCCGGTGGACCGGGTAACCTCGCCGCGGTCAAAGTACTGCTCGAGGCTTGAAATCAAGAAAAGAAGGAAAGGGAAAACCTTAATATGCATGAAGTTGATCTCCTATCGAACATCGGGCTCGCCATTGTTACGGCGGCGGCTTTCGCTCTTCTTGCCAGGGCTTTGAAGCAACCTCTGCTCCTGGCCTACCTGGCGGCAGGAATAGTGCTCGGGCCGAAGATCGGTTTTGGGCTGATCAAAGACGAGACAAGCATTACCCTCATTTCTGAAATAGGACTGATTCTACTCCTCTTCATAATCGGTCTCGAGATCGATCTAAAGAAACTCCTCTCGGCCGGGCGAACCCTCGTCGTCTCCGGCATGTCCCAATTCCTCATCTGTGGAGCGCTGGGAATCGGTTTCTTTATTCTTATCGGCTTCAGAATGGGAGACGGCCGGTTTGATGCGCTCTATCTTGCCGTGGCGATGGCTTTGAGCAGTACGATGATTGTTGTAAAGATACTCTACGATAAGCTCGAACTCACCACCCTGCCGGGCAGAATCACTATCGGGATACTCGTCTTTCAGGACATTTGGGCCATCCTCTTCTTATCCCTGCAGCCGAACCTCTTGAACCCCAGTGTCTCGATTCTCCTGCTCTCGTTTGTCAAAGGCGCGGGACTTGTACTCCTCAGCCTCGCCGTAAGCAGGTATCTT
>CAYOVG010000437.1:0-5026 GCA_964407285.1 uncultured Syntrophobacteraceae bacterium
CTACGACTTACCAATATGGAAATTTATGAAGCCAAACCAACTGCAGAGACTGCCCGGGAATGGCGAGCCATGGCTGAATCGGCTCTCCAAAATGCCCAGGAAAGACTTCGACGCCTTCAGGTGATAGAATCCGACTTAGCACAATATGATAAGAACAAACACGCGCTTCAAGAAACCGTGTCTCAAATTGCAAAGTTAGAGGAGGCACTCAAAAAGAAAAACAATGAGCAAGAGCGACAAAAAGAGGCATTGGATAAACTCTCAATCAGTTTAGAGCAAGAACGCGCCAATCTAAAACGCGCAAAGTCAAGTCAGCAGAATTTGACAAAGCTTAACAGCCTCCAGCAGGCTTACCGGAAGATTAATAACTCGATTCGTCATTGGCACGAGGAACTGAATCGACTATCTGCGGAAATGGGGAAGACTGATACTGAGCTTCAGCCGTTGATAACTGTTGCAGAAAAGCTGCGAACTCAAATTGCCAAGTATAAGGAAACGAATCGAGACCATTCTAAACAAATACAAGTTTTATCGGAAATTCAAAATCGTCTTCCGGCATGGCGGGAGAATCTGGCACTCACAATCAGTCTTAAGGAGTTTATTACCGAGATCCAATCAATCCTACGAAGCATCGGTGCCGCTATTGACCAACTCAAAGATAGGATAACTGAAAAGGAGCAGGAGCTTGCCACGTGCGAGCAAAAATATAATGAGTTTTCGGCAAACCAAGCTGAAATATCTCGATTACTTGATGAACTGGAGACCCACGTATCAAGCGGGATTTGCCCCACATGCGGTACTGATCATAAATCAAAGGCGACGTTGATCCAACAAATTCATGCTCAAAAGCAAGCCAGGCCTCCTTATGTAGAAGAACTATCGAAACGCTGTGGTGAACTCCAAAATGCCCTGAAAAAGGACAAAAAGTCCCTTGCAACAGCCACCATGAAGTACTCTTACAAAAAAAAAGAGCTACAGGAAAACGAAAAAAAGCTTGCGGAGGCGCGGCAATTGTTGGCGTTATTCGAGGACAGGGTAGTCAATACCGGGCTTTCAATAAACGAGCATCTCGCAAACGCTGTAGCTTTTAAAACCACGCAGGAGAAGCAGGCGCTTGACAGTTCAAGGGTTAATCTCACACGGCTCATATCCGAGTTGGATAATACCACCAAGCGCATGAAGGAAATAGAGCAGGAGCGTGCGGAAAAGGAAGCGTTTCGGAAGCAGGCAACGGCAACTGTTGAGCCTCTGGAGAAAAAGGTCGCTGACCTCCATGCTAAAGCTTATGAATTGGGCTTATCCCTTGAGATAACATCTCAGGAATTGGAGACGGAGAGACAACTATCCGCATCGCGTGAAGCAGAGGCCAGCAAACGCATTGATCAGCTCTCTACTCAAAAGGAGGCTCTCACCAATGATTCGAGTATGGTCAAAACTAAGATCAGTCAGATCGGAAAGAAAATTGGCACTCTGCATCAAGAAAAAGAACGTTTGGAAAAGGAGACGGGGAACTTCGTTGAGCGGGCAGCGGCAGTACTTGATCGTGATTCCATTACCCCTGAAGCCTTTAGCAAGGAGATAAAACTAACAGCGGAGCGCATTGATCAGTTGCATGCGATCCAGAGACGCTGTTCGACACTTGAGTTATCAATAGATGCCGCTCAACGAACTGCGATGCGGTCTGAACTTGAGGCTAAAGTCAAATCACTGACAAACCAGGAGTGTGATCTCATAGAAGAAACCTCTAAACTATCAAAGATTAAGAAGTGGTTTGAGAGAGTAAGAGATGCACTTGACAAACAGAGTTCAAGTGCTGTCGCCAACCATGTTGAAGCGCTAGGACCTCTTACGACATTAATCCAGAAGCGACTTCGCACTGTTTATGGATTCGGAGACATTACCCTTGACGCTAAAGGAAATGAGATCCGTGTTGCGGTTGGATGGGAAAGCCAGAAAGTCAAGCCTGCAGACTATTTCAGCGACTCCCAGAAACAGATACTCATGCTCAGTATGTTTCTCTCAGGGAGACTAACCCAGACTTGGTCCGGCTTTGCACCGATCCTAATGGATGACCCGGTTACTCATTTTGATGATCTTAATGCCTTTGGTTTCGTGGAACTCATAAGGGGCCTTGTGAGTACGTCCCCGGGTAGACGACAATTTTTCATCTCCACTTGTGAACAGCGCTTGTTCAACTTAATGATGAAGAAATTTAGAAGCTTAGAAGGAGGAGCAAAATTTTACAAATTCGAAAGTATTGGTCGTGATGGGCCGGTTGTGCATAGTTTTGGTCAATAAAGCATATGTTGACTAAATACAATCCAGATCATGAACACCTGCTCGTTGACATTCTTCATTGAAATTCTGTTGACATTCAAACATATTCATCAATTCTAATCAGAAAAATTCACAGAATAAAACCGGTGATTTCAAGTTATGTACCTTATTGGCATGAAGAATAGAATTTCGAGGTTTAATGAGGCGAAAGCGCAAAATCGATAAAGTCAGGGCGTCACGGGACGGCCATGAGTTTCATGAGGCCTGGACGGCGCGCAAGGCGACGCAGCTGCTATGGCCCGACGCCGAACTGGCTGCTATCGCCGTTGAGGGGCCTTCGCCAGAGGATAAGGCGGGAGCGTCCGCCGCTACGGTCGAAGTCGCCGACCTGACGTTCTATTATGGCGGACGTCCGAACTTCAAGGAAGCCGCACGAACGACATTTGCCCAGTTCAAATACTCCATTGCCGATCGGAACAAGGACTTTCGTGCTTCCCATGCAAGGAAGACAGTAAAAAAGTTTGGCGAGACCTATCGATCGTTCAGGCGTAAGTACGGCGCCCGGGCGGTTGAAGACAAACTCGACTTTCAGCTCGTCACGAACCAGCCAATCAGCGATTCGCTGCTTCAGGCCATAGATGCCACGGCAACGGGATCGAGCATTAGCGGCGATGTCAAGGCGCAGGCTGATCAGTTCAAGGCCGCTTCCGGTTTGTCGGGAAAGCCGCTGGCGGCATTCGCACGAAAGTTCAAAATCATTGGCCGCTCCGGGAACTTGCCGCAAACAAAGGACGAGCTTGCCAGCCTGCTCGTCGACTGGTCCGCCACGAGTGATCCGATTGCCGCCGCCCGTCTCGGGAAGCTTCGGGAACTTGTCCGCGACAAGGCCGGCTATGCCGGTACCGACCGAAATCTGATCAGACGCACCGACGTGCTGGCTGCTCTTCGGATCGGCGACCAGAAGGACCTGCTTCCCTGTGAAGCGGCCCTCGTCGATGTCGGAGAAGTACTGGAGCGGGAGCAGCTCAGCGAGGCCATGGCCCGCATCGGGACCGCGTCAGCGCCGCTTCTCGTTCATGCGACCGGTGGCGCGGGCAAGACAGTCTTCATGGATTCGCTCGCTTCAAAGATCGCCTCGGATCACGAGGTTGTTTTCTTCGATTGTTTTGGCGGCGGCGCTTACCGCTCTCCGGAAGACGCGCGACACTTGCCCAAGAAGGGGCTCGTTCATATTGCGAATACACTGGCGTTTCGCGGACTCTGCGATCCGATGCTACCGGACAGTCCCGATGCGCATACTTTACTCGGCACATTCCGCCGCCGCCTTACGCAGAGTCTGAACACCATCTCGCGCATGATGCCGGGACGCAAGCTGGCGATTTTCATAGATGCCATCGACAATGCGGCCTTTGCCGCCGGCCAGGCAAGCGAAGACTGCTTTCCCGTCAAGCTGCTGGAGAGTCTCGATACGGAACTGATCGACGGCGTAAGCCTTATCGTATCCTGCCGCACGGAACGCAAGCCAAAAACCTACGCCAAATTCGATGAATTCGAACTACGGCCGTTTACCAAGGAGGAAACAGCCGCGTTCTTGCGCGATCGACTGAAAAGCGTCGCAACCGTGGAAATAAACGTCGCGCACGCCCGGTCGGGCGGCAATCCGCGGGTGCTGGATTATATAGTCAAGGCAGGTCGCGGTCTTCTCGACACATCCGAGATCGACAAGGGCATCGAGCTGGACGACCTGATTCAACAAAGAATCACGGATGCGCTCTCTTTGGCCGCAAAGCAAGGTTACGAGGAGAAGGAACTCAGCGCCTTTCTTGCAGGGCTCGCGGTGCTTCCCCCGCCGGTGCCGGTGGATGAGTATGCCGCCGCTCATGGCATGGAACTAGCCGCCATCGAGAGCTTTGCCTCGGACCTTAACCCTCTGCTGGAGCGCACCAATCATGGGCTCATGTTCCGTGACGAGCCAACGGAAACGCTGATCCACAAGCGATACGCGACATCGCGCGATGCCCTCGAGCGTGTCGCGTCCAATCTTCTTGCTCGTCAGGATGCGTCGGTATATGCAGCCCGTGCGCTTCCGCGTCTGTTACACGAACTCGATGACGGCGAGCGGCTGTTCGCACTTGCCTTCGATGATCGTATTCCCGCCTCGATTACCAGCACGGTTGGCAAGCGCAACATTCAATATGCCCGGCTGAAGGCAGCCACTTTGCACGCGGCTCTCAAGATCGACTACAACAGCCTTGTGCGGCTGCTCGTCGAGTTGTCGACAATCGCCGAGGTTGATCAGCGTGGAGCCGATTACCTGCTGGAACATCCTGATCTTGTGGTTGCTGCCAAGGATGTTGACGCCCGGCGGAGACTATTCGAAATAAGAACGGCTTGGCCGGGAACAAGACATGCGCGTCTTGCAATCGTCAATGTTTTATCGGGCGATCAGACCGAGGCGACCCGTCATGCCCATGCAAATGAAGAGTGGATACAGCATTACCGGCGCACAGAGCGAAAAGATTTCGATCGCGAACCGGTTCCTGACCAGGCCGACATCGCCGCCACGAGTTTCTTTCTGATCTCGGAAGGTCGAACGGAAGACGCGGCCGGCTATCTCACAGGTTGGCGGGATTGGTGTGCATTTGAAGTCTCTCGGCTCGTCCTCGGATACACGCAACTTGCTATCTTGCTAGGAGCGCAGTCCGCTCGCCGGGCTGACCAGTTCACCGATGCTCTCTCCAGTATCGGC
>CAYOVG010000438.1:0-3234 GCA_964407285.1 uncultured Syntrophobacteraceae bacterium
CGCCGGATTTTCTGGCTTCCGGAGCCGACCGGCCGGTGGTGGGCGATGCGAAAACTTGCGACGTAAATTGGCGTTCGAATCCGATCGTCACGCATCCGCTCCAGCCGGAGACAAGCATGCGCGTGGAGTGGGAGGCCATCCCCGTCGGCAAGGGATCGAAGAAAAAGGCGGAGGAACTGGGCGAAGCCATACTCGCGGCTTTGAGGACACTCGCGTTATCGAAGGGCGAATGGAGCGAAGCTTCCCGGGTGCGTCTTTTGCTCCTGCGGCTATGGCGCCAGTTCCCCGAAATTCTGAGAAACCTCGGCTTTCCATATCCCTTCATCCCCGCCGATTCGCGAATCCCGGACCACAGCGTTTGGGACCACACCCGCGTGGCGTCGGCCGCGGCGTTTTTGGTGGCCCATCAAAACAAAAGCCGACCGCCGGAACGCGAGCCGTGGATGATCGCCGTCACACTGGGGGGTGTCCAGCGATTCATTTCCGAAACGCGAACTACCAGGGATCTTTGGACGGCATCCATGATTTACGCCGACCTCGCCTGGGCGGCGATGCATCCCGTCGTAGAGAAGCTGGGTCCCGACGCGATCCTATACCCCGATTTGCGAGGGAATCCCGCGGCGGATCGATGGTTGCTCGGCGAGAGCCCCGAAGCCGCGACCGAACCGATCCGGAAAACCGGCGCCACCAGCTTCGCGGCCATGCTTCCCAATACGTTCGTTGCCCTCGCGCCGCGAGGCGGAGGGGACAGCGGGCTTCCCGATCTGAAACAAATAGCCGAAGAATGTACTCTGGCGGTCCGCGAACGCTGGCGCGCCTTGGCCGATGCCGCGGAGCAGTGGCTCGTGAAACGGCATCGCCCCGGCAACGGGCCATGGCAAAAGATTTGGCGAAGACAGGTGGACGGACGGTTCGGAGAACCGCCCGTGACATGGGCCGCCATCCCCTGGCCCCGGAGAATGAAGGACATCGGCCCTGCCGTCCGGCGCTCGGCTGTTCCCGGACAATCCCCCGGCGCGGAGATTCCCGAGTTTCCCGAGCCTCTGGCGACGCGCGAGCGCGATCTGTCGCCTTGGCTTCCGCATCGGGTATGGCGTCATTACGAAATGGCCCGGGACGTCTTTTGGCACACCGATACGCAGACCGGCAAAAACTATCTTACCAATGAGCGCGGTTTCGACTATCCCCTCGTGCATCGTCAGCTCAGGACGGTTTTGGCGATGTGCAAGGCGCAAGGCGCCGCTCGGGTCGCCGAGGAGCCGGGCGAAAAGTGCAGCATAAGCGGCAGGGAGGAAGCCCTCTCCAACGGTCCCCAGGGAACCGGACCGCTGGTGGCGCGACGACGGACCGGCGCGCGGGAGTTCTGGTCGGGTCTGGACGTCGATGGTACAGGCGTGGAACGGCTGGGCTCCACGGCGACAATCAAGAGGTTCCTTGTTTCGGCGGGAGAACCGGTGTTCACCGCAACCTGGGAGTCAATCCAGGATCGCGGGACGCGCGGGAACGAAACGCCCCGCGTTCCGTTTCCCTCGACAGCCGCCATCGCCGCGTCGAAGTTCATCGAGGCGCTGGCCGAAAAGGCGGAGGAACCAGGCGTTTCCGAGGCTGTTTGGGACTACGTCCGGGCATTCCAAAAGACCAATCTGCAAAACAAAGTCGATCAGCGCGTTCTTCCCGGCTTCGTCCGCGCGTCGAAAGCACCTGCAATGAAAGAGTTCCTTTCCATCGAACCCGAGTACCTGTTTCCCGAAACCCTCGAAGTGCTGATCCGCCGGGAGGAACAGCACGGTCGCAGGCACGAGGGATTGAGAGAATTCCAAAAATCGAGCAGGAATCTGCGCCGCAAGGCCGCCGAAGCAAAGCTTTCCGCCCCGGGCAAATTCGTCGCGGTGCTCCGCATGGATGGCGACCGCATTGGGCGGCTCATCCTCGGCGATCCGGAGGTGATCAAAACCCGATGGAGGGACGTGCTGCACCGGTCGGCAATCGAACAGATACGGAAAAATCTTCCCGGAACCGGTTGGCCCGGCTTGCTGGGCGAGCCGCGGCACAGCGGTCCGTTCCTCCATTCCTCCATCACGCATTCCCTGGCCGATTTCGCCCACAAAATGGTCGCCTGGGTGGTGGAGCGGGAGTTCGGCGGACGTCTGATCTATGTCGGCGGCGACGATTTGCTGGCCATTCTTCCAGCGGCCGAGGCAGTCCCTGCGGCGGCCAGATTGCAGCAGTTGTTTAGCGCGCCATACGTTCTCGATACGGATTCCGACGCCGATCCCTGGTTGTGGCGGCGGTCCCGCGCCAACGATGTATCCGGCCAAGAGGAAGCCCGGCAGCGATTCCGCGTGCCCTCGCCGTCGGATGAAGGCGAAATCCGGTTGTCGGAAAGAAAATTCGAGCGGCATGCGGCGGGCGATACAACATCGACCATCCTCCCCGACGACCGGCCCGTGGCCCTTTATACAATGCTCGGTCGCCGGAACAGCCTGTCCGCCGGGATTGCCGTCGGCCACTACAAGGAGCCGTTGAGCGCCCTGTTGCGCACCGCCGGGGAAATGCTGGAGGACGTGGCGAAGAATACCATGGACCGGTCGAGCGTAGCCGTGGCGTTGTTGTCCAACGGCGGCAGAAAGGCGACTTTCGTCGCGCATTGGCGCGAGGAGCCGGAGAGCGCAAAACCGCCCGCATCCGAACGGAAACACTTGCCGCCCGACATACAGGAACACCTGCTGCGGGTGCAACGAGCTTTCCGTCCCGGTCGAGATCCATCGGCAGCGGGGGCGCGCCCGCTTCCCCGGCGTCTTCCATACGCGGTCCGCGAACAAATCCGGCGGATGGGAAGGGTTCTCCTCGATCCTTGCGGGCGGATTGGGGCGGAAGGAGATTTTCCGGATGCCGATTCGCGGAAAATGATGGTTCGGCGGTTGCTTGGAAAGGAGAGTGGACTCAAGGATGGTGAAAACGAATCTCTGGAGGAGTCGATGACGCGGTTGATCGAATGCGGAATAAACTATGCGTCGAGGTTGGAGAAAAGGCAAAGGGCCGCAGGTGGACAGGCTGAGCCGCCGTCTGCTTCGGGACAGGACCCCGGCCTGGCCGGTCAAAAGGACGATACGGCAGGCCGGCTCGACTCTTCGGAGCTTGCCGACCTGATCGTAGGGGGATTCCTGCTCGCCCGAAAACTCTCGTCGGAAGGAGACGGCGATGGGATATCATGACGGCGACTTTCTCGTTCGA
>CAYOVG010000438.1:3334-5018 GCA_964407285.1 uncultured Syntrophobacteraceae bacterium
CTCTCGTCGGAAGGAGACGGCGATGGGATATCATGACGGCGACTTTCTCGTTCGACCCCTCGATGCGGTCTGGCTTCGCGGCGGACAACCGTATGTCGCCGGGGAGGGCTGCTTCGATCCGGGGATGTTTCCCCCGAGTCCGTGGACTTTCCAGGGGATTGTTCGAACTCGGCTGTTGCGCGCCGCCGTTTCCGGCGATCTCGATAGCATATCGACCGAGGAGATTCGGCGACTGGTCGGTCCGCCGGACAGCCTCCCCGAAGGGTGGCGGATAGAAGGCGCTTTTCCGGCCGAATTGAACGGGAGCGGCGTCTGGATGCCCTGGTTTCCGACGCCGCGATTTCTGCTCGGGAAGGGCGACGGCGCTCCGGAACGCGCGCATCCCGCGCCGCGAATCGATGGCGGTTTTCTGTCCAGCTCCCGCCCCGAAACGACGTTGCTGGGAAATCCCAGGTTGGACGACGGGAAGCCTCTGGGCGGATGGATCTCTTCGTCCAATCTGTTGTGGGCTTTAAGCGGCGAGACGCGGTGGGATCATAAGGGGTTCGCGCGCGGGTTGCCTTCGTTCGTGAAAGAGGAGGCCCGAACCGGGGTCGGCATAGAACGAAAGAAGGGAACTGCGGCCGACCATATGCTGTATAGCGCCACCCGGTACCGTTTCAAGTGCGAGGCCGGATTGGCGGGTCGTTTGACCGGGTCGAGCGACGCGAGCATTCCGGACGACGCTCTGTGGCACGGCTGGGGCGAAGCGGGCCGGACCGGCGCTATCGTCGAGATGCGAGGCCCTTTGAGCATCCACGATTCCTGGAGAAGACTGCGGGAGGGACTTCATCTCGAGGTCGAGAAGGAACGCGTTCCCGATCCTGTGCGGGTATGGGTTGCATTGCTAACGCCGGCGATTATGACGGAAGCGCCGCAGCCGTTCCCCGTTCCGGAGGCTTTGTATCCGCGCGTGAAACTGATCGGCCGTCTCGCCGAGGAAGGACCATGGATCGGCGGGTTCAGCCGCATCGAGGGGGGAGGCCGCGATGTTCGTTCGACATGGGCCGCAGGCAGCGCGTGGCTGTTTGAAATCGCCGGGGGATCGCCTTCGGACAGGATCGAATCGGCGCGCATTCTCCAAGGCCTCGCTCCTTATCGGCCTTCAAACATGGAAGCGATAGGATTCGGCCAGAGAGTGGCGGGCCTGGCCGATCCGCAGACCTATACCGCCGTGAGGGGAGACAAGAATGATTGAACACAGCGCGTTCGATACGGGTTTATACACCCTGACGCCCACGCATGTCGGCACGGGACAGGCCTCGGGAGCCATCGATCTGCCGATCGCCCGCGAGCAGCACACCGGATTTCCGTTCATCCCCGCCAGCGCACTGAAGGGGGTTTTGCGAGATTTGGCAGAGGGACGCCGGGGCGCGCAGGGCTTGGAAGAGGAGGTTTGCAAGCGGCTGCTCGGCCCGCGACCGCCCGACGAGTATGGATCGGAGGAGCAGCTTCAGGCTGGAGAGTTGGTAATGACCGACGCCCGGCTTTTGGCATTTCCGGTGCGTTCGCTTCAAGCGCCGTTCTTTTGGACGACCTGTTCGATGGTAATTCAGCGCTGGGCTCGCGACCGGCGTCTGTTGGGGCTGGATGTCCCGTCCGAGGCGGCCGCGTTCACGGAGGCTCGAACGGCCCTTTCCGGTCC
>CAYOVG010000439.1:0-5008 GCA_964407285.1 uncultured Syntrophobacteraceae bacterium
AACTGCGACTCTACCATCTCCACACCCAGAGGTACTCATTAACCGGATGAACCATCATATTCACGATGGAGCTGTTGCCGCCGTTTTCACCTGAGAACCTCCCGGCCGGAGTACACGGGTAGCAACCACAAAACGTCGGTCCCATTCCTTTTATGTGCATAGAGTATACGTGAGTGAAGAGAATATACCATGCTCCCAATTCATGCAAGAAAGAAAAAAGGCATCAGGGTAGACTTGATGCGTAATCTAACCTTGCGCAGATTCTCTCATACAGCATAGTTTCGCCCATACGTCGGTTATGAGTACCCTCCAGCGGCGACTCGGGAAGAAGAAAGAACCCGGAAGCAGGCAGTATTACGAGATTCTGGAAAAACTCCAGGAGGAAGCCAGCGATATTGTTGCCGCTGAAAGGACTACGGCGAAATCCTCCAGCTAAGAATATACCCCATGGCGAAGTGTGGCTGATCAACCAAAGCCGAAGCTCTCCCTGAAGCAGCGGAAGTACTGTTCGACGCCGGAAGTTGCAGCGGTCTACTGGATTGCCGGGCAGACCCCGGCCAACTGGAGCGACCAGGGTTGTCGCCCCGACTGAAATTCGGGGAATGAACAGCAGGAATGAGTTTGGCGTCCATGACGCCCCTGCAACCCATAATGGAGTCAGTTCGAGTATTTCGAGGTCCGGCATCGATAACCAACGACAGCGTCGCCCGCCAGGTAAGATGCTGCGGGGACCGGCGTGGGCGGCAGTGCACCCCGGCGCACGCCACCGTGAACAGTTCATAACCCGACTGCACCGCCTTCACCTTGGAGAACCGGATCTTAAGCAGGTGAGCGACACTTACTTAACAAGACTCGGGGACTCTTCCTGGCGGAATCGGACTGACATGATGCGACTTGGCGAAAACCCTGCCCTCGACTTTCTGGAGACAATCGCTCAATGATTCGGGTCTGGAAGAAGAATTCCTGGTGAGCCAGATGATAATCGGGCATGGTTCAAAACGGAGTAACTCTTAAGCCGTCGCCCCCGCGAAAGGGGGGGGGGCCGGAGAACGTTGAAAAGCCCGGGTTTCCGCTTGCGCGGGGATGACGATGAGTCCTGTCGAGTGTTGCCTCGAACTCATGACCTATGAACCATACCGAAAATCGTGATACCGGGGATGAACGAAATCTGGAAAGGGAAGAGACAAATAGAGGACAAAACTAAAAAAGGGTTGGCTGATGATTCCGGCCAACCCTTTGATTTAGTTTGACGTCCCCAACCGGATTTGAACCGGTGTTGTCGGCGTGAAAGGCCGATGTCCTGGACCGGGCTAGACGATGGGGACTTGTTGTTGCAGGGAGTCTTTTACTTGAGCGCCTCCCTTTTGTCAAGCATTTTTCTTACTGATGGGCCGTGCTGGACTCGAACCAGCGACTCTCTGCTTAAAAGGCAGATACTCTACCTTCTGAGTTAACGGCCCATTCAGCGCCGAACAGACCGCCATTATTAGCACTCATTGAAATGCATGTCAACAACAAAATGTCGATCCGAGCCGGCAATGCTTTCGAGGTGAGCCGCTCGTGAAGCTAAGTACCTGTAATTCCAATTGCGAAGCCAGCGTCAAAAGCTTAACGGGAGTGGACGACCGCGCGTTTCGGTCAGGGGTGGGGGCGAACCCCCATCGGCTTCAAGCCGGCCGTAAGTGCATGGGATTGTAATGACGAAGCCAATGCCGGGTAATCTCGATTGGACGCTTTGGGCGGCTTGGGCGGCTTCGGCTTTCAGGCGCGACCTGCTGCATTCCGACAGCCCGGTCGCGGCCGGCAGCCGTAACCGCACAAAGCGGTTCGTTCCCATTACCAGGTCAGCCGCGTAATGCCGTCTTGGGTACTCAGCTTTAAGCCGATGAGGGCTCGCCCCCGCCTCCACCACCGACATGCCTCCACCGGGGAACAAACGACGCGGAGACAAACGACGGACCAATGGTAGGGCGGGGTTTCGCTCCCCGCCGGGAGAAGCCCCCATCCCCATCGCACCCCATCAGTCCGCGTCGCCCGACCGGTCCAGTTCCGCCAGTTCCGCCGCGTCCATTTCGAACGACTGCTCGGGGCCGGGAAACACTCCGCTCTCCACATCCTCTCTGTAGCGGGTCACCGCCTCCTGCATGAGCCTGCCGAGGTTGGCGTAACGTTTGACGAATTTGGGCACGAAGCGCTCGTAGAGCCCGACCAGGTCGTGAATCACCAGGACCTGGCCGTCGCAGTCGGGGCCCGCTCCGATGCCGATCGTGGGAATCGGAACGGCCTCCGTGACCCGGGCGGCGATGGGAGCGGGAATGGCTTCCAGCACGATGCTGAAGCACCCGGCTTCCGCCAGCGCCTGAGCGTCCTCGATGAGCACTTTGGCCGCATCCGCGGTCTTCCCCTGCACCTTGTACCCGCCGAACTGCGCAACGCTTTGGGGCGTGAGTCCCAGATGGCCCTGGACCGGTATCGCCGCATCCACCATGGCCCTCACCTGGCGGACCACCCTGGCGCCCCCTTCCAGCTTCACCGCCTGGGCTCGTCCCTCCTTCAGGAACCGGCCCGCGTTGAGCACCGCCTGCTCGACACTCGCCTGATAGGACAAAAAGGGCATATCGCCGATTACGAGCGCATGTTTTGTCGCCCGCGCCACCGCGCGGGTGTGATGGATCATCTCATCCATTCCGACCGACAGGGTATCCTCGAGGCCGAGCACCACCATCGCCAGAGAATCCCCCACCAGGATCATGTCCACGCCGCTCTGATCGATCCAGTACGCGGTAGGGTAGTCATAAGCGGTAAGGACCGAAAGCCTGCGCTTGCCCTTCGCCGCAATCATGTCGGGAACAGTTTTGCGTGCCGATATAGCCATTGCCCTTCATCCTCTCTCGTTTGTCGTTCTCTCTCAATCCTGATCCGAAAGCCCGCCCGAAAATCACGTAGCCGGATCATCGAACCACAAATTCGCCCCCTCCTCACCTGGCGCTTCACGTCCGCCCCCGGAGCCAATGGAAGGGGCAGCCAGGGGGGAACGAATTCACGGCGCGATGATCCAGGTAAAAGCTCTTTGACGTTTTGGAATGCAGCAAGCATATCGTGGCCGCACCAGGAAAGAAACACCACATCTCGCCAGGAAGCTTCCGCTCACCTGCTCAAACACTCATGCCGGCAATTACGCAGCCATTACGCAGCTATTCCGCACAACACTTGTGCGTTCTCATTTCACTATCGAAATCAAATCGGTCGCGCAAATGCCGTCCCGAGTAATCGATCCCGACGATCAGCCGGAAGCATACCCGGCTTCCAGGGTTTTGACCAGCCTGACGAGCGTGCGGTTGACCGGCGCGTCGATTCCGGCCCTCCGAGCCTGCCGCACGATCACCCCGTTGATGGCGTCGATCTCCGTGCGCTTCTTCCGGTCGACGTCCTGTCCCATCGAGGACCGGTTCACAGCCGTGGCTTCGGCAACGGAGAAGACCCGCTCCACCATCTCATCCCCGACGACGACCCCTACCGAGGCGGCAACGGCGACAGCCTCCCGCACGGCGTCCGCGGACAATTCCCGCGCCGCGTCCAACCCGGCGATCATTCCGTTTCGAATCCCCGTGAGCGCCGTGATGGCGTTGATCCCCACGTTGACCAGAAGCTTCTCCCAGATGAGCTTCTGCATCTCCGCGCCCGCGTGCGCCTCGATTCCCGCGCGCCGAAAAAGATCGACGACCGACAGGACCCGCCCGGTCGGCGGCCCGTCCACCTCTCCGATGTACGTCGCGCCGTTGCCCCCGTGTCTTATCCGCCCCGGAGCCAGCAGAGTGGCCCCCTGGGCCGTCGTGCCCGCAAGGACCCGCTCTCGCCCGCCGACCGCGTCCGCAATGGTCTCCCAGTTGCCCGCCCCGTTTTGCAGGGTGAGAAACATGGTGGACGGCCCGCACCGGGCGCCGACGCCCGATACGGCATCCGCGGTGTCGTAGCTTTTGACCAGCACGACCACCAGGTCCGCGTCGCCCGGAAGCGACAGCGGGCTGTCATGGCATGCAACCCGATAGACGGCCGTCGCCCCGCCCAACTCCTCGACCGTCACTCCCTGCCGGTCGATGATCCGGGCGTGCTCGGGATTTCTGCCGAGAAGGCTCACCCGCGCATCCGTTCCGCCAAGCCTTGCCGCCATCAGGCAGCCCATCGCTCCCGCCCCCAGAACCACAATGTGCATAGCCATTCTCCCCCGAAGTGTAAAAGCTTCAAAGCTTCTGTCAGGTGATTTTACAATAGCTCCTCCAAAAGGACCAGCAACTTGCGAGGCGATTTTTTCATTTCACAATCTGAAAAGGTATTTTATAATAGCTAACCAGTGCTAATCCGACATCCTGGAGAAGGAAGAGGTCTATGACACAGCAATCGCAATCGGATATCAGCCTTGCGGTCAAAGCGCTCAAAATAGGGGGCAAGGTAAGAGAACTGCGGCAAAAAAACCGATTCACGCTTCAGGACCTGGCGGTCAAAACGGGTCTTTCCAAGCCGTTCCTGTCCCAGATCGAAAACGACCACGTCATACCGCCCGTCGCCACGCTCCTCAGGCTGTCCAGGGCGCTGCACGTGGGACTGGCCTACTTTTTTCAGGACGAATCCGGCGACGACAAAGTGTCGATCACCCGCAAGTACGAACGCGTGAAGATGGAGCGCCGCCCGCACCACGACAAGGGCGATGCGACCTGCACCTACGAATCGCTCGAAACGAGAAAAACCGGCAAGCACATGGAGCCCTTTCTCGTGGAGTTCCATGCCATGGACCCGGACGACATGGTTTTCAACACGCACGAAGGCGAGGAATTCCTGTTCCTGATCGAAGGGAAGCTCGAGTTTCGCACCCTGGACCGCCTGGAAGTCCTCGAACCCGGAGACAGCATCTATTTCGAATCCGACCTGAGCCACGGTTTCCGTTCCCTGAGCGGAGAACCCGCCAGGGCTATCGCCGTAATCTGGAACAAGCACTGACGCCTGCAGCCGT
>CAYOVG010000440.1:0-5003 GCA_964407285.1 uncultured Syntrophobacteraceae bacterium
AGCCTGAAGGCGATGTTTCTTGCCGACCCCACTCCATGGGGGAAAGCTTTCCGGAAGAGACTGCCTCTTTGGATGAGCTGAAAAAGGGTGTGGGCTATCTGCAAGACAAATCCGTATGGATCAATTCGCGCAGGGGCTGCACGATCACTTCTGGTATCGGCGAACGGTGAGCGAGGGGAGCAAGGGTCCCATCGCCTACTAATCCACCAAAAGACGAGTCACCCTCTGTCGGGATGGGCTGCCCGCACAAGACGGTGTGGATGATCATCCGACGAAACACGGACAAGGAAGGTCGCTTCGAAACCTACTCATTAATCGATTTGAGCAAAGCGTCCCGGGCGTCGGAGTAAAATTGGATGTCGATCTTGGTTGCCATCTCATCGGAAAGATCGAACAGTTGCTTACGGCATCCAACCGGCATCAGCAAGGCGGAAGCTCCTTTCTCTACTGCAATCTCTGTGATTGAGACGGCATTATGGATCGGCTCTATCGATCCTCCTAGATTGATCTCCCCGACAACTATCAGTCCTCCTCGAACACTTTTCTTCAGGATCGACGTACAGAATGCGATCAAGGATGCAACTCCCAGCTTGGCCCCGGATTTGGAGGCATCGAACGCTCTGAGTTGAACTGAGAATTCATGTTGCCTGGGATTCTTATCGCCAATCAGTTGCATGGAGCGGGCATACAGATTCTGCTCGGCAACGGCGACGCTTTCTTTGAATGCGGGAGGGACCGGCTTATTGAGGATCTTTACGCCCGAGCCGGGGCCTTCGTTGACTTCGATCCGATAGAGGCCTGAATGATCGTCCGTGCCGCCTGGGCTTATGGTCCAGACCTGACCGGGCTCCAGCGGATCACTTCCAATGCTGTTCTCGCTCTGCAACTCAGGGGTTGAGACAAACTTCTCGACCCCATCCCTTCCCATAACGTAGCTGAAGTGAGTATTGCGGAATTCAGCCGCACCGATCCGTTTCTGTTGTTCCTTTACGCGCCGCCTGACTTCAAGGGCAATTCGAACAGCCCACTCGATTTCTTCCTCGGGCACATCCTCGTTGCCGGCAGGATAGAGCAACTTGAGCAACCCGCTTATGGTCTTGTTGACGGCATTCGTATCACGCCCGCTGAGCGCGCCGCCGTAGTGGACCCTGTTTTGAAGCAATGCTATGCGGCTCTGGTTCCGGAGCTGGCTCCAGCACTCCGAGAGGAAATCACTGACCAGTCCGAAGTGGCTGGTGAGCAGCTCCTTCTGGATCTTGGGCACATCCCACCCCGGCAGGTAGGCGTGGATACGGTCCATGAAAGCGGTGTCATCCCTCATCTCCGGCGGCATCGGGCCGAAGAGATGACCGATCCTTTGCTGGTGCTCCACATCCACTTCGAAGTTTCCAACCAGGACAATACTACCGTCTGCCCGGATGCTCTCCTTGCCACGGCTGAATTCCCCGGACTCCATGTAGCCCTTCATGATGTTGACGCCGTCTTTCTGGTCGAAGGAAATCCCGGACACCTCGTCGAAGCAGACCACATCGTACTGGCATACCAAGCCACGCCGGCCGTTCGAGTTATTCACGAACATGCGGGCAACGGTCGCCTTGCCGCCGGATATGAGGTGAGCATACGGGGAAACCTGCTGGAACAGATGGCTCTTGCCGGTGCCCCTTGGGCCGAGTTCGACCAGGTTATAGTTGCGCTCGACGAAGGGAACCATTCGCAGGAACAGAGCGTTTTTTGATCTATCGCAGAGAGCCCCCGGCTCTATCCCGATACTCCGCAAGAGAAGG
The DNA here is from genome assembly GCA_964407285.1 of uncultured Syntrophobacteraceae bacterium. Taxonomy (GTDB): domain Bacteria; phylum Desulfobacterota; class Syntrophobacteria; order Syntrophobacterales; family Syntrophobacteraceae; genus CAYOVG01. The sequence goes on from CAYOVG010000440.1 coordinate 1,785, forward strand.
CGCTTCCACTCCTCGGTCGAGAAGTTCCTCCGGGCCTCTCCCAGTTGATCGAGGACATCTCTTTTGGACAGCTGGATCTCCCGCAGCCCTTCCACTCCGAAGGGACGGCCCTTCTTCTCCTGGGCAATGGCGGCATCGTAGGCCAGCGAGATCTCCGCATAGAATCCACCCGTGAGCATGCGCTCGTGCTGGTTGACCAGTTCCGGGCTGATCCGAACATCCTGGAGTCTCAAGCTTGGAAGAGTAGCCAGGTAGGAGTCCGTCCGGGCATCGAGTCTGGCCGTAATGAGATCGATGATTTTGACCTCACCGTTCTCCCTCGCTCTCGCCTTGAAAAGTTCCTCCTCACCGGCCTTAACCGTCCTGGACTTGAGCTGCCGTTGAACTACGTCCAGCCCCTCCTCGATCTCCTCCGGATCGATGCTGGCGCAGTAACGCCCCAGTAGGAACTCAACCACGTAGGTCGGGACCGGAAACTGGCGGCTGAAGGTGCGAACGAGATCCTTGCGGACCAGGTACCCGTCGAGGTGGGAGGCCGCAAGCCTGTCGATCTGGTCCAATTCGATCATTTGCCGCCTCCACCCACAATGGTAGCAGACTGAGCCGCAAGCTCGCCCTTTTGATCGATCAACACGACAACGACCTCGGAGCCTTCAAGCTCTTCGTTTTCAACGACGACGGAAGCAGTCCCATTCTCTTTGAGCGGTTTGGCGCTTACTCCAACGCTGGATGCGGCGTTGCCGGGCTCCGTACGGATGTCCATGATAAGACCTTTGAAATCTCCATCGACAGCCACTGTACAGCGAAGTTGCTTCCAGACCATGTCCGTAATCTCCACCGTTCGACTTGACTGACCGCCGGTCGCGCGGGTAACCAGCAATTCAAGCGTCAAGCATTCCTGCAGACTTAGACCGCCATGGGCGTATTCGAGCCCATTTCGATAGCAGCTCACTCCGTCTGCAAGCGCAAAGCTTTGGGCGGGGTTCCAGTACCACGGATACAACCGCTCTTCAGTGACGGCTCCCGCTTTCAGCGCCGCACAGCGTCCCCATTTGTTCTCAATAAGAGAAGCCGATAGATCGACTTTGGGGAGTCCTCCCGGGAGCAGAAGCCAGCCGTGATCCGTTACGATCCGCACACGCTTCCAACCGGCATCGAGAAGCTGTCCCACTCGTTCCACTATATCCGACAACAGGGGAAGCACCTGTTTTGCCAGCTTCCAGCCGTGATCATGGCCCTCGTTGTCGATATCCCCGAACTCGCACCACCCTCTGCCTTTGCCGTCCCCTGTTTCATGCTTTTCAATGTAGGTGAATCCGGCATCGCTCAGTAGCTTTCGAAGATGGTGCCCGCCCTTTAATGATTGCCCTGTCTCCTTGACGCAAGGCTCGAAATCGGAGCTTGCCTCCTGTCCGCCGATGAGATGCCGAACCGGCGTCACGGCGGGTTTCCCGGTGGCGGTAACGCTTGGTAGTGCTGTCCATACCGCCTTTTCGCAGACATTCAGTCCCTTACCGGACAGAAGATCGGCCAGCCGTTTGGCAACATCGAAACGAAGGCCGTCCACGAAAACCAGGCACTCCCCGGCATTATCACCGGAAGGCTTAAGCTTGGCCGCGGGTTCTCCCGCATATCCCGACTGATCCGCCAGTTTCTGCAGATGCCGTGCAGCCTCTTCCATCCAGGGCAGATATATGGTTCGGATGACTCCACGAATCGCTTCGAGGTCTTCATCCTTGCTCACACATCCCAGTGCTCTTAAGACTGCATCGTCGGCCCGCCAGCCGGATGTCCGGTATATGGCCACAGAGTCGTTGATGTCTCCCACGGCAAGGGAGTTGGAGGTTATCTCGGCCAAACAGGTCAAATGCTCCAGAGCCAAAGCAAGCGGGGATTCTCCCAGTTCCGCCCACACGAGGTGGCGGAGGTCCTTGTACATTTTGTCGATCTTTGGAAGTTTCTCCCGAGCCTCGTGCGGAGGGTGCTTCTGAAGGTTGAGTAATTGCTGCCTGAGTCCCTTTTGCTGCGCCTCATTCCACTGCGGCCATCCCCCATGGGAAGAGGCGTTAGAGTACAGAGTAAGCTCAGGCATTTTGCACTTGCGGATCTGGTTGGGAATATTGGGGTAACGTTTGGGAGCCTCACAATAGCGATCCCAGACCGGTTGCCAGGGACCGGCGTGATTTGCCAGCTTCGTTGCTCCGACCAGGGCGCCATCCTTTTCGGGGCTGAAAGCGAACCGGGATTTACAGATTTCTACAAACCCGGCCCATTCGTTTTCTCCACGTCCAGCTTTGAAAGCATCCCCTTGATCGAGCCACATCAACAGATCTCTTACCGGATCACCGCCGGTCAGCAGTGTATTGAAATAATCCTTATCCAGGTGCTTGCCCTTGAGGAGTTCCACGTCTTCATCGAGCAACCTGTAGAGGGCCGGCAGCATGGCCCTCTTCGTGTCGTTGTCCTGAGCAACGTCCAACCCCAAGCCTCCCTGATCGGATTTCAGAAAAGCAAGGATCGTCCAGTCCTTGGCGTTTACCTGCGACCAGATCACACCGCGATACTGCAACTCGGCAATCGGCTTCAGATGGTCCGGGCAATTCTCCACCGCTCGCAGATCCTGGCGGCTGACATCCGGCAGATACAAGATGGGTGTGGAACCCTCGGGCAAAACAATATCTTCGTCCTTCCCGGCGATGACACATCGCAACCAGATGGCCGGGCCGCTTCGCCTCTCCGGATCGTAATCACCCAAAATAAGCAATTCGGGCAACTCGCCTAGCAGACGAGGTACTATTGTCTCCCATTGCCGATCATGGTCAGGCCATAGAACGCATGAGGGGGCCGCCTGAACCTCTGGATTGAACACAGCTGAGGAACGAACCGAGAGGATAAGACGATTAGCGATATTATCCATTTACAAGATCCGCTTTCAGTAACTCGATAAGATCACCACGGCGAAATGTTGCCGCCAGACGTTGCAAAGAAATCACCTGCTCACAATAGAGGCGTTTCAAGGCTGCATCCACTGCAGCTACGGCACGCGCGTGATAGGCATCTTCGTTTCTTTCCAGGGTTGTCATCGCATCTCTGAATTTTGTGTGATCAAGTTGGCGCAACGTGATGCCGAGATCGGCAAGCAGATAGCGCCCCATCAACATGGCCAGGAATGACGAGCGATCTTTTTTCGCGCCGAGAAATGGGGTATAATCAGGGGAA
>CAYOVG010000441.1:0-4977 GCA_964407285.1 uncultured Syntrophobacteraceae bacterium
TTGCGGATGAGGTCCGATACATCGCTGCCGTTGTCAATGATCTTCCGGTCTCCCAAAACGGCAAAACCCTTCTTGCTCGCGACTCCGTCGTCGCCGATGGTGTACTTGCCCTGGGCACTTCCGACGACCGAAAAGACCGCCTGCCCGCCACCGCCGTACGTGGTGTACGATCCGCTCTCCATCCGATCGAGGAAAACGAGAATCCTTTCCCCCTCGGTGAGGCTCACAGCGTCGGACACTCCCATTCCCACGTCTCCCACTTCTCCACCCGGATACTGGATGGTAACGGACTGCTCGCCGAGTTTGCCTCTAACCACATCTTCCACATCCACCACAGCCGTGGTGACAATGCTGCTCCCGTCCGCGGTCCAGTGCGATTCCAGGGTTTTCACACTGCCGACCACGACCACGTCCGACCCCTTCGTAAGGTCATCCGTGCCGAGGGGCGCCATCAACGCACTCAGGTGCGGCGGCCGCGCCAACGCAAACGAGATCAAGAGAAGCACTCCCGACAGGATAACACCCGGCCTCATGCAACACATCGCCCTTTCCTTTCCTGCATGAACCCCATCCGGCAACGAATCCCGCACTCGCATGCCGGTTCCGGTTCCCTTTGCACTTTCAACGCATCCAGAAGAAACATGACTCTCACCGCCGTTCCATATATACTTACTTCGTATATTAAAAGTAAAGAGATAAGCAAAATGAGCGCCAACCGGCCCGGTACTGGACATGCATGGCGACCCGGCTTAACTTGATCGTGCGGGAGTTTCCCCCCGCGGGGCGAGGTGCGCACGCAGCGCCGCCTGCCGGGAAAAGGCCGGATGCAGGCGCATAACAGCAACTCCGGCGCTCGTAACGCATCCGGCGATGGAAGCATTGACCTTGCTTGCGACTTCCGGTAATTCAATCTTCATTATTATCCCTATCAGGAGTCTGAAGCCGGACGGGTGGAGGAGAAGCGGAGGAAAAATGAATGAATAGAACCGGCGTGATGATAGTGGGGGCGCTGGGGCATCTGGCCACTACTGTTGTGACCGGGGCCTTATGCCTCGGAAAGGAACTGTGTTCCAGGACGGGGATGGTGACCGACCTGGAAGTCTTTGAGAGCCTCAACCTCGTTGAACCCGGGGAACTGGTCTTCGGAGGATGGGACATCCGGTCCGGAAGCCTTCTGGAGAATGCCCGCGAACTCGTTACGAGGGGTCGAATTCTTCCTGCTGAGTTCTTTCCCGCCATCGAGGGAGACCTGCAGAGGCTGTCCGGCAATGTCTACCCCGGAACGGCCAGGAACTGCGGCGAAGCCATCGGAGGTCTCAGCAAGGCGGAAGCCGTCAGGGACTGCGGCTCTCTTTTCGATCAAATCCGGGCATTGCGGCTGGACATCAGGCGTTTCAAGGACAGCAACTCACTCGAGACGGTCCTGGTGGTGAACCTGGCTTCGACCGAACCCCCTCTCGAACACATGCGGAGCCATGATGATCCGGCCGGATTCGAGGCCGCCATCGACGAGAACGACTGTTCGGCGGTGCGGGCCAGTTCCCTGTACTCCTACGCCGCAATCCAGGAGAAATGCCCCTACATCAACTTCACCCCTTCCAACGGGGCGCTCATTCCCGCCATCGTGCAACTCGCCCGGAACAAAAAAGTGCCGATAATGGGAAATGACGGCAAAACGGGGGAGACCCTGGTCAAGTCCGCCCTGGCGCCGATGTTCACCTGCAGAAACCTCGAAGTGCTGAGCTGGGAAGGATTCAACATCCTGGGCAATATGGACGGCAAGGTCCTCGACCATCCGGAAAACAGGGAGTCCAAGATCAGGACCAAGGACCGCATACTGAGAGAGATCCTCGGATACGCGCCCCACTCCAGAGTACAGATAAACCACGTGCCGTCGCTGGGAGACCAGAAGACCGCCTGGGATTTCATTCATTTCAAGGGATTCCTGGGCGTGAACATGTCGTTGCAGTTCACCTGGCAAGGATACGACTCGATCCTTGCCGCCCCCCTGGTGCTGGACCTGATCCGGCTGACGGAACTGGCTCTCCGGCGCGGCGAATCGGGGCTGTTGCCCCAACTGGCGGCGTTTTTCAAGGAACCGCTGGGAGTGAGCGAACATCGCCTGTATATGCAGTTCCAATCGCTCATGGACTATGCCGAACGGGTCTGCCGCGAGACGGCGGACACGGCGATGGAATTCGGACGCGAACCGGTCACCTCCGGCGGTATGCCCGTCCGCTGAACGCGCTTTTCGCGGTCAGCGCTTTTCACGGCCTGCAACGCCTTTCCCCTATGCGAAACAAGCACATCATCGCCGGGCCATCCTCGGCCCGGCGCATTCCTCCAATCCCGAATTCCTGCATGCATCTCCCTCGAACATTCAAGCGGCGCATTCCAAAATACGGCATGGAGCATTCCAAATACGCAGTATACCCTATTTATAAGAACGGCGTTTTCCCCTAAGAATATGCGTGAAAGGGGTCGTAACCGGATGGTTGCGGCAGCCGGTTCGCAAACCGGTTCCACTTGACGGTATCCGGCCGGGTTCTTCGATCCGGCCCGGTGTATCCGGGCGCTTCCGATAAAAGTGGGGAGGGCCATCATTTTGGGTACGGAATGTGCATATTGATGCGGGAATGCCGGCAGGAAGGAAAGGCAGCCATCAGAACATGCCAAAGGAGGACGAATGGAGAGCATACCCATCATTCAAGAGCTGATAGAGCATGAGAATATCTCCATGAAGACCAGGAGGGTCCCGGAAAACCCCATTCTGAATCCGGGACAGTATCCTAAAGATATAAAACACTATAGATGCCGCCTGCTCAAGCCCGCGAAGCAGATGGACGCCTACTTGTCCGTTGATGCAGACGATGGCGCGCCTACCCTTCCCGACGTCATATTCATGCTGACCATGGATGCATCGGGATGCAAAATGCTGACCGGTTTCGATGAACTCAGGATGGAATGGGCCGCGGTTTTCGACGGCGCCGATGGGGCGCTCAACGAACTCGAGGACTTTTGGCGGGAGTACAAAGCCAGATCGCGGCAGGCGGAGGAATTCAAGAGGTTTATAGGCCGTTCGGCATATGAGCGACTCCTGCAGGACCTGTCCGTCACCACCGGTTTCAGTCAAATCGAACTGGACCTGGAACCCCTCATCAGCGAGCACTTCGGCTAAACCGCCCTGCGTAACATCGGCACGGTCCCATCAGGCGGCATCCCGACCGATTCTCATAGCGTGGAACGTACGGGCGTCAGCCTGATAACCCGTACGTATCCCGGTTCCCATTCGGAAGCGTATAAGCATTGACGTAAGGGTTCGTACGCGGTAACGGCGGGGCGGGGACGAAACCCCGTCCTACGGTTACGTATCTCTACGCGGAAGCGCTCCCATATGGGAGATTAACAAATTCTTTATCCGACCCCAGGCCCTGCCGCCGGGGCAGCCGCGCCACGGAATCATATTCCGGCGAGTTCGAGCCACCTGTCGGTCACCAGGCGGGCAAACCGCGCGGAATCCTCATAGTACAGCGCGATCTGCTTTTCAATCTCTTCATCCTCACCCATACGGCCCGCCTGCCGAGGCGACGCCCCATCTTCCCCCGAACAGGCGCCTGCGCCGCCATTCACCCAGGACCGGATAATGCCGGGAGTAGCCTCCGGGTGAAACTGAAACCCGTACACCCGGTTTCCCACCCGGAACGCCTGGTTGGGACACTCGTCTCCGGTCATCAGGAGACGCGCCTCCGCGGGCAGTTCGAAGGTGTCGTTATGCCACTGCATCAACCGTTGCTCCCGGCCAAGCCCCTTCAGGACCGGGTCCGAGGCCGCATCAGGGGTGAAGCGTACCGGTCTGAACCCGCGCTCCATCTTTTCCATGCGGTACACGCGGCGGCCGTAGGCCCTCGCTATCAATTGAGCGCCGAGGCAGATGCCCATGACGGGCTTGTCCGCGGCGTCGAAATTGCGGATCAACCCGAGAAGAGCACTGTAGTGGGGATAACCGGCATCATCCCCCGCGCTCATAAGCCCCCCCAGGATGACCATTGCTCCAAAGCCGGTGGATGTCTCCGGCAGCACCTCTCCCGCGGAGGGCATGACCTCGACGCAAACGCCCCCGCGCTCCGCAATCCGCTCACCGACAACGCCCGCAGGCGCCAGCACATCGTGCCTGACTACCAGAAAATCCATTTCGAACCTGTTACTCCTTCCCGCCTTCCCGTCCGTTTCTCCCCCGGCTATCCCGCCGATTCCATCATCCGGCCGATCCTGTCCGATCTCCCCGTCATCCCGCCTGCTCTTCCAGGCGGCGAATCCCCTCCAATACGGCCGAAAAGTCGGATGGAAGGGCGGCGGTGATCGAGACGGGTTCGTGGGACACCGGATGGCGAAAACGCAGGTGATGAGCGTGAAGTAACTGTCGCTCCACACCCTCCAGAATCTGTCGCAAGGGTTTGGACTTCACGGATTTCGCCCTCCGCCTGCCGCCTCCATAGGTTTCATCCCCCACAACCGGATGTTTGAGGAAGCTCAGGTGCACGCGGATCTGGTGAGTGCGCCCCGTTTCGATTTCGACCCGAAGCAGCGTCACTTCTCCCAACTCCTCCCGCACCCGCCACCGGGAGACGGCCTCGCGTCCCCTCCCCTGCACGACAGCTATCTTCTTCCGCTCTTCGGGATGCCTGTCCAAAAGAGTCCTGAGTTCACCTTGCGGCTCCGAAAACCGTCCGTACGCCAGCGCAAGATACTCCTTGCGAACCTCGTGCTCCTTGAACTGCTCGATGAGATCGAGATAGGCGCGCTCGCTCCTCGCAACCACAAGCGCGCCCGACGTATCCCTATCCAGGCGGTGCACGATGCCGGGGCGCAAGGGAGCGCCCTGGAGGGCCAGCCGGGGATAGCGCGCCAGGAGCCCATGCACCAGGGTGCCTTCCTCGTGGCCCCCTCCGGGGTGGCCCACCACGCCCGGAGCTTTGT
>CAYOVG010000442.1:0-4968 GCA_964407285.1 uncultured Syntrophobacteraceae bacterium
AACGATATTCCACGACCAGACCCCGGCCCCGGCCGCGCGCAAGGCCATCCGCAGCCGCTCCTCGCTCTCCCGTAGCGCCTCTTCCGTCCGCTTGCGCTCGGTGATGTCCTGAATGACTGCAACAGCACCGGTAGATTCAACCCTGGCCGACAGGAATGGTACGGCCGACACCAACGCCCAGACCTCCCGTCCGTCCTCGGCGATGTACCGGGACTCGAGGCCCGGACTGACGATCTCGCCACTCAGAGCCCGTGCGTCAGGCCACCTCTCGGGAGGAAGCAGGCGTCCTTCGGCATCGAAGATTCTCCACCTTGCTTTCCGCTCCGGGTCACGGGAGGGGATTTTTCGAGGCACATAGTAGGCCATCCTGGAGTTGCTCAAAAAGAACTCACCATCACGGTTGTGGACGCCAACGGCCACCGGGAGTTGCTCCAGTATGGCCGAAAGCAGCGCTTCGCTCTCCCGCAGTTTCTCCTCGGCGAGCTTTATAGGCGTCAGATCGATGGTGGCGGAGGCTACGCCCGTAACCCGGCCGGCAGCGTCATGGGTCGGCGTCCAGGAGACATCGAGGAAGATTCGACCGCTCGGCCGATTGAACCACATCTGCTCGCGAAGCTCGACATCCTCTTCGAGCACGCGCCGCTTGACGGCCGTGACATGCTCCGCTTCCTCGGCCGTAAAGATCTCGTGGTCGAAGTGGCCGATAATCTGGTCGGGACGCGCTGTCCGCTGGTTATATGCCCAGATGTAGCGCAGGTCGAGGTCCTGTGCCGCCACCGACACCGGTGCGTTGCGCAACGCCAGCCGGAAGCGTTCCTCGCTCTCGCGCAGGGCCTCCTCGGCCCGAAGCTTGCCCAGGCTGGTCGACAACTGCTGAGCCAGCCGCTCGATTTGAGCGATCGTCTCGCTGGAGAACTTGCCGATCCGCGGATCAGCCAGGTGAATCAGCCCGAAGGTATCATCGCCAACCCGCAGAGGTATGAGGGCCAGCGATTCCCATCCGACCTGGTTGCAGACGTTTCGCGTCTCGGCCTGCCGATCGGCTGCCGTGGTTGTGGCCAGCAGATGCGTCGTGCTGTTGATCCAAAAGCTGCCGCCTTTTGTGAAGAATGGCTTGGAAGGATTGGTCCTGCCGCACAGCACGGTCCCGCACATGCAGGAGATATAGGGCCTGCCGTCGGCATCGGCGACAATGTTGCCGTCCCGGTCGATCCTGAAAAGAGAGTTCTCCTTGCACAGAAACTCATCCGTCATGCCGCGCTGATCGTAGTAGGGGAAGTCATCTCCTTCGCGCAGCCTCAAGCCTACGACCGAGCAGCCCGAGAGGTCTGCCAGGAAATCGATCGCCTCTCGCGTCAACTCACGCGGCGTCCGCGCCTGATTGGCGATCTCCAGCAGCTTGATCGTGGCAGCCCGCTCCTGCTCTGCCCGTTTGCGCTCGGAAATATCAGTGGAGATTCCACCCACTGCGTATATCCTCCCCTGCGCGTCGCGAAGTGGAAACTTCGTCGTAAGCCAGGTAATCGAGCGGCCCTTGAGCCGGCTGTACTCCTCGAACTCCAGGGCACTCCCCGACTCGATCGCCTCCCGGTCGTTTGCTTCATGCCGGCCTGCGTCCTCTTCGGGCATGAACTCGTGACGTCTCTTTCCGATCATCTGTTCCGGAGTGGATTTGAGCAACCTGGCGAGGGCGCTGTTTGCCGGCACAAAGCGCTCTTCCAGATCGAAGGCATGGATAATGGCCGGTGTGTTGTCGATGATGCTCTGGATCTGCCTGTGAACCGCAGCCACGGCCTCCTCGGCCTGCCTCTTCTCGGTCACGTCGTGGAACACCAGCACCACCCCGATCACCTGACCGGCAGCGTCCAGGATCGGCGCGGCGCTGTCCTCGATGGGAACCGTGCGGCCGTCCCTGGTCACCAGCGCGGCCTGGTTCGCCAACTCCACGGCGCTGCCTTCGAACAAAACCCGGGCCACCGGGTCCTCCAGCGTCTGTCCGGTCTGCTCGTTGACAACGCGGAACACGGACGAAACAGGCATCCCTATTGCCTCTTCGGCCTTCCAGCCGGTTAGGGACTCGGCCACGGGATTAAGGAAACCGATACGACCCTCACCGTCCGCGGCCATCACCGCATCGCCGATGCTGTTGAGGGTGACGCGCAGCCACTCGCGCTGCTCCCGGACCTGCCGGTCGGCCCGGTGGCGGTAAAGCGCGAACTCGATCTGCATGGCGAGGTCCCGCTCGTCAAACGGCTTTAGGACGTATCCGAACGGCCCCGTGAGCTTTGCGCGGGCCAGGGTGGCAGGGTCGCTATATGACGTCAGGTGGACCACGGGCGCGTCATGCTCGCGGCGGAGGCGATCCGCCGCTTCGATGCCGTCCATCGGGCCTTTCAGCAAGATGTCCATCAACACCAGGTCCGGGCGTTTCAGGGAAGCCAGGGCGACGGCATCCTCGCCACGCTCGGCCGTGCCGACAACCTCGTGGCCCAGTTGTTCCAGCTTGCGCGACAACTCCGCGGCGACAATGCCCTCGTCTTCAACGATCAGAATCCTGGCCTTGTTCATGGGGTTGGCCCTCCGAAGCACACCGGGAATTCGGTCCCTCCACCGCTTGCGACTTCCACCGCGGCGTCAATTTGTTTGGCGAGAATCTGCACCAGGTGCAGCCCCAAAGAGTCGGCCCGCCGCCAGTCAAGCCCGGGCGGAAGGCCCGTGCCGTTGTCGCGCACGCGGAGGCGCACCGTTCCCTCCGGGCAGGCGTGAAGCGAAACGAGCAATTCTCCGCCGTCGCTCCCCCGGAAGGCGTGCTTCAGGGAGTTGCTTGCCGGTTCGTTAAGCATCAGCCCGCATGGCGCCGCCGTATTCACTGAAAGCGACACCGGCTTCAGGTCCAGGACCAGCCGGATGGTTGATGCCGTGCGCGCGCGCCAGAGGTAGCCGAGCAGGCTTTCCGCGTACGCGGCAAACTCCACCCGCGCCAGGTCGGCCGATTGGTACAGCTTCTCGTGGACGAGGGCCATCGGGCGCACCCGGCGCGTGACGTCCCGGAGCACCGCGCGCATGCCTTCATCCTTCGACTGATCCGCCTGCAAGGATACCAGGCTGGAGATGACCTGCATGTTGTTCTTTACCCGATGATGAATCTCTTTGAGAAGCACTTCCTTTTCGTGTAACGACGCCTTCAGCGATTCTTCCGCCCGCTTGCGCTCCGAGATCTGCGCATGAAGCAGGGAATAGACGTTGGGGCATGAGCCGAGGGTGATTTTTTCGACAGGACCCGTATAGGCGGGAGGCTTGCTCCTGGCGAGCGAGGCGGCCACGACCAGGGCAAGCGCCAAAACCACGGCGCCTGCCGGAATGAGAGTTCTTCTCATCCTATTACGTTTCCCCTTCAGTTATTGGGCCCAATACCGCTATGATTCTTTTCAAGATACCATTTCATTGGAAAATTAGAAAGCATATTTAGAATCCAGTTCTTTGCAGCGCCGATAAAGCCCTCGGTAGCCGAACGAATCATCGGCTGATTGTGGACCATCCTGGGCAGATTCTTCCGAGCCGCCCGGGCGTCGTGCTGAACCTGGATTCTGTCGCTCTGGTCGGTCTGAATCATGGAGTTCTGTAATGTCCGCTCTCGCTCTATCCTTGAGTTTTCGGGACCCGGGTTCAGGCAGTATAATCTTTCCCAGCAGCCGCCGGTCCTCTTTCATGTTTCGCGGTTTTTTTTTCACGTTTCTTAGACTATTGAAAAATGAGGGTACGGAGAAATACGGGGTACCCGGTAGGGATGCGAAAGCCGGATTTGTAAATCAGCATGCTGCGGGTTCGATTCCCATCGCAGGCTCTCGCTTTACAGGCATGGGGGAATTCGTGGTCGTGGTCGGGAAAATGGTCCCGCCGTCACACATCCACCGAACTCCACGCCGCGCTCCGAGAGAGTGTATCGGTTTCACGGCTTAGGGGCCATGCCGGCCCCCAACATCCGTCTTCCATCCGGAATGCAAAGATCGATGGGTTCACGATGTTCATCCGAGATCTTACGTCCGGCTGAGTAATCCATGTCCGGGATATCCGGGTTGAGTCGGTCTTCAACACAAAACCCGCCTCTTTTTCCCGGACGATTTTTCACCGCCGGGTTCCTTGACTCCCATCGCAAACATCGGGGCCGCCGATCAGGGGTCCAATAGCGCTAAGCCTTTCGCCCGACGATCATCCGGTACGCCCCGAGGAGCAAGACTGCTCCGAGGAGCGCTCCCAGGAACCCCGCGCTCCGTCCAGCCTGGTAGAAACCAAGAGCTTGTCCGATAAAGGTCATGAGAATCGCGCCGCCGATTCCAATCAGCATGGTGACGATGATTCCCCCGGGGTCTCTCCCCGGCATGATCAGTTTCGCAAGAGCCCCGACAATCAGGCCTATCAAGGCCGCCCAAAGAAGTCCAAGCATGTATGCCTCCTCTATTTAATGGATATCATAGGATAAAGATATGAGCATGGTTCGAGAACCGCAAGGGTTGCCGACAACGTCCGTCATGCGCGAATCGGGCGCGCGAAACAACTCCAAGAGACCTCGATGAGCCTCCTTGCGTTGCGCTTCATCCAGCGCGTTGGTCGGCGACAGGCCCTTGCCCTGCTCGTCTTGCAGCGCCGTCGTTCGTTTCCGCGGCGCCGGTCGCCATCCGGGTGAGAAGCCGGCTCCCCTGAAGTCTTCCAGGGTGAACACATGGCTTCATTTCTTATGTCTCATGATACGGAACTGTCTCCGCGCCGCTCAATGGGACAATGACCTGGATACTGATTTCCGGTGCAAATAGCCGTAGTAACTGGAAAATATGGAGATTCCGGAATTGCGCCGGCCCTCCCGGACTCTCGCGCAGTCTCGAGTGTCTCGGCAGTGCAGGTCCCTCCTCGCGCGACGCGGAGCCGTTCTCACCCTCCGGGTCTCGTTGATGCTGATTTTTCTTGCTCCGG
>CAYOVG010000443.1:0-4914 GCA_964407285.1 uncultured Syntrophobacteraceae bacterium
TTTCGTCCCTTCGAAGGCAAATGGCGGGTCGTGATCATCCGCGACGCGCACAGCCTCAAGGAGGAATCCGCCAACGCGCTGCTCAAACTCCTCGAGGAGCCCCCGGGTCGCAACCTATTCGTGCTCCTCACCCTGGAGCCCCAGATGCTCCTGCCGACCATCGTCTCCCGTTGCTGCCACGTGCGGTTCCAACCGCTCGAGGACGAGTGGGTCGAGCGTGAACTCGTACGGACCCACGGGGTCGAACCCGAGAGGGCCCGCGAGGTGGCGCGGCTCGCGGGCGGCAGCATGGAGCGGGCCGCGTGGTGGGTGGAATCCGGCCGGATTTCCCGCTGGGAGGAGATAATGAGGCGGGTCCGGGCGCTCCGGGACATGCCCATGATGGACTTTTTCCTCCTCACGGACAGTTGGGTGAAAGAAACCAAGGGGACTCAGGACTTGGAACAGGACCTGGAATGTATTAAACTCTGGGTAAGGGACGTCATACTCGCCCGGTTGACCGAGGAGACCCCCGGCGCTCCCGCCGTGCACGGCGGCGCGGCGGCCGCCATGGGAGGTCTGCTCCCCGATGCTCCCGTTATGGGCCTTTTTCACCTCTACGCTCAAATCGAAGAGGCTTTGCAGCGCCTCAGGCAGAGCAACGCCAACAAGCAACTCACCCTCGAGGGCGTCTGCCTTGCCGTAAAGGATATCCTGAATGGAAAGGGTAGTTGGAATTCGCTTCCGGGAGGGAGGCAAGATCTATCATTTTGACCCCGGCGACCTGGGCCTGAAAATGGGCGACTTCGTCATCGTGACCACCGAACAGGGGAAGGGGCTGGGGCAGGTCGTGCAGGGCCCCTATCCGCGAGACCCCAGGGTGCACCCCCAGGAGATCAAGAAGATCGAACACGCGGCCACGGCGGAGGAAATCGCGTTGCACCGCGAAAACCAGAGGCTGGAGCAGGAAGCGAAAGTCTTCTGCCTGGAGCGGATCGAGGCGCACAATCTGCCCATGAACCTGGTGGACGTGGAGCACCTCTACGACGGTTCCAAGATCATATTCTATTTCACGGCCGAAGGGCGCGTGGACTTCAGGGAACTGCTGAAGGACCTCGTGCGCAGGCTGAGGACCAGGGTGGAGCTTCGCCAGATCGGGGTCCGCAACCAGGCGAAGATGGTCGGAGGGCTGGGCTGTTGCGGCAGGCCCCTGTGCTGTTCGAGCTTTCTCAGGAACTTCCATCCGGTGTCCATCAAGATGGCGAAGGAACAGAACCTGAGCCTGAATCCCGGCAAGATCTCCGGGACGTGCGGCCGGCTGATGTGCTGCCTGCAGTACGAGTACGAAACCTACAAGCACCTCAAGAAGGACATGCCCAAGGTGGGCAAGAAGTGCGAAACCCCCGAAGGATGCGGCAAAGTGGTGCGCCAGAACGTCATGGAAAGAACGGTGACCGTCCAGTTGGACAACGGGAAGGAAATCGAACATCGCATCGAGGATGCTTCCTGCGAGAAGGATATAGATGCCGGATAAGAGGAAAGAGCATGACTAAACGGTTTTACGTAACGACGCCGATCTACTATGTGAACGCCGAGCCTCACCTCGGCCATGCCTATACGACCATCGTGGCGGATGTGATAAACCGGTTTTACAGGCTCATGGGAAACGAGACCTTCTTCCTTACGGGGACCGACGAACACGGGGACAAGATCGCGCAGGCCGCCCGGGAAGCCGGCATCGAGCCGAAGGCGTATGCCGACCGGGTGAGCGCGATGTTCCAGGCCACGTGGCCGAAGCTCGAAATCAAGAACGACGCCTTCATCCGGACCACCAACCCCGAGCACATGAGCGTCGTGCAGCACATTCTGCAGAAAGTCCACGATGCCGGGGAGATCTACTTCAGTTCCTACAAGGGGATGTACTGCGTCGGCTGCGAACGGTTCTACACCGAGCGGGAGATGGTGGACGGCAAGTGCCCGGACCACGACAAGCCGCTCGTGGAGCGCGAGGAGTCGAACTACTTCTTCCGCATGAGCAAGTACCAGGACTGGCTGATCCGCTACGTGACCGACAATCCCGACTTCATCCGTCCCGAGCGGTACCGCAACGAGGTCCTGGCGTTCCTGCGGGAGCCCCTGGAGGACCTTTGCATCTCGCGGCCCAAGGAGCGGCTGAGCTGGGGCATCACCCTTCCCTTCGACGACCGCTACGTGACCTACGTGTGGTTCGACGCCCTCATCAATTACGTGAGCGCGCTCGGCTACCCGGACGGCGCGATGTTCCCGAAATTCTGGCCCGTCGTGCAGCACGTGGTCGCCAAGGATATTCTGAAGCCTCACGGCATCTACTGGCCCACCATCCTCAAGGCCGCCGGAATCGAGCCGTATCGGCATCTCAACGTTCACGGCTACTGGAAAATCGACGAAGGGAAGATGAGCAAGAGCCAGGGGACGGTCGTTCGCCCGCTCGATCTGGCCTCCGTCTACGGAGTGGACGCCTTCCGCTACTTCGTGCTCCGGGAGATGGTCTTCGGCCTGGACTCCAATTTCAGCGAAGAAGCCATGGTCCAGCGGCTCAACTCCGACCTCGCCAACGACCTGGGTAACCTCTTCAGCCGCACGCTCGCCATGACCGACAAGTACTTCGAGGGGCGCGTGCCGCCGTTCGGCGAGGAACCCGCCGATGCGGACCGCGAACTCATAAGCTGCCTGGAAGATTCGAAGCGCCGCTACGTGGAGGAAATCCCCCTGTTCGGCTTCCATAAGGCCCTCATGCTGATATGGGAGTGCATCAACCACGCCAACAAGTATATCGACCACGTGGGACCGTGGAACCTGGCCAAGGACCCGGCCGGCGCCGGACGGCTCCGGACGGTGATACGAAACCTCCTGGAAATGAACCGGGTGGTGGCGGTGCTGGTGGCCCCCTTCATGCCCGAGACATCCCGGAAGATGCTGGAGCGGCTCGGCATACGCAAAGACCCCATGCATCTTCGCCTGGACGAGGATGCGCGGTGGGGGACGCTCGTGGAAGGCGCGAAGGTCGAAAAGGGCGAAGCGCTCTTCCCCCGGATCGATACGAAGAAGGACGAGAAGAAGGCCGCAAAGGAAAAGGGCGCGGCCGCTCCGGCGGCGGGCGGCGGGGCCGCCGCGAAGCAGGAGAAGAAAGCGCAAGCCTCCGAGAAGAAGCCGAAATCCGAAATCCCGGCCGCGGCGGCCGCGACTGCTTCGGCGGCCCCGGGCGCGGAAGCGAGCGCGGCGGGGGACGACGGCGCGATCTCGTTCGAGGCCTTCAAGAGCGTGGACCTGCGGGCCGGAGTGGTCAGGCGGGCGGAGAGGGTCCCAAAATCGAGGAAGCTGCTTCGGCTCATCGTGGACATCGGCGAGGAGCGCCAGATCGTGGCCGGAATCGCGGAGACGCACGCGCCCGAGGACATGGTCGGGAAGCAGGTCATCGTGGTGGCGAACCTCCAGCCCGCCAAGCTGATGGGCATCGAGTCCCGAGGGATGGTGCTGGCGGTACGCGACGGCGAGGACCTTCGCCTCCTCACGACGGAACAGCCCGTGCCCCCCGGCGGAAAGGTGTCCTGACCGGACGGGAGATCGGAAACCGGAAATCAGAGAATTAGAGATCAGAGGTCGGAAGAGCGGCTTCAGTCGCAATCCGCAACGGTCAACCTGGAGCCTCTTTTCAAATGGCCCACGTAAATTTCAAGCTTCTTGCAGTCGATCCTTCGTGCGGGGCCCGGCGCGGGCGGTTCGCCACCTCCCATGGGACCGTGGAAACCCCGGTCTTCATGCCGGTGGGGACCCAGGCCACCGTCAAGAGCCTCTCCCCGGAGGAACTCGAATCGCTCGGCGCGAGCATTATCCTCGGGAACACCTACCACCTCTACCTGCGCCCCGGAGCCGAAACGGTGGCCCGCATGGGCGGGTTGCACACCTTCATGCACTGGGGCGGCTCCATCCTCACCGACAGTGGCGGCTTCCAGGTCTTCAGCCTGTCGAAGATCCGCAAGATCGAGGAGGACGGGGTCGTCTTCCAATCGCACCTGGACGGCGGGCGTCACCTGATCCGGCCCGAGACGGCGACGCGGATCCAGGCGCGGCTCGGTTCCGATATCGCGATGTGTTTCGACGAGTGTACGCCGTATCCGGTCAGCTACGAGTACGCCAGGGATTCGGCGGAAAGGACCGTGCGATGGGCCGAACGGTGCAGGGACGCTCACGACCGTCCGGACCAGGCGCTCTTCGGGATCGTCCAGGGGAGTGTTTACAAGGACCTCAGGCTGTGGTGCCTCGACCGGCTGGTCGAGATGGACTTTGCCGGTTACGCCGTGGGGAGCCTCGCCGTCGGGGAGCCCAAGGAGGACACCCTGGCGATGCTGGAAGCGGTCGCGCCGCGCCTGCCGGTCGACCGGCCGCGCTACCTGATGGGGGTCGGCGCCCCTGAGGACCTGGTGGAAGCGGTCGGGTTGGGCATCGACATGTTCGACTGCGTTATGCCCACGCGCAACGCCAGGAACGGAAAGCTCTTCACGTCGTGGGGCAGCATCCAGATCAAGAACAGCCGCCACAAGGAAGACGAAAGACCCATCGAACCCGGATGCGCCTGCTACACCTGCCGGCGCTTCTCACGCGCCTATCTGCGGCACCTGTTCATAGCCAGGGAGTTGCTCTCCTACAGGCTCAACACCATCCACAACCTGCACTACTACCTCTCGCTCATGGCCCGAATGCGCAAGGCCATCGAAGACCGCGCCTTCGCCGCGTGGCGCCGGCAGTTCCACGCGCTCCTCGCCGACGCGCAACCCGACGGGGAACGCTGAACCGTCTCCCCCGCGAAGCTTGTCCCCGCGCAGGCGGGGAGCGGGGGGCCGGAAGACATTGGAAATGCCGGACTCCCGCATGCGCGGGAGTGACGGCGCGGCTCGA
>CAYOVG010000444.1:0-4913 GCA_964407285.1 uncultured Syntrophobacteraceae bacterium
GAGAGCCGATGAGTCACAGAATTCAATTCTGGAAGGACCACCCCGAATACAACCCCTTAGGGGGTGGATAGATAGCAATAGTCTTTTCCGGTGCTCCGGATGCTTGCGGGAACGGTTGCGCCTTGATTCGGGTATTGTGCGCGCCGGGAAAAGAGATTCCCGTCATGAGGCCGGGACGGGCTGTAGAGGTGCTGCCTGTTTCGGCCCCTTTTGCTTCGGAACGGAAAAGGCCATGAACCAGAATATCCACGACTTCCTCCCTCTTTTTTAGCAAGCCGTCGCTTCAACGAGTCCACCGATTGACTTCCTGGACCTGAAACAGAAAAATGAGGAGAGTTCTTTAGGGAGACGCGCCCAATCCAATCGTTCCGCTCCTTGTCGGCACGCCGGCCCGGCTGCCCAAAAAGCCCGGTAGCTCCGGGCTTCCCGGTCGATCGTCCAGTAGGCGTCTTCGGCGTGCTCGTATGCGGCCTTGAGGCTCTGGTCCACGCTGCCGCGCCTGTGGAGATCGCTGCAAAGCGCGCTCAGCGCTAGGTCTCGGTCGAGGGCCGCGAGCCGCAGGTCCCCCCGAACGTCCTCCCATTTTCTCTTTTTCATGATTTTCTCCTCGATCCCCGCACCACGACAGCTTTCGCAAGCTCGCTCGTACCGCTCAGGTAAACGGTACGGTCGTCGTTATGCCACGTTCCATTCCCGTTTCGATCCCGAACGATCTCCCCGTAGCCGGCCGTCGCCAGCCACGGCTAAATCTCGATCGGCGAAAATAATGATTTCGTCGCCCGGTTTGTCCACATCGGTCCTTTCTATTTTTTCACCTTGTACAGATTCGGCGCGGGCGCTTCCCCATCCTGCGCGTACCGGCCGCCCCCGAACGTACGGCTCGACCCATATCCGCTTTCGCTTTCCCTCTTCCCGCGGCCCGTAGGCCTGCATGTAGAAACGGAAAATCTCCTCGCCGGTTTTCCTCTCCCTCCCGAAGAAGGAGTAACCCCAACATTCGCACGACCAGCCGCAAATCAAAAGACTGGCCAAGTCTCTTGAGGATTTCGGTCGCCATAATCAGGATGACCCCAACATCGTTATTAACCGGCCGCCAAAGGGTTAATGTGCAGAGTTAGGCACGCGGCAATAAATAATCGTCCGAGTTCGAGAGACCGACTCGGCTTTCAAGAGTCGGTCTTGATTCGGCGGATAGTTATTTATTGCCTGAGGCCTAAAACGTGATCAGGAGGCCCGTGACGGGGCGTCACCAGATTCTGAGGTGCTCTTCAATATTTCTCTCACTTTGGGCTGAGCGATACTGCCTCTATGGGACAGAAGTCATCTTTTGTGCAGGATCGTATATGCTCGAATACTTTCTCTGCAACCGATTTCCAGCTCCGGGGAAGGCGGCTTTCCAGTAACTTATACGCCCTGGCGCTATCTTCACCGCTCATTAAAGCATAATAGGTAAGAGATATAGCAGTGGCGGGATCGCCGCCTTTTCGTGAGCCATCCAGTTCCTGCTTGAGGAGCTTTTGATAAAGCTCTTTCAGATCGCCTGGTTTTGTACCGGTCCATCCTTCTTGCGGCGTCCAGACCACGTATCGCGTGATGAAGGGTGATTCAGCAAAAGTCAGCTTATGTTTATTATCCCCCTTAATATCGAAATATCCCACGTCATTATTATAATAAGTAAACCTTTGATCAGTCAGTTCCAGGCATTTCGTACCGTTTCCGATATCATGGAATATTTCTGATGGATCTTCCAACCCACCATGACCCATTCCAACTGTATATAAAGAATCTTTAGATCCACAGCTAACTCCCATTACGATGTCGGTACAGCAATGGGCGCCTCCCGAATATAATGCGGTTACAATAGTATTGCAGCCGCTGACGGGAGTGTTCTCCAGTATTTTTATTTTCGGTTCAGCAAGGAAGTTTTCTCCTTCATATACCTTAGAACCAGCATAGGTCGCCTCAAAAGTATAAGAATCAATGGAATCATCGTCTTGCCCCGGTTCCTTTTCCTTGTTGAAGGAAAATCTGAATCGTCCGTTGCTGCCTGCAATGCTTGATTTAGCCTCGGCAATCCGTTTTGGCAGTATTGCCGCAAGATCCAGGCCGCCGCAATTACCAACGTCCCGGCAATGGTGGTTCCGGATTGAATCCCTATACAGCGAGAGGCTTTGCTGATAATACTTCACGGCCGCATCATTGTATCCCAGGCTTTCTGCCGCTCTTCCCAGAAAGAAATATGAAATATCCTTGGTATGTCCGATTTGTATGGTCAGGGCCGCGAGTTTCTCCCATTGCTGAGAGTTGTACATGGCAACCAGTGTTCGGAAGCTGTCTATCCAACTCCATGCGCATTCAAATTCGCAATCGAGTTTTGCGGTTCCGGCCTTGAGATCCTGCATCATTTGCGTGTGCAGTTCGGGTGATACGCTGGTGTACTTGGGAGAGCATGAAACACAGAAAATGACGAACACGGCAGTGCCGATACTTAAGGAAAACTTCTTTCCTCCCTCCATAACCCCTCCATTTGATTATTTTTTAGTCCTCACACAAAAGCCGGGCACTTGGGATTCTACGCCCCCATATGTAAGGCACCGCGCCCTCATACCATCATCAAGCGGATGCAGCGGTCGAGCATCGCACGTATGGACCATACTTGTCAACTCGTGGAAGAAAACAGTCCTCCCCTTGCTGCTCCAGGACGATGCCTTGTGCCCGTGGTATTGAAACACGCATCAAGCGGCGATGGGGGGTGCGATTCACGGCCATTGGTAAGCCTATCTGTATGCACTCTGTTTGGAGGTGCGGTTTTTCCAGAAGTCATCCCACCACCCGTTGGCCCGCAGGACCCGCAGAGCGAGCATGGGGTTGAGGGAGTCGGGGCGCCGGCATGCTCCCGGGATTTTGAGCCGCTGTTGCGGGATGTGGCGGTGTGAACTCTCCACTGCACCCGATCCTATGGGAAATCCGCTCTGTTTGAAGATCTGGTAATGGATGGCATCTTCGAAATTTCTCACATGTGCGATGAGCCGTCTGAGGCGATCCACCGGTTTGCTCCCACATTCGTCCTCCAGCTTCTCGATTGCCTCATCGACTCTTTCGGTATCGATGAGGTCGAGTCTTTCACTTACCCATTTCTTTCTTTGCTCGGCTTCATAGCCCAGGGCTTCGGCCGTCTCAAAGGAATGGTCTTTCAGGTGAGGGCGGTCCAAGATGAATTTGGATACGGGGGAACAGCCTTTCGAGTTCCTCACGAATTCCTTTGCCCCCATCGGCTACGGCCACGACCAGCGTTTTCTGCGACAGCCCATGCTCCACCGCCATGGAGAACAGTTGCCCGATCACTTCGGGATAGTGATCCACTCTTCCCACATAGCCTTTATCCTGCCCATCGAGGTCCGAGACTACCCCCATGCGCACCTCACGCCAGTCGACCTCACGGCGACGCTTGGTCGATTCCACCCCGTCCTGAGCCTGGTCTTGATCCACAGCAACAAGCTGCGCTATGCGAATCTTACATCCGTCGACTTCCACCACAAGATGATCCTCTCCGGGGCGCTGTGAGACGGGTATTGCATAGGATTTGCGAGCTTCTTGCTCACGTAGTCCTGTGCTTGAGCCGCCACCGATTCGGTTACCCTCCTCACCGTGCTCTTATCCACAGGCCATCCATAGTGTTCCTCGAACCGGGCTGCGGCTTTCCCAAAGGATTCCTCGATACCGAAATCGGCAATCGCACGCTCCACCGCTTCGCTTCTCCCCTGGTGGGTAAGGCCCAGTTGATTTTTCACTGGTTTGCCGGACTGGCCTTTCTTCCACAGATAGGGGGACTCCACCTCTATCGGACCGAAGATCACGTTGTACGTAATCACCGGGCGAGACTGCACCGTCAATCCGAGAGCCTGAGACTGCTCCGTGAGTTGAGCCCCGAGCAGCGCAAAGATCCAAATCATTGCCGACTGCCCTATCCGGCGCAAGATCTCAGCCACCTCTCCATCCAGCAGACATGCCTTCCCTGCAAGTTGCGATTCCCTATCCAAAACGGCCTCGGCGATCTCGCGGCCCACTTTCTCGATCAGATCCTCATAGTTTGCCTGCATCACGATTACCTCCCTTGAAGCTCTACCATCATGATTTCCTTCAAGAAAAGTAATCATACCTCCCGGCCTTCCCCCCCCTTTCAGCTCCTGTCTCAACCAGTGGCCGTGAATCGCACCCGTGATTCATGGTCTCGTGGGGAGATTATCTTCTCCAGCCTATGTAGGCACTCGTAAATCAAAATAAAAGCGGTGAAATGATGGGGATATTCGACGTTGTCTTCGACATATCTGTTCATCAAAGCTCCCTCCTGGATATGCTCTCGCGTTGTTGCGGTCTTCGTTAACGTGACTGAGGGTTTCTTCAATGGTGAAAAATTCACGTCAGTGTCTCATTCATTTGGCGAAACCAGACTCCCGATGGTATATTTCGGGCTGGAGCGGAAGTGCGCCCGGGGAGCGTTGGGAGAAGCCCCGTGAGTCTTGAAATGCGATGGTGTCACCGACATTCTGACTCGGGTGCTGTGAGATCCGGTATGAGGAGATTTCTTCTCACTGCATGTTTGCTTACACTCCCAAAGTGTGCGGCATGAACTGCTCCAAACTAAGAACATCCACATGGGGAGATGCACATGAAAATCCGGTCCTTCGTCCGTTCGTTGATCGTTCCCGCAATCCTTTTCAGCCTCCTGTCATCCGCGGCCCTTGCCGCCTCCACGGGGTGTCCCGGCCACTATTGGAGCGGCCAGGCTCCGGATCTCACCAACGAAAAGCTCAAGGCGAAAACCGAAGAGGTGTGCTACGAGGGCTATGGGCTGCTCCATTCCGGAATCACCCGCACCCCGCTCTATTCGGCCGAGCACCTCACGAAGGAGC
>CAYOVG010000445.1:0-4907 GCA_964407285.1 uncultured Syntrophobacteraceae bacterium
CCTCTCCCCTGGACCGCTGCTCCATACCCTTTTCGATAGCGGAGGAGATGCCTTCGATCGTGGCGTCCATCTTCTCGAGCGCTTCCCGGCGAAAATCTCTCTCGCCCTTTTCTATCCTCGTAACGAAGTCGTAGCGTATCCTGCCGCACTGCACATCGATCGTCTCCAGCGCGCGCCGCCTGATCTTATCGTAAATTCTCCTGTTCGCGATCCGGAATATGAAATCCTTCACCTTTTGAAACCTGTTGCTGATGTAGCGGGGCAACACCTGGGTCACGGTCTCTCCCAACACCTCCAACCCTGCGCGCTCGTCCCTGAGATTATGATGAAAATTATTCTTCGGCATCCAGAGCGACTCAGCCTGGACCGATTCGAACGGCACGGAGAACAGTTCCGACGAATACCTCAGGAGCATCTCCACTTTCTCGTTGATGCCGGCGGCAAAACGCCTGCATATTTCGTCGAAAGCCGCTCCCAGCGCCTCGTCCTGCCGGCTGCGCCAGCGAAGGATCGCCCCCTCGATCTCCTTGGTGACAAAGGCGTCCAGCGTATCGTTCAGCTCCTTCAGAACCAGGTGCTTGTGCTCCTCGTGGAACGTCTCCAGCTTCTCCTCCACCTGCGGGATGATCTCATCCTTGAACGCGGCGAGGCTCCCATCAAGATTCGCGCCGACCAGCTTCTCCATCTCGCCCTGGAGCAAAATCTCGAAGTCATCCCTGTCGCGCAGCACTTCCTTCTTCTTCCGCCTGAAAAGCTCGAGCTTCGCCTCGAGTTCCGCAACCGGCTCGGTAAGGGACCTCAACTCAAGCTCCAGCCGGAGCTTCGCCTGCGCGACCGCCCTCAACCCGTTGGCGGAAGCCGAAAGCAGAAGCACCCTGCCCTTCTCGTCCATCAGAAACTCGTTGAGCTTCTCGGAAAACCGCGGAAGATTGCTCTTCTCCAAAAGCTCCGGCGAGCCGTTCATCTTTCCCTGCAAGGCGAGTTTCGCCGAGACGGGGAAGATCTTCACGTCCGCGTCCATTGCGTCCCTGATGACATTCCTTGCAAAGGCCAGCGATTCCTCGACTTCCTCCTCCGTCAGGTAATCGATCTTGTTGAGCAGGAAAAAGATGCGGCCGGAATACTGGCGCACGTCCCGCAGGAATTCGAGTTCCGCGCTGCTCGCGGGTTGCTCGACGGAAAGCAGGAAAAGCGCCGCATCGGACTTGGGAAGGTACTGGTACGCCATGTCCGTATTGTGCTGGAACACGGACCCCACGCCGGGGGTATCGATGAGGTTCACCCCATCTCTGAGGTATTCGGATGGATAGGATACCACCACCTTACTGATATCCTTGATATTTTTCGGATTTTCCGTTTCCGTGACGTAACCGGCGAGCTCCTCTCGCGGTATCTCGATAATATCTCCATTATTGAAATGGACCTTTACGGCAAGCGATTCCCCGAAGGTCAGCACGGTCACGATGGACGTGAGAGGGACCACCGCAACCGGCAGTATATCCGCCCCGAGCAGCGCATTGATGAAATACGTCTTGCCCCTCTTGAACTGCCCCACAACCACCAGGTTGAAGCAATTGGCCTCTACTTTCTCCTTCAACTCCATGCACGGCTCGCGGTTCACGTGTTCGCACGCGAGCATCGCATCGATACAGCCGAGAAGCCGCGCCTTCAACCGGGCGTACTTCTCCATGGCTCCCTGCGAGCCGTCGGCCGCTTGCTCCGTTTCATAGCTGCCCGTCGTCATATGTCCTCCTGAAATTAAGGCTCCCCCTCCGCCGTCCGGGGGTCTTAAAATGGAAATATTAGCAGATTTGCCCTGAACAACTCAAGACGGTTCTCGAAAACAGGGGACGGAGAACGGGAATCGGGGGTCGGATGACGCAAAGCGCGGAGCAGGTTCGACGCTGGAAGGCCGGGGACGGACAAAGCGGCCGACAGCGGATTCCCTGCTATCCCATGAGCATTTCATGATTTCCTTGACTTATCCGGACCGCCCTGCTATGGCGAACATTACTTCCGGATACTTGAACGGAAAGGTTTCGGGTTTCACTGACGACCATGCAAACAGAGGAGGTGCCGGTTTGCGCAGCAGATCCATCCACAAAACAATATCGAGCCGTCCCGTGCGGCTCGCTTTAATCCTTTTCATACTCTCCTGCGCCTGCGGGCTTCTCCATGGGGGAAGCGCCTTTGCGGCCGACGACGAATTCACTCCCTTGAAGCGGCGGCTCATCGATGACGGCGTGTCCGCCGCGGTCGTCGAAAGGGCGTTCAGCGCCGATATCACTCCCCTTTTCAAGAACGTCACCAACGTTTTCATCATCCAGGAAAGCAAGCTCAATTACGGTCAGTTCCTCCAACCCGGCCCGGTGGCCGAGGCGCGCAAGTTCATGGCGCGGCACGCCGCCCTTTTCTCCAGGGCCGAGAGGGAGTACAACGTGGACCCCGCCGTCATCGCCTCGATCCTGATGGTGGAAACCGGTTTCGGAAAGAACACGGGCAAGACGCCCGTACTGGAGGTCTTCTCCACATTCGCCATCATGACCGACAAACCGCATCAGGATCGAATCTGGACAATGCTCCCGTACGACGCCAGGGAACACTGGGGATGCTACGGCTTCGAGCGCAGACTCGATAAGAAGGCCGCATGGGCCTACGACGAACTGAAAGCCCTGCTCACCTGGACCCATGACCGGCCCGAAATGCTTCAGACCCTCAAGGGTTCCTACATGGGCGCGTGCGGCTGGCCGCAATTTCTTCCTTCGAGCGTGCTCAAGTACGGGATCGACGCGGACGACGACGGGACGGTGAATCTCTACGGTCCCACGGACACCATCCTCAGCATCGCGAACTACCTGCGGAGCAACGGCTGGCGCACAAACGCCGACAGGACGGAACAGGAGAAGGTGATATTCACCTACAATAAAAGCACTCCCTACGTGAAAACCATTCTGGGAGCGGCGGACCTGATCCGGAAATAACCCTTACACGGCGAGATTATCATTGGAAAGGGATACGAACGACCCCGGGAAAACGGAGTGCATGATCGTCACGTGGTGCGGCGCGGAGATCGAGGTTCATCCGAACGTCATGGAGCGCCTCGGACTCGCCGCATCCCAGGAAATTGACTGCGATATGCTCGACCACATCCTGGCGGAGAATGCAAAGGAACGGAGGAGCGAGGAGGCGGATTCAGACTCGTGATTTGAGTCCGAACGAGTCGGTTCGTACAAGGGGACCTTTCATTCCCCGGCGGCATTCAGGAGACATGTGTCCTGCGTGGAGAGGGGCGGATCCAACCTCACGGTAAGGTCCAGGCATGAAACGTCACAGGCTGAAAGCCGGTGTTCCCTTGCATGCGAAATAATCTCTTTGAGCACTCGCTCGGGCGGTTCCTGTTCCACCGTGATGGGCAAACCGCCCGGAAGCTCCGGAAAGCGGGTGACAGACGCCCGGCTGAGACTGCTCGATAACTCCGCGCACGGGCATCCTCTTGATTTCTTATCGCCGAACGCCTCCCGCTTTTCGTGTTCCTTTCGTGTTTTTCGTGGACAAAAATCCGCGCTTGCCCGCGTCCGGCGTCTACAGAAACGTCCGTTCCGGCGGCCCCAGCTTCTCGGCGAGTTTCCGCTCCACGGGGGGCGGGACGAGCCCCTTGAGGCACCCGCCCGCCAGCGCCACGTCCTTGATGATCCTGGAGCTGATATAGATCCACCGCATGCCGGTCATGAGGAAAAGCGTCTCGACGTCGCGGTTCAACCGACGGTTCATCAGGGCCATCTGGAATTCGTATTCGAAATCGCTCACAGCCCGAAGCCCACGGATGATGGCGTCCGCATTCATCCTGTCGACGTAGTCGGCCAGCAGCCCCCGGAACGAATCAACGTCTATTCTGGAGCGCAACGGATGGTTTTCGATGGACTCCCTGACGAGTTCCAGGCGCTCATCGAGATCGAATAGAGGTCTCTTGGTCTGGTTAACGGCGACGGCGATGATGATCCTGTCGAAAACCTTGAGTCCGCGCTCCAGCAAATCCAAATGGCCGTTGGTGATGGGATCGAACGAACCCGGATAAACAGCCATTTTTTCCATATCACATCTCCTCCATCGACAGTCGTCCTTAACTGCCGTCATCATATTCATACAGGGATATCATCGTGTCGCCGTACCTGCGCTCCCGCGCCCTGGTCCACCTGCCGACGCGGTCGGGCAAAACGTCCTTTATGTGGTGCTCGGCCACTACGAGCGCATCCTCGCCCGCCACCGCCTCCACCAGGGGAAGGGCCGCTTCGACCTGTCCCTCTCCGTACGGCGGGTCCATGAAGATAAGATCGAACCTGTCCTCCCGGCCGGCAAGAAGGCGAAGGACCTGCGGCGCGGAACCGCGGACGACTTCCGTCCGCTCCGTAGCGCCGCAGGCAGCGATATTGGCCTGAATCAGGCGGATGGAATCGGGACTTACGTCCACGAAGACCGCACGGGACGCGCCACGGCTCAACGCCTCCAAACCCAGCGCACCCGTACCCGCAAAAAGATCGAGCACCCGCGCATCC
Organism: uncultured Syntrophobacteraceae bacterium; assembly: GCA_964407285.1. Taxonomy (GTDB): domain Bacteria; phylum Desulfobacterota; class Syntrophobacteria; order Syntrophobacterales; family Syntrophobacteraceae; genus CAYOVG01. Next base: position 4,554 of record CAYOVG010000445.1, read on the forward strand.
GGCAGGCGCGCCGCGATGATGCTGAAGACCGCCTCCCGGACCCGGTCGGTAGTGGGCCGGACCGCTCTCCCCTTCGGGGCGAGGAGGCGTCTGCCGCGGAATTCTCCGGCCACTATGCGCACGGGTGGTGCTCCTTCCCTTCATTTCTCCAGGTAGCCGTCTCCCCGACTCACACTACCGCGGCCCGAATCTCAGTTAGTCTTAAGGAGCCCCTTTTCCGCCAGGATTTCGGCGATCTGAACCGCGTTGGTCGCCGCGCCCTTACGGATATTATCGGCCACCACCCACATGACCAGTCCGTTTTCCACGGACGGGTCTTTGCGGATGCGCCCCACGTAGGTGTCATCCTGTCCG
>CAYOVG010000446.1:0-4859 GCA_964407285.1 uncultured Syntrophobacteraceae bacterium
TCTCCCACGCCAAAGCGTGGTCGAAAGGACAAAGAGGGTCCCCGACAACCGGTACCCACCACCGCGGGAAGGGCGCTTCCCTTCTTCCCCCTTATCAGCCCGTTGATAAACACCGTTTCGAGCAGGCTGTTCAAAAACGATGAGATGCAAGGCGCGCGAATCCTGAGGAATGAGGCGTACATAGAGTACGCCGCAATAGCCAAGGACGAAGCGCAACACGGCGGATCGCGTTTTTCATCAGCCTGGTATGCGCGGCCGTTACTCCCCGACGAAATAGTCGCCGTCGATCTTCTTGGTTTCGTACAGGGTGACCGGCGTCACCCCCACATTGTGGTCGATCATGAGCTGAGCCAACCGCTCCCCGTCCAGAAGCACGATCTTGGAGTTGATCCTTGCCACATATTCCGCCGCCTCCCGGGTAAAGGCGGACGTCGTGATGAAGATCCCCTTCCGGGCCCGGTGTCCTTCCAGCGCTCCCACGAACTTCTGGATTTCCGGACGTCCGATGGGCGCGTTCCACCGCTTGGCCTGTATATAAATGACGTCGAGCCCCAAACGGTCTTCATGGATAATGCCGTCAATGCCTTCGTCTCCGATGCGGCCCACGGCCTTTCCGGCTTCTTTTCTGGAACCGCCGTAGCCCATCTTCACCAGCACGTCGATGACCAATCGCTCAAAAAACGCCGGCGAACATCCTTTGACGATGTTCATTAATTCGACCGAGAGATCGTCCCGCAACTGCTGATAGGCGCTTTCGAGACGTTCCATTGGGGTCAAGCGGTTTTCGCCGTGCGTTTGCTCCTCCGTTTCCGGCGAATTGCTGCGACCGTATCGGAACTCCACGAACTCAGGGAACCGCTCCAGGAACTTGATGTGGATTCCGGATGGGTTCTCGGAAAGAACGTCTTGGCCCCGCTCGGTAATCCGGAAATGGCCGCGGCGAGGCGATTCCAACAGGGCCGCTTTGCCCAAGTACGTTCGCGCCCAGGCAACCCGGTTATCAAAAGTCGGTTGCTGCCCGCTCGGGAGCAATTCCTTTCGCTCCGCATCCGTAAGTCCGAACTGACCCGCCAAAGCCTCGATGGCTTCCCGCAGGGAATGTTCCTTGCCGTCGGATGCGAAGCGCAACAACGGAAGCATAATGGATTGGAAGTCGGGTAGGGCCATGATTCCGATTCTCCAATTAAGCGGTTGGATCGGGTTCCGGCGGCATGAAGCAATCATTGGGTTATCATGTGAGGTAGCATGCTATGATCGCTGCGATGACCGGAGATAGCCTTCGCAGTCGAACCGGCTGAATACCCAATCATAGGATAAACGTGACGGGTGTCTCGGATGCCCTCCCTTACATAGACTACCGAAGTTCTCCCATCTGCCTCCGATACGTGAAACCTCGGCGGCAAGCCTTCCCAGTGAAGCAAACAGGTACGGCCTCCATGTAATATTGACGCCCCACGCGGCCCAGAACACCGGCCCATCCTTCTTCTTGGCCAGGTCACAGACGGCTTTCGTGTTTTCCGACAGCAGATCCGGATCCGGATGTTCCGGAAGTCCGTGGGGGTTTGTGGAACGCAACGGATACAGATTCGCCATAACAAACCCGTCAAAGCCGTTCTTTATCGAGACCTTCTCCACCTTCGCCAGCGTCGTATCGGACTTCTCCTGGGTTGCGGTACTGGGGTTCAACCCGATCGCGAACAACATCCGACATCCGTCTTTTCCAAGGATAAACCTGGAGGAGTCGTCTTCGTTGCATACGTAAAGATCGTACATGCTATGTCCTGGTTTGTCTGATATTAAGACTTTTCCTCACTACGAAGCATCGAAGACGGGATTCTGTCAATCCGGTTCGATATCCTTTGATCGTTCCGGAGTTTCTAACCCCTTCAACCTCCATTTCCGAACGTTCAGAATCTTCCCCAAGCATGCCCTGCATTAGACACCAAAGAACGTCCTGTGCGCCTCCCTGCCGCCAAGCCGCTCGACCCACCCGCTGGCAGTGGCAGTGCTCCCGAGGCTTGTCGGTTATGTGATTTTAGCAACATACTTGCTTTACTTGTCGAGGGGATAGTTGATTGAATACACTTCGATCTTATGGCCTATTACAGAGCCATCCGCATAGGCAAACACATTCCGATTTCTAATTTCTTCCCCATCCTTGTTTTTGAATATCACTTCTTGGGTATCCTGCCTGAAGGCGTCAAACTTCTTCTCCTGGCAAAGATAAACACAATTTCCCTTCAATATGAGAACTGCGCCATACCGCCCATTGTCCATTAGATCCTCGCATTGATAGAAGATTCGGAACGTTATATACAATCGATTCGTGTCTTCAGTCACAAACTTCTCGGCTTCAACCGTCGGCTCTCCCACCACCGTAAACGAATTTCTTTCAAGAAGGCTCTCAATGGAGTCCCGGGCGTGCTCCCAAACCTGACTTACGAAAGCCCTTTGGTCCAGTGTCACTTCTGTTCTTATCCTTTCGAGAAGTTCCGGGAGCTCATGACAAAGATAGATCTTGTGTTTGGCATCCTTTGCTTCACACCTCAAAGCTTCTGCAAGTCCCTTTTCATACTTGCTGTCAAGGAACCTCATATAAATCAACCCCGCATTTGTCGAAAATTGCCTTTACCTTATCCTTTATATCTTCGCTACTCGGCAATATAAGTTTATGCAAGCTCCCAAATATAGCGAGGAGTTCCCGATAATTCTTCTCAATATCTCGCACGTGCTCCTTCAGCGCGGATTCAACCCGTCTCTCGGTTTCCAGTCTTATTACTTCCGGTAGAACCACAACAGCATTATAGCTCTTAATAAAAAATCTAACGGCGGATCCTATACTTGATCTCAATCCCCATTCCTTTATCCAAATATTTGAATCCAATATTATGTACATAAGGCATTTCCTGTTGTTGTATTAAATGTGTCGTGAAAGTCAAGAAACTGACACTTCCTATCCTTTAACCTGTTAGTACCATAATCTGCTTACTATATTGTAAACGCAATAGTTGTCGTGACTCTATTACCTTTGGATCATCAGCTTCTTTTCCATCCGGTCTTTGCTGCTGCATCGCTCATAGATTTCGGTTCCGCGATATAAAGTTCGATCCTTCGCTATCCCGCAGAACACCGTCGTGCACCTTAATCTCATATATCCACTCCATCGTCCTATTCGCCCATTCTTTTATGATCCCAGATCGCGTAGTGTTTCGATTTTGAAGACGATACCTTCCATTGAGACAAAATGAGAACGGCGCTCGGCAGGTTGGCCGCCGTTTCCTTGACGGCATTGATCCACTTTGGAATCTCCACGATATACGTAAGTTCTTTATCTTCCACATATAAATAGCCGAGGTTACGCTTAGCATAGGATTGTCGAGTCTTTTCCAGTTCGGGTCCACAGATCATCTTCCTGACGATTTCTTTCGAATTTGGCCCCTTGTTATGGTATGTCAAGGCATCCACGATGGGACCAAACGGGGGCAGTCCCAACCTTTCAACTATGAGCGCCGCCATCTCCTTGATCCCGTGGCCGTTATAGAATTTCCTCTTCTTCACTTCCTCCAGCTTGAAAATACCCGACTCGATTCCCGCGTGTTTGATGGAAATCTCCAGCGACTGAAACAGAAGGCTGAAAAAAATCGGTATACAGGCCGGATTGGCCTGAAGGAAATCCACGCCGTGTCCGGCCATGCGCTCCGCCGAAAGCACATACGCCACGGCGGCCTCGCCGAATGTGAATATGGGCTGTTTATTCGTCACGATCTTCCCCGTTAAACCATAGGCCGTGGCCGGTAAGACGTTAGGTTCTGGAGACCTCCAGCATAGCCTCTTGTAGCGCAAGCTCTCTCTATACGCGCTGGTTTTCTTGTGTCCGCAACCGTTTGGTTTCTTGGAAGGCCGGCCTCCCCTCCCCGGAAGCCGGACAAGGGAACAAAAGTTCGACGCCGAGTGCGGCTTCGATCTCCAAGAAATCCTCCACCAACCGCTCCCCGATGTAGACCCAGCCGACCGTCAATTGGACGGCCTTCTCCGTAAAGTCGAACAGGAAGCCTTCGGCCTCACGTTCCTCTCGGTACCGCGGATCCGTGGAGACCCGCTCCCACAACTCGAGCAGCTTTTCAGGATGGTAGCCGGAACGACCCAGCGGGGGCAGTCCCCACAACCGCTGTTCAGTTCCTTCCATGAACCAGAGGAACCGAATCGGGAACAATCGGTCCTTCTTGAGGTCACAGCATCGGCGTTCCGCGAATTCGAATTCCCGAACCAGGCAGTGGGGAACGATAAATGGCGCGCGTGGCAACAGGATCTCTCGAAATGCTTGGTAGTTTCCGTCGTACAACGCCTCCGTCGCCGCCTGAAACCAAAGGCTCATAAATGCTCCCTATTGTCCATCAAGAAAATGGAGTGGCCAAACAGCGTCCGAGTCTAAATTCAGATGGAAATTCGAGAGGGCTGAGTCTCCCATATCTGAGATTGACGAAAATCCATCTCCATAGCCCCACCGATTCCGAACGGTCTTTCCAGTGACAATAGCACCATGAATACATTCAGAAAACTTGTCCTTAAACACCAGCTTCTCTCTTGGATGATAGTACTCCTTAATTGAGTCATTTTCAACCATAATCTGAAATAGATATCCCGACTCTACCCCGAGTAGCAGCACAAGGAAAGGATTCGGAACTTCGGAACAATCACCCTTATAGGAATCTCCCAATTTGAACATGGTTCACGATCCATGCCTGACTCCTAACACAACCTATCATAGCTAGTGTCTGTCCAGAAAGACCCGATTGCTGACTTGTAATTGGCGTCGGGATCGGTGGTTGCCGGCCACATAGAGTATTCTATTGGGTTCG
>CAYOVG010000447.1:0-4857 GCA_964407285.1 uncultured Syntrophobacteraceae bacterium
GTGTATCTTCCTGAAATCCCTCTTGTCGGGGACGATATCCGTAACCCGGACTTTCTCGATTTCCTCACTGAGCGCATTGTCCAGCACGCCGCCGAAGCTGTCGTTAACGGGAGTGGATTCGTAAATGGGGGTCCTGCGCTGATAGGCTTTCCCGTCGGCCGCCTTGGTAGTGTTTATGTTGGCCAGGTTGGCCGACACGACGTTCATCCACGTCCGATGAACGGTCAACCCCGAACCGCTGATCCGCATCGAGCTGTCAAAGTTCATTATTTGCCTCCTTCATCGATGGCGTTCCGAAGTCCGGAGAACTTCTTCCCGAGCAGGTTAACCATGTACTGGTATTCAACGCTGTTCCTGGCGAGCTTCATCATCTCCCAGTCAAAATCCACCGGCCCGCCTTCCGCCGTGACTTCGGGCTTTTTCATCGCGGCCGCTGGATCGGTTTCCTCCAGGTGGTTATCATCGGTCCTGACCATGCTCAGCACGTTCTCTTCGAGCGACTTGCGCAGGACCGAATCGAACGTGACTTCCCGCGCCGCGTAGCCGGGGGTATTCATGTTGGCCAGGTTGCCGGAGATGACGTTTTGCTTCAAAGAGTTAATGTTCAGCCTGTCCTGAATGAGTTCGACGGTGCGATCGAAGGCTATGGAATTATGCATGGCCGGTCTCCTCCTCTTTCCTCTTATGCATGTGTTCTTTCAAGAGAGCAAATACCGTACCATACCGTCTTCAGATTTCCGCATCCCGTCAAATGCCCGTCATGCCGCGATACTCGTTGAGTTTATTCCTCAGGGTGCGCACGCTGATTCCAAGTATTTCCGCAGCCCGCGTCCTGTTGCCGCTCACCGTGTCAAGTGCTTTATAAATAAGTCGTTTTTCCATTTCGGAGATGGACATCAGATCGATATTCCCCGGCTCTTCCGGTGCAGGGGCATGAGTCTCCCGATCAAAGATCAGACATTCAGGAGTCAATAATTGGTCATTGGAAAGCAATACCCCTCTTTGGACGACATTCTCGAGTTCACGAACGTTACCCGGCCAGGGGTACTCCTGCAGCATCCGGAGGGCTTCCTGCGTTACGTCCTTGACGGAGCATCCATGGATGCCGTTGTGCTTCTCGATAAAAAATCTGCACAGAAGGGCGATATCCTCTCGCCGCTCCCGCAGGGGCGGGAGCTTCAACGGGATGACGTTCAGACGGTAGTAGAGGTCCTTTCTGAAGCGGCCTTCCTGCAACGCCTCCTCGATCCTGAGGTTGGTCGTCGCAATGACCCGCACGTCGACCCGAATGGGGTGTTTGCCTCCCACCCGGTCCACCTCGCTCTCCTGGAGGACCCTGAGAAGCTTGGCTTGCAGGTGAATGGGAATCTCGGTGACTTCGTCGAGAAAGATGGTGCCCGTATGGGCCAGTTCAAACTTGCCTTCCTTCGCCTTGACGGCTCCGGTGAAGGCCCCCTTCTCGTAGCCGAACAACTCGCTTTCTATCAGGGTTTCCGGCAGAGCGGCGCAATTGATGGCCACGAACGGCTTGTCGCGACGGTTGCTGTTGCAGTGAATGAACCTGGCGAACATCTCCTTGCCGGTGCCGCTTTCCCCCTGGATGAAGACGGTTGCGCTGCTGGCGGCCACGCGTTGCGCCATGGCCTTGACTTGAAGCATGGCGGGGTTCTTGAGAACGATGCGGGGCGCCGGGCTGTCGCCGGCGGCGGCCCCTGGAGCCGCCTTGCCGGCAGAGGCGGTTGCGACGGCCGGGGCGGGAGCGGCTTTGGCCGCCTTCGCTTCTATCCACTGAAGGGTTTTGGAAAGCCGTTCGAAGGACACCGGCTTGATCCAGAAGTCATGCGCTCCCCTCTTCATGATCCGCACGGCGTCTTCGGCTTTGGCCTTGGGCATGCACACTATCACGGGGGGCGGGTCGTCAAGCGATTCCACCATTTCGAGGAACTCAACGGCGCGGGAAGGCTCCCCGTCGATACCCAGCAGCACCAGCCCCACGGACTGCCGCTTCAGGATCTTTACCGCTCCGGTCAGAGTATCCGCGGTGACGGGCGTATGCCCGAGGTCTCGCAAGAAAACCGCCGGCGCCGTGGACTGCGCCGGGTCGGCGTCAATAATCAATACAACCATATCGTCCCTGCCCCACAATGTAAACTCGCGCCATACCGCAACCCGCAACTCCCATCCCCCGACCCGCAGCCGGCGACTCGCTGCCCGCCCTATTGACTCTGCCGAGGATTTTGCATCTTAATGTAATCCAGTTCCTGCTGCGCCGCGGACCTCCAGATGGATTCCGACGATTGCGCAAGTTCCGTCAATTTTTGGACGGCTTTGTCCTGCTGCCCGTTTTGCAGGTACAACTGCGCAAGCTCGTGATTCAACTGGTCCTTGAATCCGTCCTCTTTCATAGTGGACGTCACTGTCTCGAGAGTCTCCATGGCTTTGGTCTGCTGCTTCAATTTAGCATAGCATTGGCTCAGCATCAAATGGAGATGAACCAACTGCCCGGTATCGTTTTGATCGGCGTCGGCGACCGCCTTCTCCAGCCAGGGCAGCGCATCCTGGTACCTGCCCGCCTTGGCGAGGCTTTCGCCGTAGGCCGCCACGGATTCCCGGGAGAGCTCCTTATTGGCCTTATCGCCTTGAAAGTACTTTTCCAGGCTCTGGATGACGGCCTGGTGCTTGTCCTGGACGAAATTTATCCGCGCCATGAGTTCGGCTTTCGGAAGCTCCAGCGCCGGGGACTTCACCATGCCGGCATTCTGAACGGCCCTGTCCAGATCTCGCATGAGAAAAGCATACCTGGCCATCTTTAGAAACAGGCTGTCATCTTTTTGATCGGTTCCGGCCGGTATGCGCTCGAACAACTCCAGGGCTTTGGGATAGAGCCTGAGTTCCCCGTAGCTGTCTCCGATGATGCGGTCAAATTCCGCCGACCCCAGGGCTTGAAAATGATTCATGTTCTGCACGTACAGTTGGACTGCGCGGACGTAGTCCTTGTCGGCAAAGGCCTTCCTGACCCAGTCCTCGATGATCTTCCCGCGCAACGTCTGGAACTCGGCCCGTGAGGTCTCGTCTTTCGGCTTCAAATAGGCGAGCATGTCGTCCACGATGCCCAGGCTCTTTTCGTGGTTTCCGCCCTGGAGCTCCCATGAGGCCAGCTTGAACCGTACGAGTCTGGCCAGGGGTTCCGATAGGGTCTTCTCGACCAGTTCCTGGTAGATCATGCCGGCCTGCGTCCTGGCCTGCGGGTTATTTCGAGCTTCGAGGGCTTCCGCTCTGCGTATCTGAGCGATGATGCCGCCTTCGGAATCGGGATACTGGTTGAACAGGTAATTCTGCAGTTTCTTGACGAGCCTGTCGTCGCCCTCGTTGGTGATAGTCTCGGATATTCTCGAGAGAATCAGGTCCCTGTCCGGAGTGTTTTCCTGCAGGTTGAGGTACCACAACAGGTAGTTCCGGCTTTCGCCGAAATTATGCGCGCCGAAGTAAGACTCCCCGAGGTACTTGAGCAAATCGGGCTTTTTTCTGTAGAGGAGGGGGTTTTCGCCCAGGCTTTTCTGCAGGAAGTCCACAGCCTGGGTATGTTCGTTGAGCAGAGAAAGAGTCTTCCCCAGGCCGTAACAGACCTCAGCCTTGTCCGCCTTTTCCAGGGGCAGGCTCAACGCGGACCGGAAGGCGATGAGAGCTTCCGGCAACGATTTGTTCTGCAGATGCGTCTGCCCCATACCGGCCCAACTCAGACCCGCGAGCGGATGGTTGGGATAGCTCGACGCTACCTGCTCGAAGGACGTCACGGCCCTGTCGCGGTCTCCGATGGCGGTGTAGCACAGCCCGAGCCTGTACAACGCCGTCGGGGCGTGAGGCGACTTGGGGTCCTCCCTGAGAGCGTTTAAGTAGTAATCGATAATGCGGCTGCCGAACTCCGTGAGTTCCTTCTGGTGCATAAGGAAGTAGCAATCCGCGAGGGCATAGAGAGCGTCGACTCTTTTCCGGCCGGAGAGATTGGCTTTCAGGGCCTGGTCGTACAGGTCGTACGCCTGGCAGTAGTCGTTACGGCCATAGTTCATATCCGCCTTTTGCATGAGCACGGGGAGCGGCATTTCGATCGTCTCCCCGGAGGGTTTGGCGCCCTGTCCCGCCGGTCCGGGCTGAGTTCCGGAAATGTTGAAGAGGGACTCCACCGCCGCGCCGGCGCCCGCGGGTCCGGCAGGCTGTGTGTCATCAGCGGATTTTTTGACCGGCTGCTCTTCTTTCGCCGCCGGCGTGGAAGGGGTTTTGTCGGGCTCCAGAACCGGCCCCGAAGAAGGGGAAACATCCATGACAAGGCGATAGCTTCCGGGCCGGGGAGGGTCCCCTTCCATAATGCGGTGCTGGACCGTACTGCCTTTTCTGCGGAAACGGACCTCTATCCTGAATGTACCGTCGTCTCTTTTGTCGAATCGGATTCCGCCGACGGCGGCAGAGGGGTCCATGCCGACCTTTTCCGGTATCACCGATGTCCGGAGTCCTTTGAACTCGATGGCAATGCCTTCCTCGGAAGGCGGCCCCACGCTGGACGGTTTTTCTCCTTCAGCGTCAAAAACCAGACGGGTGAACTTGGGGTGCAGCCCCGGACGAATTCTCTGCAACACGGTCTGTTCAGGCGGTTGCGCATCGGCGGCGGTCAGAAAAAAGGCCAGGAGGATCAGCAACGCACCCGCAAGGTTTCCGATTTTCGATCTTCCCATTCCGGTTTTCATGAGGACACACCATCCCGGGCGCCTGGATGCGCCGGTTTCGAATGCTGCACACCTTCTTGCATTGCGGTGATTCACGTGAAAGAATAACCGGCGCGGAATCCCCGACCGGTCCTGCTTC
>CAYOVG010000448.1:0-4851 GCA_964407285.1 uncultured Syntrophobacteraceae bacterium
ACAAGGAGCCACTGCGGCAGGCGATGGTTGAGAAGATGGAGCGCCGGTCCTCAAAGCAGATCTACGGCAAGCGCAAGGTGATCGTTGAGCCGGTCTTCGGGCAGATCAAAAACAGCGGTTTCCGGGGAGTTCTCTTGCGCGGACACAAAAAGGCGAACGGGGAGTTCTCGCTGGTGTGCGCCGCTCACAACTTCAAAAAGATTGCTGGAGCCATTCGCCGTGGAGAAATGTGCCTTAGAGCGGTGAAAATGGGCGCAATGGCGGCATAATAGAATGGAAACCCCCTTTTTTGACTCCAAATTGGGGTTTCTGCCTCTTATTCCCCTCTCAAAACCCACACCAAACCCCTCGGAACCGGCTGAGGCGAACGTGGGCCGGCATGGCTTCGTTAACCGGAAACCGGAGTTCTCGGACAGCCTCCTAGTACTACTGTGTCACAAGATTTGCGAAGTGGCTCAGGTCAACGGTTCAGATTCGAGCATGACAGGCAACAAACTGAGCGCCGCCAAGGTTTCCCAAGCTTTATGACACAGTAGTACAGCGCGCTGCACACTCTCCTGAATGCCGGATGCCTGACAGGAACGACCCGTTTCAGGTATCCGGCATCTTCCTTGCGTCCAGCGTCCTGCACTCTTCGAATACACGCAATGAAATTGACGGGTTGCGTCAACTATCGATGCAACTTCCGCTACCGCTTCAAGCGCGAACGCCCGGAACGGGGTGCAGCATGAAATCGGCCAGCACCAGCAGCGCCATGGCTTCGCAGACCGGCACGATCCGCGGGATGGCGGAGACGTCGTGGCGACCCTTGATTTCTATGGTCGTCGGTTCTCCCTGCGAAGTGACCGTCTGCTGCGGTTTCGAGATGGAAGGAATGGGCTTCACCGCCACGCGGGCGATGATGTCCATGCCCGTGGAGATTCCCCCCAGTATGCCTCCGGCGTTGTTGCCGGCGTAGCCGCGGGGCAGCACGGGGTCGTTGTTCTCGCTTCCCAGCATCGAAGCCGCCGCAAATCCCGACCCGATCTCCACCCCCTTGACCGCCCCGATGGACATGAGCGCGCCGGCGAGACGGGCGTCCAGCTTGTCGAAGACGGGTTCGCCCAGCCCCGGCGGGCATCCGCGGGCGCACACCTCGACGATCCCCCCGACGGAATCTCCCGCATCCTTTACCCGGCGAAGCCGCTCCTCCATCGCGAGCGCGCACTCCCCGTCGGGACAGAAGAGGTCGTTGCGGTCGATCTCGTCCCAGTCGAAATTCGCTGTGCGCACTCCGCCCAGGGCTACCGTGTACCCTTTTACGACAACGCCCCACTGCTCCAGGAGCTTGCGCGCAACCGCCCCCGCGGCGACCCTGGCGGCCGTCTCCCGCGCGGAACTGCGCCCTCCTCCGCGCCAGTCCCGGATTCCGTACTTTTCTTCGTACGTTCGGTCCGCATGGCCCGGCCGGTAGAGGCGCGCTATTTCGGTATAATCCTTGCTACGAATATCCTTGTTGAATATGGCGAGTGATATGGGGGTCCCGGTCGTTCGACCTTCGAACACCCCTGAGAGGATTTCCACCCTATCCGGCTCGCGACGTGGCGAGGTAAGCTTTTTCCCCGGTCTACGCCGGTCGAGGTCCTTCTGGATGTCCTCGGCGCAGAGGGGAAGTTGGGGTGGACAGCCGTCGATGACGACGCCCAAGGCGGGTCCGTGCGACTCGCCCCAGGTGGTTACGCGAAACAGGCGACCGAAGCAATTCCCTGGCATTTCATCTCCTTACTTGACTCCTGAGTGGAATAAGTTATTTATCATTATAGAAAAAACAATGGCTAAAAACCAGATGCAAGTACCAGGGTTTTGGTAGTGAGCAGGAGATGGTGGGATGAGTGAGCATCATCCGGATTTAGGGGAAGAATTAGAGAGCAGCATCGAAGAGGAACTTGAAGAGCCTCCCATGTACAGGGTGCTGATCCACAACGACGATTACACAACGATGGAATTTGTCGTCGAAATCCTACAGAAAGTCTTTCACAAACCTCCCGCCGAAGCAACGCGCATTATGCTGCATGTCCACTATAACGGGATCGGAGTTTGTGGAGTCTTCACCCAGGACATTGCTGAAACCAAGATAGAACTGGTACACCATTTAGCCGGACGAAACGGTTTTCCTCTAAGATGCAGTATGGAAGAGGCTTAAATGATCAGTAGAGAGCTTGAATTAACATTTGCAGCGGCAGTCAAGGAAGCGAAGGCCAGGAGACACGAGTTTTTCACTCTGGAACACATCCTGTTCGCTCTGCTCCATGATGCGGCGGCCAGACGTATCCTTTATCATTGCGGCGCCGATCTCGAGGAACTGAAGAGGCGTATTGAGAAATTTCTCACCGAGCGCATCGAAATGCTCCCGGAAGGAATGGATCAGGACCCCATTCAGACCATCGGCGTGCAGCGGGTACTTCAGCGCGCCATCATGCACGTACAAGGGGCGGAGAAACGCCAGGTGGAAGCTGCGGACATTCTGGCCGCCATGTTTTACGAGGAACATTCCCACGCAATCTATTTCCTGAAGTCTCAGGGTATTACCAGGTTAGACGTGCTTAACTACATATCTCACGGGATCTCGAAGATCGGCGAGCCCAACGACGGCGACGAGAACGAAGAGCCCGAACCCAAATGCTGTCCCACACCGTCACAGCACGAGGAAAGGCGAAGTAATCGGAAAGCAACGGAATTGGATAATTTTACAATCAACCTCATCGAGAAAGCGCGCCAGGGGCATATCGACCCGCTGATCGGCCGCGACCAGGAAATCCTGAGGACCCTCCAGATCCTGGGACGGCGCACCAAGAACAATCCCATTTTCGTCGGAGATCCCGGCGTGGGAAAAACCGCCATCGCCGAGGGACTGGCCCTCAGAATCTCTCAGAGCGATGTGCCGGAGAGTTTCAAGGACGTAGAGATCTACGCTCTGGATATGGGAGGGCTTCTGGCAGGCACCAAGTTCCGGGGCGATTTCGAAGCCAGGCTCAAAGGAATCATCCGGGAGTTGGAGAAAAAGCCCGGCGCGATCCTTTTTATCGATGAGATCCACACGGTGGTGGGAGCGGGATCGACCACGGGAAGCTCCCTGGACGCATCCAATATCCTGAAGCCCGTCCTGGTGGCCGGCAAGCTTCGGTGTATCGGCTCCACGACCTACGAGGAATACAAGAACCTTTTCGAGAAGGACAGGGCGCTGAGCCGCCGTTTCCAGAAGGTGGAGGTCAGGGAGCCCTCCATCGAGGAGACGTACCAGATCCTTTTGGGACTCAAGGAGAGCTACGAGAACCATCACGGGGTCAAGTACACCGGACCGGCGCTCAAGGCGGCCGCGGAACTGGCGGCCCGGCACATCAACGACCGCTACTTGCCCGACAAGGCCATCGATGTGATCGACGAGGCGGGAGCGAGCCTGCGGCTCAAGAAGGACCAGCGCGTACGGCGCGTGGTGAGCCCTAGGGACATCGAGCAGGTGGTGGCGCGCATCGCGAAGATACCTCCGCGGAGCGTCTCCTCTTCGGACCAGGTGCGGCTGCGCGACCTCGACACCGACCTCAAGGCCCGGGTTTTCGGACAAGACAGGGCCATCGAAGCGCTCACGAAAGCGATCAAGCGCTCGCGGGCGGGTCTTCGCATTCCGGAAAAGCCCATCGGATCGTTCCTCTTCATCGGTCCCACGGGTGTCGGAAAGACGGAAGTGGCCAAGCAGTTGGCAAATACTCTGGGAGTGCATTTCCTTCGCTTCGACATGAGCGAGTACATGGAAAAGCACACGGTTGCGCGTCTCATCGGAGCGCCTCCCGGGTACATCGGTTTCGACCAGGGAGGACTTCTGACCGACGCTATCCGGAGGCATCCTTACTGCGTGCTCCTGTTGGACGAGATCGAAAAGGCCCACCCGGACCTCTTCAGCATCCTGCTCCAGGTCATGGATCACGCCACTTTGACCGACAACAACGGCAAGAAAGCGGATTTCCGAAACGTCGTGCTGCTCATGACGTCCAACGCGGGGGCCCGCGAGATGAGCACCTCGTCCATCGGTTTCGGCGGCCGGAAGGACAAGGACGACCGCCCGGACAAGGGCATGAAGGCCGTGGAGCGGCTGTTCAGCCCGGAATTTCGCAACCGCCTGGACGGCACGATCGCTTTCGACGGCCTCAGCATCGAGATCATGGAGCTTATCGTTGATAAGTTCATCCAGGAACTGGAGGAACAACTCTCGGAGAAGCGCATTCGCGTGGAGCTGACGCCGGCGTCGCGCAGGTGGCTTGCCGAGAAGGGGTACGATCCGGATTTCGGAGCGCGTCCTCTTGCACGGCTTATCCAGACCGAGATCAAGGACGTTCTGTCCGACGAAATCCTCTTCGGACGGCTGCAGCACGGCGGCTTCGTAAGGGTCGATAAGGCGGGCGAGCCCCCGAGGCTGGAAGACAAAGTCCTGACGACGGAAAACCTGGTATTCTACATCGTCGAAAAGGAAGCGTCTTCGGAAGCCATTCTGGCTAGTTGATACAAGTACCATGAGAGAAGGCGAGTTGCGCGCCGCGCATTGAAAATTCAAGGCACAGATGCCGCGCGGCGCGCTTCCCCTCCTCGATTTGTCCTTTTTTGTCCTTATCTTTATTTTCATGTCTTTCTCTTGATCGATGCTCTCATCACGGTTGCAGCCGTTCACGGGGGATGAGACGCTCTTTTATACGTCCTCGCTCGCTGCAGACGCCCCGGAGGAGCGAGCATATGCCTGTTTTCCGCCTCACAAGAAAGATCCTCGCATTTCCCCCGCCCGAGCATTCCGAACCCGACGGACTGCTGGCCGTCGGCGGAGAC
>CAYOVG010000449.1:0-4816 GCA_964407285.1 uncultured Syntrophobacteraceae bacterium
CAAACCCGGGGGATTTGACCGAGAGAGTCTTGATCTGGCCTCGGCATTTGGGGAACAGGCGGGATGGTGGATAAGACGGCCTTCTCCATCCTCGGCGGCGGAGAGCGCGAAATCACCCTGGTGAAGCTTCTTCCGCCGGGGGCCGATGATACGGACCAATTGGCGAAAGACATCGAATATTGTCCCGCACCGGAGGATGTCCGCGGAGAGCACGACATCCGCCTTGCCCGTCCGCGGGACGCCGAAAGCATCTCCCGGCTGGCTTTGCGTGCGCACGGGGCACTGCTTTTCAGCGAGCACATCTACTATCCGGCGCGGGTGCGGGAGATGCTCGAGAGTGGTGAAATGCACTCGATAGTGGTCGAAAGCCCCAATGGAGCGATCATGGGGCATGGCGCCCTCGTGGCCGCATTTCCCGGGGCGCGGGTGGAGGAGATGACTTTCCTGGTGGTGGACAGGCGCTCCCAGGGGCGAAGCTACTCCCGGGCGATTGGCGAGGCCCTGGTTGCAAACGCCGCCGCGCGCGGCATTTGGGGACTTTTCGCCCTGGCAGTCACAAACCATGTCAGCTCCCAGCGCCCCCTCGAGCACCTCGGTTTTGGGGCGTGGGCTCTGCTCCTGGCGGCCAGCCCGGCCTCGCGTGTCTGGCGACAGGACGCCCAAGGCAAACCGGGAAGATCGGAAGAACCGGGACGCATCGCGAATCTCGCTTTCATCCGACGGCTCGGAGCGGCCACCGGAGCCCCTCTCTTTGCCCCGGCCGCACACCGGCGCATGATCGAGCATATCTTTGAGAACGCCGGGGTGAGCATGATTTTCCATGATGCCGGGGAGTGTCGCCTTCCGGAGGCCGATGCGCGGATCACGACGCTATCGGGCGGTAAGGAGGGTTGGGGAACGATCTTCGTCCTGGAGTACGGCCGCGACATCATCTCCCAAACGGCGGAGCAGCTCCGGCTGCTCCGCGCCCAGTCCGTTGCGGCCATCTACCTTTTGCTGCCCCTGGATGTCCCGATCACCGCCTTCATATCGGAAAGATTCGAAGAGATGGGGTTCTTCTTTGCAGGGGTCTTGCCCTACCCGGGGGGGCGGTATCATCTGGCCCTTCAGTTCCTGAACAACTGCGACCCCGGCTACGACGCCATCCGGATCAATACCCCGTTCGGCCGCCGGCTCATGGAATATGTTCGTTCCTGCGATCCGAAATATAGTGGGTGAGAAGGGTCGGGTCTACACGTCCGACGATTCGCGAATCGTCAAATGTATAGATCCGACCCTTTTGACCACTCTCCGAGCGTTTTCGAATCCGACCGCTAGTCGCGGCCGGCAGCCGTAGCCACACGCAAAAAGTCCGGATTCAACCGTTCACGGCATATTGTCCCCGGCTTCGAAACCACGATCACGGGTGCTTTGAGATGGAGACGTCACGCCCCCCGAATCAGGTGGGAAGCCTCGTCTCGAGGGCCATCGCGATCTTTTTCTTGAGTTCCGTCAGATCGAAGCTCTTCACCACGTAGAAGTCGGCCGCGATGGACTTCATGTCCTCCTTGAACGTGTCGTACGCCGTGGACAGGATGACCGGCAGGTCGTAGAAGCGGTTCCGTATGTCCTGGAGGAGATCCAGGCCGTTGTAGTCGACCATCTTGATGTCCAGTATGACCAGATCCGGCTTTTCCTCTTCGATTCTCTCCAGCAGCAGGTAACCGTTTTCGGCGGTGATCACTTCATACCCGGCGTCCCTGAGTTCTTCCGAATAGAGCAAACGAATATGTTCTTCGTCGTCAACGACCAGAATCTTCGCCATCACTTCCTCCTTTCAAAAATTACGTCCACTCGCTTATCAAATACGGCTTGTTTTCCTCGAAAACCGTACACTCGTTTTCAACCTGCTCCTCGGCCTGCTGCAGCGACATCCGCTCGGCCCGCTTCACATAGGCCAGCACCCTCCCCAGGTAGAGCGGCAGAAGAGCATCGAAAAAGCCGTCCCGCTCCGCTTCCCCGATCTTCTTGTGATAAGCGACCGCGGCGTCGAACAGGACCGTAGCCCACGTCTGGCTCGGGAATGAGAAATGGTTGAGCCCCAGGTCGCGGATCTCCAGGAGTTTGTGCAGGACGGCCTGGCCGAAAATCCGCCCCCACAGCTCCCCGTAGTCGTGGGAGCCCTGCACGAAGCGCTCGAAGAGCCGGCTCGCGTTGATCTCAACCGGTATGGGGGTCTCCGTCTCCTGGTGATCGACGCCGAAAAGGGCCGTGGGCTTGCTCCACTTGACCTGATGCCACAAACTGCTGAAGGGAACCATCAGGTCGAACATGGTGCTCATGACCTGCCGGAAGAGCACCGAAAGCTGCGCGTACGGGTCTTTCACCCGATGTATTTTCGGGCACCCCATATAGGTCTGGCATATGGGTATGCGGGCATTCATGGCAATGGTGGTCATCCAGATATCGATACCGTAGTGCCGCACCGCCTCGTTCCAGAGCGGGAACTTCAGGAAGTCGTCAACCAGCGCTCCCTTGAAGCCGAAATCCCCCGCCATGGGTTGCCGCACCCTTCGCCCATACAGGCAGCGGGTAAACGGATAGACGATGGAACTCGTAAAAGTCGTCTCGTACTTGTGTCGCACATACAGCGGCGTGACGAACCCCGCCCCCTTGAGCACCGGCTCTCCGAGGTTCCTGATCCAGTAAGGGGCGATATTCTTCACATCCGCTTCCACTACTATAACCACTTTGGCTTGCAGATCACGCACCTTCTCGAAGAGGATGCGCAGGTTGCTCCCCTTGCCGGTGACCCCCGGCGGAGTCGAGAGATAGATCCTGGGGACCTCCGAAGGAGCCTTGAAAAAGGCTTCCTTCGTACCGTCCGAAGAATTATTGTCGCAATTGATGACGACGCCGTTCAGGTGGCCGAAGTACTCGACCAGTCCTTTCGTAACCTGTTCCGTCGTATAGCCGATGCTCTCCGCCTCGTTGAACGACGGTATCGCCGCCACCACGTCGGCTTTGGTGAGTTCATGGGGATTTTCCTGATAAAATGCCATAAAGCTCTCCTGCCTATTTGCCCGTTCCCTTGCTGTTCCTCAGATACCTGAAAATATCCGCCTCGGTCGTCAGAACGAAGGAGCTGTTTTGGTTTGTGAAATTTCTATAAAAATCCAGTGTCCGGTAGAACTCGAAAAACTCGGGATTCTTTCCGAACCCCTCCGCATAGATGCGGGTGGCTTCGGCATCGGCTTTTCCCCTGACCTCCTGGGATGTGCGGAAGGCCTCGGAGGTGATCTTTGAAAGCTCCCGGTCCATCTGCCCCAGGACCGCCGCGCGCTCCCCCTCGCCTTCCGAACGGTACTGGGCGGCCACGCGCTTGCGCTCCGAGATCATCCGGTCGAAGACTTTCTGCTGAACGGATTCCACGTAATTAATTCTTTTTATGCGAATGTCCAGAAGCTCTATCCCAAACTCCGGAAAGAGCCGGGAAGCGTCGGCCAGCATTTCGCGGGTGATCTTCTCGCGGCCCTTGGTGAGATGCCCGCCCGCTTCGGCGGAGGCTTCCATGTAGCGCGGGTCCTCGACGACTTCCGGTTGCCGGTAGTCCTGAAACCCGGTTTCCTCCAGGTTCTGCCGCGCATCTTCCCAGCCCTCGCTACGCACCAGTTCGACCAGGTCGTTATTGGATACGTGGTCCCGGACCACCGAATCGATAATGCCGTCCAGACGGCTCATGGCCGTCGGGATGGAACCCAGCTTTATCAGGAACTGCAGCGGATCGCTGATACGCCAGCGCGCCGTGGTGTCGACCCAGATGTACTTCTTGTCCCGCGTGGGGATCTGGTTGGGACTGCCGTCCCACTTCATCACTCGTTTCTCGAAATAATTGGCCTTGTCCAGGACCGGAAACTTGAGGTGCAAACCGGCCCTGGTGACGGGGTCCCCCAGGGGCTTCCCGAGCCTCGTGATGACGACCTGGTCCGTCTCGCCGACCACATAAAGGGAAACGGAACACAACCCCGCCAGGACCAAAGCCGTTACGAGTAGGGTATGCGCGCCTTTCATCCGTTCTCCTTTGCCGCCTGGCGGGTGGATGTCCGGGCGGGAGCGGGTTCCGCGCCGAGCGCCTCGCCGGCCCGCGCCGTTTCCGGCCGCCTGTTGATATCGAACAGAGGCAGAAGGTTTTGCTGCTTCTCATCGAGGATGAAGACCTGGTCCATGCGGCCCATGAAGTCCCCCACGGCTTCCAGGTACATGCGCTTGCGGGTCACATCGGGGGCCTTTTCGTATTCGGTCTGAATGTCGGAGAACCTGTGCACCTCCCCCATCGCCTTGTTCACGCGCTCCAGCGCATACCCTTCCGCCTGGGTGACCAACTGGCGCGCCTCCCCCATCGCCTTGGGTATCTTCTGATTGTACGCCTGCTGAGCCTCGTTGATCATCCGCTCCTTTTCCTGGCGCGCCTCGTTCACTTCATTGAACGCCGCTTTCACGGGGTCCGGCGGGTTGGCGTTCTGAAGCTTCACGGTGCTGATTTTCAGCCCCGTCTTATACTGATTCAGTATCTGCTGGATTTCCACCTTCGCCTTTTCGGCTATGTCCGCGCGCCCGACAGTGAGCACGTCGTCCGCGTAGCGGTTGCCGACGATGCGGCGTACGACCGATTCGGAAATATCGTCCAGGGTGGCTTCCACATCGTGCACCTGGAAAAGATAGGCGACGGGGTCCTGGATAATGTACTGAACGGTCCACTGGAGGTCCACCACGTTCAGGTCCCCGCTCAGCATGCGGGCCTCCTCCTCGTATCCCTTCTCGGTGAACCGGGACCTGA
>CAYOVG010000450.1:0-4783 GCA_964407285.1 uncultured Syntrophobacteraceae bacterium
AGCACCGCATCCACCACCTTGCCTGAAGGCTGCACCAGGAATTGCATCCGTTCGTCGGGCACCCCGTTTTCCCCGAGCGCCCGCCGGGCGGATTCCATCACGGTATCGACATCGCGCACCTCTCCGTCGTTTACATGGAGCACCGTAACGGTGTGATCGGGTTCGTCGGCCAGCATGAACCCCACGTGATCCGCCATGCGCAGGGAGGCCTCCGACCCGTCCACGCACAAAAGAACATTCGAGCGGTGCTCCTCGATCTGCCTGCAGATCCAGATCGGGAAGGTAATGTTGCGATCCATCATTTCCCGGGTCACGCTGAAGGACAGGAAGCTCTCGAACATCGCGTACCCGCGCCGCCCCAGTATGACCGCGTCGTACAGCCCCTTCTTGCCCTCCCTGATGATATCGCCCACGGTCCCGAATTCCTTCGTCACGAGCTTCGAATCCACGCAGTCGGCGGGAAACCCCCGGTGGTGCAGAAGACCGACGCTCGAATCCAGCGCCTTGCGGCCCTTTTCCCGGTATCCGTCCGGGGCCTTGGCTTTTTGTGACGCGTCGTACCGGACGAATCCCGGCGCCGCGCCGCTCGTTACGGGCTGGGGAGTCACGTAAAAGAGCGTGATCCGCACGTTGGATTTATGCTTGAAAAAGGAACAGACGAATCGAACGGCGTGGAAAGCGCTCAAATCGTCGCCTATGGTGACCAGCAGATGCTTCTGAACCATCTCGCTCCTCCCTTTTGAAAGAGTGAATCCGCGGAGTTGAAAAGACCGGCTAACTCCTGGAATTTCTATAGCTTCTCCACGTATAATTGTAAACAACAATCCCGCGCCGAACCGCGGAGCGTCCGTCGTCCAACGGACGCTCCCGCCTGTTTCAGATATTTCGGAAACGCCCGCCGGTCCCCGCCTTGTTCCCCTATCCCCCTGGATTAACGCTATGAACTGCTCCTCCCGCGCTCACGCATCGGCGCCGAACGCTTCCTCCCGTCCTTTATTTGCGAGAGACAATACGGTAAAATGGACGTTCCGGAATTTGATCGCGCAAGGGGCGAGGGCCGGACCGACAACCGGACCGGATTCGAATCCGGGCGTCTCGTCACCCCTTCCCCCCTTGCGCGGCGGCTTCATACAACATCGACCGAGAGGGACGCATGCAGGAGCAACAACAGGCAGACATTCGGCACATAGCAGTCATCAGCAGCGAACTCGGCATTTCGCCTCAACAGGTGCGGGCCACCGTCGAACTCCTGGAGGAAGGCGCAACGGTCCCGTTCATCGCGCGCTACAGGAAGGAAGCCACCGGCTCCCTCGATGAAACCGTCATCGTGGCGATCCGGGACCGTAGCGCCCAGTTGGAAGCGCTCGACAAGCGCAGGGAGGCCGTTCTCAAGTCCCTGGAGGACCAGGGCAAGCTGACCGACGAACTGAAGGAGCAGGTCCTGGGGGCGGAAACCCTGGCCGCCCTGGAAGACATCTACCTGCCGTACCGGCCCAAGCGGCGAACGCGCGCAACCATCGCCCGCGAGAAGGGACTCGAACCCCTCGCGGCCCTCGTGTTCGAGCAGTCGCCCGGCGTCGATCCGAAAGCGGAAGCGGCCGCCTTCGTCGATCCCGAAAAGGGGGTGGCGGCCCCGGAAGACGCTCTCGCCGGAGCCAGGGACATCATCGCCGAGTGGGTCAACGAGAACGCCGATGCGCGCGCCCGCCTGCGAAGCCTCTTCAGCGAGAAGGGAGTCATCAGGTCGAGGGTGATTTTGGGCAAGGAGGCGGAAGGCGTCCAGTACCGCGACTACTACGACTGGGAGGAGCCCGTCGGGCGGGCGCCCTCGCACCGCATCCTGGCGGCGCGAAGGGGCGAGCGGGAAGGCTTCCTCATCCTGCGCATCGCGCCCCCCGAGGAGGACGCCCTGGCCGTGCTGGAGACCCGGTTCCTCAAGGGGAGCGGCGCGTCCGCGGACGAGGTCCGCCAGGCCCTGCACGACAGCTACAAGCGGCTGCTCGCCCCGTCGCTCGAAACCGAAATGAAACAGCAGACCAGGGAGCGGGCCGACGAGGAGGCCATCCGGGTCTTCGCCGACAACCTGCGCCACCTGCTCATGGCCCCTCCGCTCGGGTCGAAGCGGATCATGGCGATCGATCCGGGTTTTCGCACCGGCTGCAAGGTGGTGTGCCTGGACGCCCAGGGGAAGCTCCTGCACCATGACGTCGTGTCTCCCCACACGGGCGAGCGGGCGGCGGCGGAAGCGGCGGTGCGGGTGAGGGCGATGATCGATCGGTTCCAGGTGGAAGCCGTCGCCATCGGGAACGGGACGGCCGGGCGGGAGACGGAATCGTTCATCCGCGGCCTGGATCTGCCCCCCGCCGTCCAGGTGGTGATGGTGAACGAGAGCGGCGCGTCCGTGTACTCCGCTTCCCCCGCCGCGCGGGACGAATTCCCGGACCACGACGTGACCGTGCGCGGTTCCGTGTCCATCGGCAGGAGGCTCATGGACCCCCTGGCGGAACTCGTCAAGATCGACCCCAAGTCGATAGGGGTCGGGCAGTACCAGCACGACGTGGACCAGAACGCGCTGCAGCGAAGCCTCGACGACGTCGTCATGAGCTGCGTCAACGCGGTCGGGGTGGAAGCCAATACGGCCAGCGCTCAACTCCTGGCTTACGTTTCCGGGCTGGGGCCGCAGCTCGCCAGGAACATCGTGGCGTTCCGGGACGAGCACGGGGCCTTCCACGCCCGCGAGGAACTCCGCAAGGTCCCGCGCCTGGGCCCCAAGGCGTTCCAGCAGGCCGCGGGATTTCTGAGGATCAGGGGCGGCGAAAACCCGCTCGATTCGAGCGCCGTGCATCCGGAATCCTACCACCTCGTGGAGAAGATGGCCGCCGACGTCGGGTGCTCGGTCATCGACCTGATGCGCGAAGGGGACCTGCGCAAGAAGATCGACCTCTCGCGCTACGTGAGCGACGCGGTCGGGCTTCCGACTCTCAACGACATCATGGAGGAACTGGCGAAGCCCGGACGCGACCCTCGCGACAGCTTCGACGCCTTCTCCTACACCCCGGGCGTCGAAACGATCGAGGACCTGCGGCCCGGAATGAAGCTCCCCGGCATCGTCACCAACGTGACCGCCTTCGGGGCGTTCGTGGACATCGGCGTCCACCGCGACGGCATGGTCCACGTGAGCGAACTCTCGGACCGCTTCGTCAGGGACCCTCAGGAAGTGGTCAAGGTCCACCAGCGGGTCGTGGTGACCGTCCTGGACGTGGACATGGAGCGCAAGCGCATCGCCCTCTCGATGAAAACGGGAGCCAGGGACGCGGCTTCCGGGGCGGACGGGGACCCTGCCCGCAAAGACGCTTCGGGCAGGAACGGCCCGGCAAAAGATGCTTCGAAGGGCGGGCCGGACCACGCCTCCAGCAAGGACGGGCATGGTTCGGGTAAGGACCGCCGCCGCTCCGGCAAGGACGGGGGAGGCAAACCCGGCTCCAAGCCGCGCCCCGAAAAGCCGGAAAAGAAGGAAGCGTTCAACAACCCGTTCGCCGCGGCGGGCCTCGGGGAGTTGTTTAAGAAGAAGTGAGTGGGTGAGTGGGTGAGTCGGTGAATGGGTGAATAGGTGGATTTGGGTGAGTCGGTGAATGGGTGAGTGGGGGTGTGGGTGGATGGGTGTTTGCCCGGGAAGCGCCGCCCTATCGATTCCATCAATCCTGTTAATTCTGTCGAAGGGGAGGCCCTGACCTCCCCTTCATACCCCATCCATACCCCGGGCGAGGTCGAAGGTCTCCAGGACCCGGTCCCCGACCGGCCGGGCCGGGTAACTCCAGTTCGAGAGATGAGGTGTGCCGATGAAAGCGCGTACGTATCTGAAGTGGTTATGTTCCGTTCCTTTGATCGTTGCGGTTATCCTTACCTTTACGACCCCGGTCCTGTTCGCCGCCGCGCCTTCGGCCGACGGCCCCGAACCGCCCGGCCCGCGAGCATCCCAGGAATCCCGAGAATCCCAAGCATCGCAACCGCCGCAAACGGACCCCCAGACGCCGCCCCTGCTCCTCGAGGTCCGGCAGCAGATTCAGACGACGCTCGAGGAGGTGGACAAAACCCTTGCCGCGGCCGCCGAAGACCTCGCCCGAATGGACCCCGCCCGGACAGGCGCAGCCCGGCCCGCCGCCGCCCCGACGCACTCCCCCCGGCCGGACCTCGCCTCGAGGGAAGCCCGGACGATCCTCGGCCGCCTTTGCCCGAATCCGGCGTACCCGTTTCTGGTGGACTGCTGCACGGTGGACCCCAAGGGCAAAATCCTGGCCGTGGAGCCTGCCGAATTCAGAAGCAGCGAAGGAGCGGACATCGGCGGACAGGAGCAGATCGTGCGGCTCCACGGCTCGAAGCAGCCGGTCATGAGTCGCATCATCCACATGGTCGAGGGGTTTGAAGCCGTGGACATCGAGCGGCCCGTACTGTCCGGGAGCGGAGAACTGCTGGGTTCCGTGAGCGTGCTGATTAAACCCGAAACCTTCCTCGGATCGCTGATCAAGCCCGCCATCGAGGGGTTCCCCGTGGATGTGTGGGTAATGGAGACGGACGGCCGCATCGTCTACGACGCCGACCCGGGGGAGATCGGGAAGAACCTGTTCCGGGATGATATCTACAAGTCCTTCCCGGAACTCCGGGCGCTCGGGGAGAGGATATCAAAGGAAACCTCCGGCGCGGGCGTCTATTCGTTCTACAGGGAAGGCTCCGACAGGGACGTCGTCAACAAGCGCGCCTCATGGTCCACCGTCGAACTGCACGG
>CAYOVG010000451.1:0-4778 GCA_964407285.1 uncultured Syntrophobacteraceae bacterium
CCAGGTCGGGTTGGTCGATGTGGATCTTCACGGGCCGAGCATACCGCGGATGCTCGGGGTGAGCGGGATGTTCCAGTTCGGCGAGGGCAACCGGATCATTCCGCATTCCTGCAATGAGCGCCTGCGAGTGGTGTCCATCGAATGCCTGCTGGAAGATCCCGATTCGGCGATCATCTGGCGAGGTCCCGTGAAGCATGGGGTGATCAAGCAGTTTATTTCCGACGTGAACTGGGGGGACCTGGACTTCCTCGTCATCGACTCGCCTCCCGGCACGGGTGATGAGCCCATAAGCATTGCCCAGACCATTCCCGATGCGCAGGCGGTGATCGTGACGACACCCCAGGAAGTCGCCCTGGCGGACGTGAGGAAATCCATCAATTTCTGCCGTCATGTCAAGATGCCCATACTTGGGTTGGTGGAGAATATGAGTGGATGCATCTGTCCGAATTGTAACAGTGAGATTCCCCTGCTGGGCAAAGGCGGAGGAGCCAGAACGGCGGAGCGGATGAATGTCCATATGCTGGGAAGCCTTCCGTTCGATCCGCGAGTGGTGATCGCGGGTGACAGCGGCCGCTCGCTTCTGGAAAGTCCCGATGGGAGCCTCTTCGTGAAGGCGCTCGAACAACTGGTTTCAGGAGTTGTGGACCGTTGTGGAATGAGAATGGAAGATAGCGTCGGCAGCGTACGAGCGGGCAATTGTTGAGTTTTGAAAGGGAATGGCCGCTATGAGCAGCAGTTCTATGGAAAACTTCATGGGCTCCATTTACCGGCGTGTTGGAAAGGCTGAGGAGAATGGGACCTCTCCCGGAGCCGGCCACGGAGAAGGGGAGCCGCGGGAGATTATGAAGAGGCTCGATGACGCCTCGTGTTCCGGGAAAATTAAGGGGACCTGTGGTGAAACGATGGAGATCTACCTCAAAGTAGAAGGGGAGACCATCACCGATACGAGTTTCATCACTGACGGATGCCGTTTCAGTAAGATTTGCGGCTATGTGGCGACCCGGCTCGCCTTGGAGAAAACGCTGGACGACGCCGTACGGATTGGAGGTGATACCATTCTCGAGGTGCTCGAGGGAATCCCAAAGGAGGAAACCCATTGCGCCTATCTTGCGGCCGAAACGCTTCAGGCCGCGATTCACGAGTGGATGCTCAACAATAGACCCATCACATGAAGGAAAGGAGAACCGGATGCCGAACAGTGATGGGACGGGACCTGCCGGCAAAGGGCCGATGACGGGCCGGGGCCGCGGGTACTGTGCTCTGAGAATACCGGATGAGGGTGAAGACCCGGTACGGGGCTTCTCGGGTTTGAGCGGAAAAGAGTTTGTAGTATCCGCGATTCGCGGAAAGGAGGTAGTAGCTATGCCTGGAAGAGATAGAACGGGACCGGGGGGAATGGGACCCATGACTGGATGGGGAGCGGGATACTGTGGTGGACGAAGCGATCTGAGTTGTTTCGACGGTGCCTCCCGGCGTGGTTTCCGAGGCAGGGGTAACGGAAGAAGAGGATTGGATCATCGGCATCGGTTCCGCGCTGCCGGCTTTTCAGGGGGGTACGGCATGGGCAGGGGGCCCGGTGGATGGCGCGCGGCGATGAGTGATGCGCAACCGCCTGCAACGGCGCCCGAGAGAGAAGGACAGCAGGGTTGGGAAGAGGGTCTTGAAGTCCTCAAGGCTCAGGCCGGACATATCGAACAGGTGCTCGAAGACATCAAGAGCCGTATCGATAAGCTGGAATCCGGGTCGAAATCCGAACCTGCGGACAGTGGAGCGACCGGGTAGTAGAACCGGTGAACCGGAACAAGTGTGGTAGAAAAGCGGTAATTTAAGAAATGCGAGGGGACGCGGATTCCCCGGGTCCCCTCGCCGGGCGGATGGCGTCCCCAAAAGGAGTATTCCGTATGAACAAGATTGCGGTAACGAGCGAAGGTCCCGCCCTCGACGACATGGTGGACCCCCGCTTCGGCAGGGCTGCAGGTTTTGTGATAGTGGACCTCGATACCATGGATACGAACTACATCGACAACGGACAGACCCAGATGATGGCCCAGGGCGCGGGCATCCAGGCGGCCCAAATCATAGCCGGAGCGGGGGCGAGTTGCCTCCTCACCGGGTATGTGGGGCCGAAGGCCTTCCAGGCCCTCTCCGCCGTGGGGATAAAGGTCGTGCAGGACCTGGGGAACATGACGGTGCGCCAGGCCGTCGAGCGTTTCAAGAGCGGCGACATACGGGTCGCCGCCGGGCCCAACAGGGAGGCCGGGCGATGATCGTTTCGGTGGCAAGCGGAAAGGGAGGCACAGGTAAGACGACGGTAACCGCCTCCCTTGCCGCGGTGTGGGACAAACCATTGCTTGCCGTGGATCTCGATGTGGAGGAGCCGAATCTCCATCTCTTCCTCCGCCCCGAAATCGCTGGGAGCAAGACGGCGTATCTCGAAGTGCCCGTAGCCGACGAATCACGGTGCACCCACTGCGGCGCCTGTTCCGAGCTTTGTCAGTTCAAGGCTGTCAACCTGATGGGAACGGTGCTCCTGACCTTTCCCGACATGTGCCACGGGTGTGGCGGTTGCATCGCCCTGTGCCCGGAAAAGGCGCTTTCCCCCGGCAAGCGGGAACTGGGTGAGATCAGTTGGGGACGCGCCGGTGACGTCCGGTTTCTCATGGGGCGGCTCCGTATCGGGGAGGCGATGAGTCCTCCGTTCATGCGGCGGGTCAAGGCCGAAATCAGTCGGATGGCCGACACGGACGGGCCTGAAGAACGGGACGTTGTTATCGATGCGCCTCCGGGGGTGAGTTGCCCTGCCGTGAATGCCGTGATGGACAGCGATGTCATCGTACTGGTTACGGAGCCCACCCCCTTCGGCTTCTATGACTTCAAGCTGGCGTGGGAGGCCTTCTCCCCGATGGGGAAACCGATGTGCGCCGTGATCAACAGGGCAGGGCTGGGAAACGATGATGTCTATCGATTCTGTGAGGAGAAGAGAATACCGGTGGTGGCCGAAATCCCGTTCGACCGCGCCATTGCCGAAGCCTACGCCCGGGGCGGTGTGATTGCGAAAACGTCCCCGGCGCTCGAAGGGATTTTTTTCTCCATGCAGGCCGGGATTCGCGGCCTGATGGCGGACTTCCATTCGCGGGAGGGTGCTCATGCATGAAATCGTCATCATCAGCGGTAAGGGAGGCACGGGAAAGACCTCGCTTACGGGAGCATTCGCCCACCTGGCTTCGAACAAGGTGATCTGCGATCTGGATGTGGATGCTCCGGACCTGCACCTGCTTCTGCAACCTGTGCGGGAGCGGGAGGAGGAGTTTCTTTCGGGGTATGAAGCCGTGATCGAGGAGGAGAAATGCACCCGTTGCGGCGTTTGCGCCTCCATGTGCCGTTTCGGGGCGATACGCGAGAACGGGGAGGGCTTTTCCGTCGACTCCCGGCGCTGCGAAGGCTGCAAAGTGTGCGTCGCCTTCTGCCCGTCCGATGCCGTTCTTTTTCCGCGGAAGCATTGCGGCAACTGGTATGTGTCCTCCACTAGGTTCGGCCCGATGGTCCACGCTCAGCTCTTCCCCGGTGAAGAGAACTCCGGCAGGCTCGTGATGGTTCTCAAGCAGCAGGCGCGTGAACTGGCTAAAGCCCGGGGAATGGACCTCATTTTGTGTGACGGGACGCCCGGAATCGGTTGCCCGGTCATCAGTTCCCTTTCGGGGACCCACCTGGCCGTGGCGGTCACGGAACCGACGCCCTCGGGGAGGCACGACCTGGAGCGGGTGGTCGAATTGTGCAGCCACTTTCGGGTTGCCGTTGCGGTAATCATCAACAAGTACGACCTGAATCCCGAGGAGGTGGCGAAGATAGAGAGCTACTGCCGGGAGAGGAACTATCCGGTGCTCGCGCGATTGCCGCACGATCCCGTCGTTACCAAGGCGATGCTCCAGGGGCTGGTCGTGACCGAACTGCCCGATACGGACTTCAGCCGCGAGGTGAAGCATACGTGGGAGAGGATCGAGGAGCTTGCGGAGCGGGCAGGGTAGGCTGCCGTGCGACATGCGCGTGGCGGCCGTCCGGCGTGAGTAATGATTGACGTAAATGAAAAGAGAGCAGTAGGAACAGATTAATCCAACATCATTTTGAGGAGAGCTTCATGAACAACAGTATTGTCGTCGCGATTCCATCGTCTCATCCGGGAGGGCTTGAAGCCCCGCTCGGCGCTCATTTCGGTCACTGTGATATCTATACGCTCGTGGAAGTCGCCGACGGGCAGGTGAAGGAAGTCCGTACGCTGCCGAACGTCCCGCATCAGCAGGGCGGATGCATGGCGCCGGTCAATCACCTGGCTCAGAACGGCGTTCATATCCTCATCGCGGGCGGCATGGGAATGCGGCCGCTCATGGGTTTCCAGCAGGTGGGGATACGAGTGCTCTACGGCAATGGCGCACAGACGGTTGGAGAAGCGGTGAACGGCTTTCTGAGCGGCGCCCTTCAGCAGTTTACCGCCGAGTTTACCTGTGGGGGCGGTGGGGCCCCGCACGGCGGCAGATTGTAAGTACCGATTATTGCAAGTACGCGGCAAATCCAAAGATGGTGATGTCTTGATTTGAGCGGTTACGGCTGCCGGCCGCGACCGGGTTGTCGAAACGCGGAGGGTCCCGGCAGACATGGGGAATGTCTGCCGGAGGACCTATGGCGTGTCGCCGTGAAAGCGCAACCGGTCGCGGCGGAAAACCGCAGCCGTACAAGAATCGTCAAGGAGCATGTATGCTGATGAATATCCTTCTGGTGACGGC
>CAYOVG010000452.1:0-4775 GCA_964407285.1 uncultured Syntrophobacteraceae bacterium
GTCGCTTCGCGTTGAGCCGCTTACCTTGCGCTTCTTCACGAACTCCCGGATTGAGAAGCGTGCCGGAAGACCAGGTGGAATAACCCGATGTTCGCGACGCGATAATGCCAAATCCTTCATACGTTAGGATTGCGTCCTTGTGAACCGGAGCACGATGGCGGAAGTTCGTGACCCGTCCCTTGACGATGCAGTCCCCCGGTAGCGGCCGGCAGCCGTAACCGCACAAAGCGGTTGTTGCGTCGGAGGGGGGAGACGGGCTTGCGCCATCCGGCGCAAGCCCGTACCGACTCGCATTACCCCGCATCGACCCGAATGGGGTTCAATGAGGCGAAATCGGACGTTCCCACTCCGGCAGTCTCCGCCTTCAGGATGTACGGAAGGTCCGAGAGGGACCTTTTCAGCAATCCGGCCCCGAAGGCGTCCACCGCCACCTGGTCCGTACCCGCTATGAGCATGTTGGTGTGCTCGAGGTCGGAGAGCGAGCCGCCCGTGGGGCCGTTGCTTATCATGGTGGTGGTTGCGTCGAGGATGACCAGGGTGGGTTTCACCATCATGGCCAGCTCCGTGATGATGGTGTGGATATCCTGGTGGAACACGTTCCGTCTGCCGCCCAGCAGGCCGTACCAGTTCTTCATCGTCATGGAGGCCCCGCTCCGGTGGTGGTCCTTGAGGGGGGCGATCCCGATCAACTTGTTGACTCCCTTGAAGGGATCGTACAGGAGCGGCCAGTTGCGGATCAGGTTCCCGCCGGCAAGGGTCGTGGGCTTGAACAGGGATTCGCGGGGAAGGACGACTTGCGCGCCCGCGGACCGGGATGCTCCGCCTATCCCCGTGAGTGCGAAGCAACTGGCCGGGTCGTTGATGGGATTGTCCGTCACCACGACGGAGGCGGCCCCCGCTTCGAGGCAAAGGCGCGCGACTTCGGCCGTCAGGTCCGGATCGGTCGTCGCCGAAAGTATGGGAGGGGTGGCGAAAGCGGCATTGACCTTGAGGAGCACGCGGTCGCCCTTCTTGATGAAGGCTTCGATTCCACCGAGGGCTTTGAGCGCCATGTCGACCGACTTCACCCGGTCCGGGCCGGTGGCGATACTCATGCGGCCCCGCAGTTCGGGAATCGAGAAGTCGGGCAGAACCACCAGGCCGTCGCCGGCATCCTCGGAGGACGGCTCCCCGGACGGTCCCTTTTCATCGTAGAGCCGCCAACTCAGCGAACCGGCCGCGGCGATGGCGATCCCGGCTTTGACCGCGCGGGAGAGAAAATCCCTGCGGTCCATGGAGCCGCCGCTGCCTGAGCTGCCGGCGCCGTGACCGCCGCGGGCGTTTCCATCCCCTGCTTCATTTCCCGGTTCCATATCCTTGCGTTCGTTCTTTGTTTTCCTCATTTGCCGACCTCGGAAAGTCCGCGGTGCAACATAAGAGCCAGTTCCGCGGCCGCGGCCGCGTCATCGGCTTCGTGAACCCCGGCCAGCAGCGCTCCCCGCGTGAAGATCACTTCGACGGTATCGAAGACCTGCACGAATACGGCCCCCGGAATTGCGGTTCCTTGCACTTCCCGCCCCTGAGTTTGCTCCCGATTCTCCTGATTCGCAATGCCCGCGGGAGCATTGATATCGGTCCCGCCGTTTTCCAGGAGGAATTTGTGGTAGGCTTCCGCCAGTTCCGCCGCTTCCCGAGGGGCGCCCCGGTCCGAGATGAACGCCGTAAGCGGCCGTCCACCGATGGTATAGCCGGCGATGAGAACATTGTTCAAGCGCTCGAAGCCGAAGACATCCGAGGACAGCAAAGCGATGCTCCCCGCATCGAGGTTTTCGGGCGGGAAAAGGGCGAATTCGTCCGCCACCCGGCCGTCCTGCTCCACTTCAGCGAGTGCGGGAACCATGGCTACGAAGTTTCGCCCGAAGGCAAGCATCTTCTCTCCCACGTGAGGCGTAGCCGAGGCGGCGACAACCTCCACGTACTCCTTCCCGTGCACGAAGTAGAGCGCATTGGCCGTGCGGTACGCAAACCGGGCCAGGTCCAGCTTTTCCGCATCCGTGCGTTTCTGGGCGCTGTAGACGGAGAAGGCGTTACGCATGTCTCCCATATCGTAGACGAATACTTCCATCCAGGAATCGGCGCCGCCTTCCTCCACGAAGCGTTGGCAACGCAGGCCCACGAAACCGGACGACAGGTAAAGCTCCGCCTTGCCGTCGATCTTGTCGGAGAGGGTTTCCGAGGTGAAAGTCTCGATCGGGCTCAACGCCCGGACTCCTTCGGGCAGCAGCCCCTCGAGTTCGGAGGCCGTTGCCGCCGGCGTCTCCGCGCCGGTCACCGCTTCGGGGGCTGCCGCCGTAAATATCGCGGGGTCATACCGGAACTGTTTCAGGAAGACCCCTGCCGCGATGGCGGTCAGAAACGCCAGGATCACCAGGCCGGCGACGGTCTCTCTCCGGCCGGCCTTCTTCGCCCTTTTTCCCTTTGGGGAAATCCTCGCATCCGACTGGTTCATGCTTTCGGCTTCAGCCAAATCTTCACCTCCGTATCAGGTTGAGCCCGGGAAGGCCGGTTGCGGCCGGAAGCCTTCTCCGCATGCGGCGTTCCGACTTCGGGTGTCCGAGGTCGGAAATCGGAGTTCGGGCATCGGAAGCATATGAATCCAACCCGATCTCCGTTATCCGCCTACCGATCTCTGCTTCGGTGGGCAATGCTTCGATGACGGAAGTCGGCAATCGGAAGTCGGATGACTCCATTCCGATTTCCGATCTCCGTCTCCATGGTTTTCCGCCACCACCCGCGAGATGGTTCGATCTCCGTTCCATGGTAAACGCGCCGCGGCAAAGCCACGATGCGGCGCGGCGACGATCCGGCGCGGCCATGACTCCCGTGCATCATAACCGGATTCGGGAAAGCACGGCAAGCTACCACAGGCCCCCGGCATCGTTCCGAAATCCGTGCTTTGCGCCGGTCCGTTCGATCGCCGGTTCGTGAAAGAAAATGCTTGACATTGGGATACGCCGGTCTATAATCTTCACAAATAGATGAACACATATTCATATGAGGGCCGATTTGATGCCGGAAGACATATGCCAGATCAGTTGTGCGGATGCAGAGAGGGTCGGAAGGGTCAAATCCATGATGGCGCCCGAAGAACACCTCTTCCAACTAGCCGAGATTTTTAAAGCAATGGGAGACCCGACCAGGGCCAGGATACTTCACGCGCTTTCCATCGAGGAACTGTGCGTCTGCGATATCGCGTCGCTCCTGGGGATGTCTCACTCGGCCGTCTCGCACCAACTGCGGCTGCTGCGCACGACGAAACTCGTCAGATACAGAAAGGAAGGAAAAGTGGTCTACTATTCTTTGCTTGACAGCCATGTCCAATGTCTTTTCGAAGAGGGACTCCGGCACGTCACGGAAGGATAGCCACAGGAAGTCATCGGAGAAGTCGGCGGCGCGGGAAATGCCGAAACACCGTCGCTCGCCTTACAGTCCTTGCGTTCACGATTTCGAAAGGACCTTCCGGACCGGGGAAGAAAGCAATGGAATACACAATGTTGGGTGTCTTGTGGGGTATTTTGGGGGAATGCCGGCATATTCTGAACGAATCCTCACCGTACGTTCTGTTCGGATTTTTCATGGCGGCCCTGGCGAGGGCTTTTATTTCGGAACATGCGGTGGTGAAGCATCTTGGAAAGGACAACTTCGCATCCGTGGTGAAGGCGTCGCTCTTCGGGGTCCCCATGCCACTGTGCTCATGCGGGGTCATCCCCGCCGCGATCGGCATCAGGAAGCAGGGGGCGAGCAAGGGGGCCACCACGGCGTTCCTGATTTCGACTCCTGAGTCGGGCGTCGATTCGATTGCGGTCACCTGGGCGTTGCTCGATCCGGTAATGACCATCGTGAGGCCCATTGCGGCTTTCTTTACGGCCACCGCCGCGGGGCTGCTGGTCAACGCTCTGCCCGAGGGCAAACGGATGGAGGATGTACCGCCGCCGTCGGGAGGCTCCTGAGGCTGCGGCAACGACTCCCGCGGCGCGGGAGCTGAAAGCATCGGCAATGTGGCGACGGCTGCGCCGACGACCGCAACCGGAACCGGAACCGCAACTTCAACACGCTCGTCCCTGCCCGGAAGAATCAGGGAGGGGTTTGCCTACGCATTCGGCGGCCTCATCGGGGATATCGGGGGCTGGCTGCTGGTCGGGATCGTCGTGGCCGGGGCAATATCCTATTTCATCCCCGAACACTTCTTCCACCATTACGCTTCGGGGGAATTCACCTCGCTGCTGCTCATGCTGGCCGTGGGAATTCCGCTCTACATCTGCGCCACCGCGTCCACGCCGGTCGCCGCCGCGCTCGTTCTGAAAGGACTGTCGCCCGGGGCGGCGCTTGTGCTCCTGCTGGCGGGGCCGGCCACGAACGCCGCAACCCTGACCGTCATCACGAAGATTATGGGCAAGCGCGTGGCAATCCTTTACATGGCGTCCATTGCGGTCTGTTCGGTATTTCTCGGATGGGTCGTCAACCGGATCTACGCCATTCTCGGTCTGGACATTTCACGCTGGATGCAGGGAGTGGGAGAGTCGGGAGACGGGGTCTTCTCGACCGTTATGAGCATCGTGCTGCTCCTGCTCATCGCCCGGAGCTATTTGCCGCTACGCGGCAAGAAGGGAAAGGAACACTGCGGATGCGGCGACGGAATGCATACGGCCGCCGAGTTGCATTCCGCACGAAATCGGCCGTAATTTGCGGGTTGCGGGTTGCGGGTTGCGGGTTGCGGGTTGCGGGTTGCGGGTTGC
>CAYOVG010000453.1:0-4768 GCA_964407285.1 uncultured Syntrophobacteraceae bacterium
GGCGCGCGCGGCCGATCGTCGCCGATCCCATCACGCCGTCGCTCGCGCGCGGTGAGACGATGCCGGCCAGCGAGTCGGTCGCCGAGGTGACGCCGGCGAGGCGCGTCACCGCCGACGACGGCCGCGCCGACACCGCGCGCGCCGTCATCAGTTCGATCTTCGGCTTTGGCCTGGCGTGACGGCAGAGTTAATTTCCGGCCAGCGCCTACCGCCGCGCCGGTCCGCAAGTCCGTTCAGCCGGGGGCAGGAGGCCGACGCCGCCTTTCCTGAATTCGGGGTGGTCTGGAGGCCGCGCCGCGTTCCGGCCCCGGACTTGATTTTCGCGGTCCCGGACGCGATTGCCTGCATCGCCTTCGAGCAGGACCGCCAGCGCGCTCACGATTCGTTGCAGCGTCTCCGCCTGATCGGCCAGTCCCTCCGATGACGCCGCGGATTGCTCGGCGTTGGCCGCATTCTGCTGCACTTCCCCTTCCATAAGCGCGATCGCCCGGTTG
This sequence comes from uncultured Syntrophobacteraceae bacterium, assembly GCA_964407285.1. GTDB lineage: Bacteria > Desulfobacterota > Syntrophobacteria > Syntrophobacterales > Syntrophobacteraceae > CAYOVG01. The sequence continues at coordinate 495 of CAYOVG010000453.1, forward strand.
ATGCTTTCAATTTCCTGGGCCTGCTCGCTGGACGAAGCGGTGATCTCGCCGACCGCCTGCGATATGCTCCGGATGCTCGAAGACACCTCCCGGTACGCGGCATCGGTTTCCTTCACCAGTTCCGCGCCTTTCTTCATCTTGCCGATAATGTCGAAGAGAAGCTTCTCCGTGTTCATGGATGCCTCGGCAGACCGCCTGGCGAGGTTTCTCACCTCATCGGCCACGACGGCGAATCCCGCTCCGGCTTCACCCACTCTCGCCGCTTCGACCGCCGCGTTGAGCGCCAGGAGATTGGTCTGAAAGGCGACCTCCTGAATGGTCTTGATGATCTTCGCCACATCGTCGCTCGCCGCGGAGGTCTCGGTGATGTAACCCTCCAGGGCCTGCATGGACGTATACGCCCCCTCGAGTATCTCCTCCGCCTCCACCACCATTTTGTTTGCCTGGCTCGTATTCTCGGCGTTGCGGTTGGTCCTCGAAGACATTTCCTTCAATGCCGATGCGGTTTCCTCCAGGGACGCGGCCTGCCTGGAAGACGAAACGGCCAGGTCCTGGCTGCCCGAGGAGAGCTGAGACGAACTCGACGCCACATTCTCCGCCCCCTCGCGCAAAACGTCGATGATCTGCCTGATCTTCACTATGATCGCCTTCCTGGTGAAGAAGAACAGGATCGCGCTGACAATCAGCAGAACCCCCGACATCAGCAAAACGATCGTGCGCCCGAGTTTTTCGCTGCCGGCGTCGCCGATCTTCCGCGCGATGTCGTTAACCGTTGCGATGGACCGCTCTCCCGCGCTTTCGGTCCGCGCCGTCAGTTCTTTGTTTTCCTTCACGATAGATGCGAAGATGCCCTTCACTTCATCGATGAAGGCGTCGAGGCCGGACATATCGACCTGCATGTCCATCTTCAAGTAAGAGGACTTGTCACGGATCTGCCATGAAAATGCCTTTATGGAATCGTCCCGGCCTTCGGCCTTCTTGCCGAATTCGAAAATGTCCGAAGGTTTGGGTTTTTCACTGGTAATAAAGGTTATCCACCGAATTTCCTTGTTCTTCTCAAGTCCTTCTCGAACGATGCGGGAAGCCGCGTCGTAGTCGAAATTCTCGATGAGCGGGTAGATCTGGTTGGCGAAGGATTGGAGCGTCCGCGAGTAGTTCATTTCATAGAGATTGCGAACGATTGTTCGGATCTCCTGGTCGGCGCGGTTGAGATTCGATGCGGTTTTGTCGAATTCCGTGCGGAGGGAGTTGACCGACGCCTTACTCTCGGTGTTGAATTCGGATAAAACGGCGGTGATGAGGTCGCGGTTGTTATCCTGAACGACTTTGAGTACGATCACGGTGATGCCGGAGAAAGCAATCGCCAGCGTCACCAGAATAGCTGTCATGAGCTTGATGGTAAGACCCGCTCTCATCTGATCGATCCTTTTCTTAAAGGCTGTATTCAACTTCGGAACATGGCGCGGGACGCTCCCGCATCCCGGGTGCGGGTTCCCCTCGGGACCCCTGCGGGCCCTGCGAGGAGAACCCACGGCTGTAACGCTCCGGCGTCATGGCATGCGTTCCCGCACGGGAGTGTGGGAACGCATGCAAAGACAGACCGCACCGGGGCTCCGGAAGCGGATTCTTGAGTCAACGCCTGTGCACGGGGACGCGGGGACCGGAAGTGGCCCCGGTTGGACGCATGAGTACTCTACCAGGAGTATGTCTTCGGATCTATCTTACCCTTCTTCATCAGATCGAGGGAGGGCCCCAGCGTTGCGGCATCGAATTCGACGAAAGAGCCGGCCTCGAAAGCCGCGGCGTTGCCGAGCGCCGCTTCCTTGATTTTCGCCGCATCTTCGGCTGAAACCGACTTATTGGCGCTCAAGACATTGTCCGGGTTCTTGTGGTCGGAAATACCGGGACAATCCAGTTGCTGCATGTCCTCGAAGGAGCCCTTGTTCGCCTCCCACCACCAGTTTTTCACGAAGGCGCATTTCGCTTTCCCCGCCTTGACCGCGTTTACCGAAGCCCCATGGTTGTTGGAGCCGACCGCGGCAGCCCCGTCGGTAGCCGCCTTTGCTCCGGATTCGCCGCTGCTGGCCCCCTTGGCGTAGGCTACATCGGGACCGGCGTCCTTCACGATGGTCAAAGCATCGCTTCCGGCGGACTTGGGCGCAATGAGTACGCTCGTGTAGAATTCCTTGCCGGTGACGGCCTGGAGCAGCGGAACGGACAGACCACGGGAATAGAGCACCGCCTGGACGAAACTCCCGGCGTAAGCCATAACCGGTTCGCTCCGCGAAAAGATTTCGACAATCTCGGGATAGGAAGCGGCGATCCGGGGTTTGATCTCCAGCCCGCTGGACTGGCTGAGCGCATCGGTGATTGCCTTGGCTTTCTGGGCGTCGTTCTTCCATTCCGGAGGGAAGAAGAGAGTGACGCCGGACGCCGCCGATGCGAGGACCCAACTCGCCAAAAGCGTGGATGCGAGAGCGCTTGCGAACACCAGGACCTTAATGCTTTTCATTGGAATAGTACCTCCGTGGTTGATCTTTCAACAATGCCGTTATTGATGCCCTATTCACCATATTCGTCAACTGTCGCCGTACTGGCGCCGGTCATCGTTCCGGCCCGATAACGGCCGGGAAAGCGGGGAACGCCGCCGCTCACCCCGCGCGTGACGGGCGACCCGAAGGACAACCAACGCCGTTGCATTAATCTCATCCCTGGTACGGTCAAATCAGCCCAAGGCCATTCCATAGCAGATATAACGTTTCTTCTTAATGTCGTATCGGTGTCGAATTATATAAATATGGATCGAACGGGAAATACCTGGATCACGAATCTTTTGACAAAATGGAGCGCAAAAAGCAAGAGACAAAAATGTGATGAGCGAAGAAAAAAAAGAGAGCCAGGGAGAAGGAGGGGTAAACCTGGCTCTCTATGGAGGAGGAAAGTTATCTTTCCAATTTCTAATATAACATGCGAGTCAAGAGGGGGGTGTGCGGCTTCGCCGGGATCGAGGTATCGGTGATATCGGATTGTCGGGGACGCTCGAAACAAACGGCGCATCGAGGTACGCGATTGTTCCATTCTTTGTGCGTTTCTACAAATTCGTGAAGACGCTCCGTCTCCCGATGCGCTCCTCGATCGTCTGATCCCTCGCGAATCAAGCTTTTGCTCTGTTTTGAGCGAGTTCGTTATAATGGAACAAATATGTGCGCAATACACGGCGATTGCACAACAATGTAGAAGAATTGCGGGTCCCGCCGTGCTTCCTGCAATGAATTTATGAGACTTATCGACATCTTATCCAGTGACTTTCAAAATGGTATCCCTTTTGCCTGCATGAGCTACCCTGAAGAAACCACGTTCCCATCCACAGGAGGCTGAAGATGCAAAGGAAAAAGGTACTATCCGCATTGAGCGCGTCCGCGCTCGTCTTTACTGCTCAAATGGCCCGCGCCGCGGAGAGCTGTGCCGCGGACTCGGGGACCACCGCCTGGATGCTCACGTCCACGGCCCTCGTTTTGCTCATGGTGCCGGGGCTGGCGATGTTCTACGGCGGGCTGGTAAGAACCAAAAACGTACTGGGAACCATGATGCACAGCTTCGTCGCCATGGCCATCATCGGCGTACTCTGGGTGGCGTGCGGATATTCCCTGTCGTTCGGCAAGAACGTTCTTGGTGGATTCATAGGGTGGAACAACGATTACTTCTTCCTCCAGGGTATCGACGATCTCGTGTCGAACGGCGTACCCGAATACGTCCTGGCGATGTTTCAGGGAAAATTCGCCATCATCACTCCCGCGCTGATAAGCGGGGCGCTGGCGGAGCGCGTGTCTTTCAAGGGATATACGCTCTTCATAGTGCTCTGGTTTCTGCTGATCTACTGTCCCTTATGCCATTGGGTCTGGGCCAATGACGGGTGGCTCCACACCATCGGGGCCGCGGGCGTCATCGACCTGGCCGGCGGTCTGGTCATCCATGTTTCGGCGGGAGTGAGCGCCCTGGTCGTGGCTGTTTTTCTAGGCGCGCGCCACGGCTATCCCCGGCTCATCATGCAGCCGAACAACCTGGTTATGACCATGATGGGCGCGGGCCTCCTGTGGGTCGGATGGTTCGGCTTCAATGCCGGCTCCACCGTGCAAAGCGGGCTCGATACCGCGCGCGCTCTCACGATGACGCAGGTTTCGGCGGCCAGCGGGGCGCTCACCTGGCTCGTCATCGAAGCTATCGTTTTCCGCAAAGCCACTTCATTGGGGTTCGTATCGGGAATCCTCGCCGGC
>CAYOVG010000454.1:0-4750 GCA_964407285.1 uncultured Syntrophobacteraceae bacterium
GCAACCCGCAACCCGCAACCCGCAACCCGCAACCCGCAACCCGCAACCCGCCTCACAGCTTCTCAATGTATACACTCCACTCCGGTTGTCTACCCGGCAGCTTCACTATCATGGTAGTCCCCTTGCCCGGTTCGCTTCTGGCGGTGATGGCTCCCCCGTGGCGTTCGACGATTCTGCGGCACAGGGCAAGCCCCATACCCGTCCCGGAATACGGCGATTTCCTGCCGTGGAGTCTCTGAAAAGGCCGGAAGATCTTGTCGAGGAAGCACTCGTCGAACCCGATACCGTTGTCCTTCACATGGATTTCCCGGAATCCGTCCGGACACGACGAACTGCAGTAGACATCGACTTTGGGGGGAAGCCCGCTCCGGTACTTCAGAGCGTTCCCGATGAGATTCTGAAAGAGCAGTCGCATCTGGTCGCGGTCGGCTTCGATGCTGGGGAGTTCGCCGACCACGATATCACCTCCCGTTTCCTCGATAAGCTCACTCAATTCCGCGACCGCCTCGCGCACCGGCTCTCTCAAGTCAATGATCGCGAAAGGCTCCGGCCTCCCGGCCACGCGAGAGTACTTGCGAAGGTCGAAAATCAACTCCTGCATCCTTATGGATGCGCGGTCTATTCTCTCCAGGTAATCGAGTCCTCTCTCGTCGAGGAACTGCCCGTAGGAGTCCTTGAGCAGGTCGGCAAAAGTCCGGATCTTGCGCAACGGTTCCTGCAGGTCGTGGGAAGCCACAAAGGCGAAGTCCTCCAACTCCCGGTTGTTCTGCTCGAGCTTGGTCACGTAGACCCGTTGCGCTTCGTTCGCCCTCGCCAGTTCGGCCGTTCTGTCCCTTACCCGGACTTCAAGTTCATCATGGGACTTCCTGAGCAGGTCCTGCGTCCGTTTGCGGGCGAGAGCCTCGACGAACGCCACGGAGAGGGATTCGATGGTCTGCGCATCCACCTCGCCGTAGCCGCCGTCCTTGTTGGCCAGCGCGATCATCCCGAACGTGCCGTCCGCGTTCTTCAGGGGCACTCCCATGAAAGACCTGACCGGGGGATGCCCCTCGGGAACGCCGATGCTGTCGGGATGGGAATCCGTTTGATTTGCAATGAGCGACTTTTCATCCTTCAGCACTCTTCCCCAGATGCCCCGAATCTCCATATTATGCACCAGCAACACCGCATCCGACTTGGGCATCCCGCAGGCGGCCCACCCGGGATCGCTCAGCGCAATATCGTAAAACAGGCCTTCGTCGTCGATTTCCCCAATGAACCCGAAACTGCTCCCGGTAAGCTCCTCGGCGACGGAAAGACAGGTTTTTGCAAGATCCTCCTCGGTTTCGCAAAGGATGGACTGCCTGAGCACCCTGTTTATCCCCTCCAGGAGCCTGCTCTTTCTATCCACCTCCAGTTCCGCCTGCCTGCGCACCTCGATCTGCACCTCGAGATCCGAAACCAGCGACTCCAGTCTTGCTCTCTGCCCGACGAGTTGCGCCTTCTGTTCGTTGAGTTCCAGGAACACGCGCACCTTGGAGAGCAAAACCTTCGAGTTGAACGGTTTGGTGATGAAATCCACCGCTCCGGATTCATATCCCTTGAAGATATACGCATCATCGAGATAAATCGCAGACATGAATATGATGGGGATATTCCTCGTCCGCGCGTCGCTTCGCATCAGGCCGGCCAGTTCATAGCCGTCCATCTCCGGCATCTGTACGTCCAGAATGGCCAGAGCGAACTCGTGGTTGAGCGTGGCGCGAAGAGCGTCGTTGCCCGTCGTGGCCTTGACAATCTCGACATCGAGACAATTGAGGACATTTTCCAGGACAATGAGATTGTTTTCCCTGTCATCGACAATCAATATCTTGGTCATCGTTTCTCTATCGATCTCCGAGGAGTCCGGCTTTCCGGGACCAGAGAATCCGGCCGGCTCATCCCGGCGAGAAGCAGGCCGATCTCATTAATGCCCAGCACATAATCCACTTTCGTTTCCTTCAGCGCGGCCGCGGGCATGGCGGCATACTCCGCGGCTTCCGGGGCCTGAACGACGGCAAGCCCCCCGTTTTCCTTGATACGACGCAAACCGGCCGCTCCATCCCTGCCGGCTCCTGTGAGAATAATACCGATCAGACCGATTCCGTACGCATCGGAAGCGGTCTCGAACAAGACATCGATGGACGGTCTGGAATAGTTCACCTTGGGGTCTATCGAAAGAGAGAAAGTCCTGTCCCGTTCTACGAGGAGGTGGTAATTAGGCGGCGCAAAGTAGACATTCCCCGGAACTACCGCTTCCTTCTCCTCGGCCTCCCGCAACGCGAGCGGACACGATCCGCTCAAAACGTCGAGAAACGACCCGTCCTGCTGCGGATGAAGGTGCTGAACTATAACAACGGGCATGGTAAAGTCAACGGGAACAAACGGCAGCAGGAGCTTCAGAGCATTCAGCCCACCCGCGGAAAGCCCCACCACCACTGCATCATAACGATTCAAAGTCATTGCCCGGTCTTTTGAAAGATTTTCCATTTCTGATTCAGCACCTTGAAATCGGTTGCGGCTTCCGAAAACTGTAAAGTTTCCTTACTTCCAAGCGCAAGAATCCCGCCATGCACCAGGCTGTCGCGGAACAGCTTCAAGACCCTGTTTTGAAGGGTCCTGTCGAAATAGATCAGCACGTTGCGGCATACGATGAGATGCATCTCACTGAAAACACTATCCGTAACCAGGTTGTGATTGGCGAAAGCGATGTTTTTCCGAAGGCCGGGGTCCAGGATCGCCGCATCATAGCCCGTATGGTAGTACCGGGCGAAGGAACCGGTCCCGCCCGAGCGCTGGTAGTTCGCCGTAAACTCCTTCATCTTCTCCAGCGGGTAGATGCCTTCCCGCGCCTTGTCCAGGGCGGAATCGTTGAAGTCGGTCGCGAAGATGGTCGCCCGATCGTAAAAGCCTTCCTCCTTCAAGACAATGGCCAGGGAATAGACCTCTTCGCCCGTGGCGCACCCCGCATGCCACACTTTGACGAACGGGTGCGTCTTGAGATAGGGTATGACCTGTTCCCGCAGGGCCTTGAAGAAATCCGGGTCGCGGAACATCTCCGTCACCGTGATGGAAAGTTCGTAGAGAACGGTTTCGAAGAAGGATTCGTCGTGGAGTACGGCGGAGATCATCCCGCTTATGGTTTTATGGCCCGCGCTCCCGAGTATATTCAGGATACGCCTCTTGATCGAAGCCCTGGAATAGTTTCTGAAATCATGGCCGTAGCGCATGTAAACGGCATCCAGAAACAAGGCTATTTCGATATCTTCCAGTTCTTCCTTGCGCATGAGAAATCTTCCCGGGGTTGCCCGATTACTCTGAAAGCATGTCGGCGCGCACGGGGGTCACCTCTTGTAGAGCCATACCCGCAGCATGGACAGCAGCCGGTCGACGTCGACGGGTTTGGACAGGTAATCGCTGGCCCCCGCCGCTATGCATCTATCGCGGTCTTCCTTCATCGCCTTGGCGGTCAGGGTGATGATCGGAAGGTCCTTGAATCGCGGCTGCCTGCGAATCGCTTTCGCCGTTTCGTAACCATCCATGACGGGCATCATTATGTCCAGCAAAACGAGGTTGACATCGGATCTATTTCCGAGGATCTCGACGGCTTTCTTTCCGTCTTCGGCCTTGACGACATTTATACCCTTTTCGGAAAGTATTTTCGAGAGGGCGAAGAGGTTCCGCATGTCGTCGTCCACCAGGAGAATGGTCTTGCCCGCGAACATCGTGTCCCGATCGTGCAGATTGATGATCATCTCTTTCTTGCGCGGGGACATGCCGCTGACGGTTTTGTGCAGAAAAAGGGCCGTCTCGTCCAGCAGCCGCTCCTCCGACCTGACCCCCTTTATGATGATGGATTCGGAATGCTTTCTCAGCTCCATTTCCTCTTCGCGGGAGAGGTCCTTTCCCGTATACACGATAACCGGAGGCACGCTGATATCCTCCCCGTTCCCGATCCTGTTGAGCAGATCGAAGCCCGTCATATCCGGCAGGCCGAGGTCGAGAATCATGCAATCGAACCTGCCGCCGCCGAGAGCCGCCAACGCGCCGGCCCCGTCTTCCACCTCGGTGATCTTCACGTCCGTATCGGCAATCAGGTTCACAATGGCGCGCCGCTGTTGCACGTTGTCTTCGACGAGCAAAAGGTCCTTGATCTTCTTCTCGGCCACATCCTCGATCCTCCGAAAGGCATCCTCCAGCCCCTCCCGGTTGACGGGCTTGGTCAGGAAGCCGATGGCCCCCTTCCGCAGAGCATCGATAGACGGCTCCTGAACGGTCATGATATGCACCGGAATGTGGCGGGTCGCCGGGTTTGCCTTCAGCGCGTTCAGGACCGTCCAGCCGCTCATGCCGGGCAGTTTGATGTCCAGTATGACGGCAAAGGGCAGGTATTTCTCCGCCAGCGCGAGGCCCGCTTCGCCGGTGGACGAAACCAGCGCCTTGAAACCCTTGGCGTGGCACTGTTCCAGGAGTATCCCGGCAAAACTCGCATCGTCCTCGATGATCAGGATGCTCCTGTCGCCTTCCCGGAGAGCATCGCGGTCGTCGGGAATGGAATGGACGGGAAGCGCCGCATCATGGGCCGAGGCTTCATGCGTTGCGGAGGCCACCGGAAGCGCGGTGGCGGGAGCGACCGCCACGATCCTCTTCTTCTCCTCCACCCGGCCTCCGCGGTCCACATCCGCGGGCTGCAATTCCAGGGGGAGATACAGGGTGAAGGTCGATCCTTCAC
>CAYOVG010000455.1:0-4748 GCA_964407285.1 uncultured Syntrophobacteraceae bacterium
TGACGTTGTCGTGCTTGTTGTAGGCCACGGACCCGCCGTACTCGGTCATGATCTCGGATTCGTTGTTTCGAAGGAATGTCTCGTAGTGCAGGGGGAATTCGGCTTTGAAGGCGGAATTTTTTATTTCGTCGGATTTGAGTTTGGTTTTGAACTCCGGCGTCTTCGGGTCGGAAAAATCGGAACAGGCGGTCAGGGCCAAGGCCAAGCCTACCGCCAGAACGAGGATCGAGGTCGTGGTGTTACGCATCGGCGGCACTCCTTTTGGCTACGGGAATTTTCGGAGAATGGGGCACGTGACGGTGGCAGTCCGTGCAAAATTTCTTGCTTTGCATGACAACGGTGGACGTGGTCGCACCGTGGCAGCGCTGGCAATTTTCCTGGGTTACTTCCTTCGTTTCCTCGCCTGGGTGAATCAGGTCGGGGATCGATTTGGTCACGGTTGCGAGGATGTCCCGGGTGCCTTCTTTGGTTTTGAAGGGAATCTTGGCAATGAGATTGTGGGGCGCATGGCATTCATTACACGCCAGCTCGGCATGGACCGAACGCTTGTGCGTTAACGCCGCCTCGGACATGGAATGGCAGCTCCCGCAAAACATGGCCTGATCGGTCGTGTTCATGGCTACCGCCGCGCCAATCGTCAGCAGAACGCCAACGAGGGCTGGGGGGAGTACACGGCTCCATTTCATTTTTGTGGGTGGTTTTTGTTCAAGACGCATCAGTTCCTCCTGCTAGAAATGTGACAAGCTTACCTTCCTGTATGGAAATGTGGTCGAAGTCGACTTCAGGCAAAGCCGGCATCGATCGAGTCCGCGTAGTCTTCTTAACGTAACAGTTTGTTTCATTTCAATGTGTTGTTCTTCGTGTGTGGGGGCGTTTTCGTATTTCGTGACTAAAGATTGCGCGCTGGCTCCTTGACAAATACTGATAGCGTTACGAATGTGAGTAATCAATCGCTTTTTTGGGGGGATCTAATGACTTCGACACCCAAGTATCTATCGACGGAGGAGCGGCGGTCCATGGCTGTCAAGGCTGTCCTTGAACTGGCCGCCATCCAGAATCCAAGCGAGATCACGACAACCAAAATTGCCACACAAATGGGATTGTCCCAAGGCGGAATATTTCGCCATTTTTCCACAAAAGACGAGATATGGCAAACAGTTATGGAGTGGGTCGCGACGGAGTTGTATTCCCGCGTCTCGGCGGCGGCGGAAACCGCCGTCAGTCCGATCTTGTCACTGGAGGCTATGTTCATGGCGCACGTGGCCTTTGCCGTGGAACACCCGGGTGTTCCACGCATGCTGTTTGGAGAGCTACAAAAACCGGGAACGACCCCGGCGAAGATCGCAGTAGGGTCTCTCCTTGAGCGGTACGGAAATCTTCTGTCAGCAACGCTGGAAAAGGGGAAAGCCGCTGGCGAGGTGGATGCCGAGATCTCAACTTCCGCCGCCGTCTCGCTTTTTGTCGGGACCATCCAGGGTCTGATCATCAAAGCGCTGCTTTTTGAAGATCTCGAATACATGCGCCGTGGTGCTTCGGAGGCATTTGCTTTGTTTCGTCGAGCTGTTGGGAGGAATGGATGACAGGTCTCATGTCCCGAAAAAAGTTCCTCCTGTTGACGATCTTGAGCCTGCTTGCTGGCGCCTTTCTTTATGTTGCACTTCGTTCTGGTCCGCTGGCACCCGTGCCGGTTGTCGTGTTCGAGGTAAAGGAAATGTCCATTCGCCCTTCGCTATTTGGTATCGGCACCGTCGAAGCTCGATATGTTCACCATATCGGGCCAACCGTGCCGGGGCGTGTTTCTGGAATTTCCGTGGATGTCGGGGACAGGGTTGAGCCTGGGCAGATTGTTGGCGAGATGGACCCTGTGGACCTGGATGATCGTTTGGAAGCGCAAGAGGCTGCTGTGCTGCGTGCCGCCGCGACAGTACAGGCCGCCAAGGCCCATGTTGGAGAATTACGGGCGAAAACAGCGTATGCCGAGTCTCAGGCCCGTCGTTTTGAATCACTTGTGCAGAGTGGAGCGGTGAGCAGGGATACCTTCGAAGCACGCCAGGAAGAGTTGCACGTTTCCCGGAGCGGGCTTGAAGCGGCCATGGCCAACGTCGAATCGGCCCAACGCGAGTACGATCGTCTCAAGTCTGAAGCCCAAGGAATATCCCGGCAACGTGAGACTGTCAGGTTGGTTTCGCCAGTTGCCGGATTGGTCACGAAACGTCTGGCTGAACCTGGGACGACGGTTGTTGCCGGGGAACCGGTGGTGGAGGTTGTGGACCCGCAAAGCATCTGGATCAATGCCCGATTCGATCAACTTCGTGCTTCGGGGTTGGAGGTGGATTTGCCGACCAGTCTGGTACTGCGCTCCCGTCCTTCCGAGTCGCTACAGGGAAAGGTGGGGCGCGTTGAGCCGGTTGCGGATGCCGTGACCGAGGAACTGCTCGCAAAAATCGTCTTTGAGTCCGTGCCCGACCCTCTGCCGGCCATCGGTGAATTGGCCGAAGCTACGGTCGAGTTGCCTGGATTGCCTCCTGTTCCTTCCATCCCCACGAGTTGTGTGCTTCGCAATGCCGGCAATACAGGGGTGTGGGTGGTCGAGGGCTCTAAAGTGGATTTTGTCACTGTCGAACTTGGGGCGAGTGATCTTGATGGATTTGTGCAGATACGCAAGGGGCTGCGACCAGGCCAGAGGGTCGTGTCACACAGCAGGTCCACGCTTTCGGCTGGAAGCAGCATCGAGGTTGTGGATCGCATCCCGGGAGCACCGCAATGATCAGTCTGGCAGGACGTGACATTCTTCATTCATGGGGAAAGTTCGTCTTTACCGGGGTGGGGCTTGGCTTGCTGATCGGGGTGACACTCTCCATGGCGGGCATTTATCGCGGCATGGTCGAGGACGCGAAGATCCTTCTGGATAACAGCGGGGCGGATATTTGGGTTGTTCAGCAGGATACCCTGGGGCCATATGCTGAGTCTTCAACGATTCCGGATGACGTCTATCGTTCGATTCTTGGCATGGAGGGCGTGGAGAGAGCCGCGAACGTGACCTACCTGACAATGCAGGTCCGTCATGACGGTGGTGACGTACGGGCCATGGTTGTCGGGGTGGTGCCGGGAGGTCCCGGAGAACCGGGGCAGCCCATTTCCCTGGTGGCCGGACGACACATAACCCGAAGTCACTACGAAGCGGTCGCCGATCTCAAGACCGGCTTCCGGCTGGGACAGCGCATCGTGATTCGCAGAAATGTCTATACGGTGGTCGGCTTGACCAGACGAACAGTTTCCTCGGGCGGCGATCCAATGGTCTTCATTCCGCTTAAGGACGCCCAAGAGGCTCAGTTTCTCAAGGACAATGATGCAATAGTACGCTCCCGTCGGCGGACATCGCAGAATCCGGCGTTCAATCGGCCGATTCCCGGCCTTCTTGATGCGGTCATCGAGTCTCAGTCCTCGAACGCCAACGTCAATGCCGTCCTGGTTCGACTTGCGTCGGGCCATGTGCCGGAAGAGGTGGCGAAGTCCATTCAGCGATGGAACAGATACCAAGCCTACACGCGGGCGCAGATGGAGGAAATTCTTGTCGACAAACTCGTGGCTACCTCAGCCCGTCAAATCGGCATGTTTCTGGTCATATTGTCCGTGGTCAGCGCCGCCATTGTTGCGTTCATCATCTACACTCTGACCATGGGCAAGATTCGGGAGATCGCCGTGCTGAAGCTCATCGGGACACGCAACAGGACCATTGCCTCTATGATCCTGAAACAGGCGCTCGGGCTTGGTCTTATCGGCTTCGTGGTCGGCAAGATCGCCGCCACGCTGTGGGCTCCCATTTTTCCGAAATATGTGTTGCTCCTCCCGGAAGACGCCGCGCGAGGCCTTTTTGCGGTCATGCTCATTTGCTCGTTGGCCAGTGTCATGGCGATTCGAGCGGCCCTCAAGGTCGACCCGGCTGAAGCAATTGGAGGGTAATATGTCCGGAATACGCATCGAAGACGTGCGAAAACGCTACGGAACAGGTGATACGGCCGTTGACGCCTTGAAGGGGGTGGACATGGTCGTCGCGCCCGGAGAGGTGGTTGGACTTATTGGCCCATCCGGTTCAGGCAAGACCACTCTGCTCAAGTGTCTTGGCGCGATAATCGAACCGAGCGCCGGGAGGATGACGCTCGGAGATGACGTAATCTATGATCAGGGATGGCTGATTCCCGACTTGAGAGCGCTCAGACGGGATAAAATCGGGTTCATCTTTCAGGCCCCCTATCTAATTCCTTTTCTGGATGTTACCGATAACGTAGCTTTGTTGCCCATGCTGTCAGGTGACTCTAATGCACAGGCCCGGACAAAAGCCCTCGAATTGCTCGAAGCTCTTGATGTCGGACATAGAGGGCAGGCGATGCCTTCACAGCTATCGGGAGGCGAGCAACAGCGAGTGGCCATTGCACGAGCGCTTGTCAATCGACCTCCGGTCATTCTGGCTGATGAGCCTACCGCTCCATTGGACAGCGAGAGGGCCATGGCCGTGATTCGCATTCTGAACCAGATGGCCAAACAGTTTGAGACTGCGATCATTGTCGTGACCCATGACGAGAAAATCATTCCGACATTCAAGCGGTTGTACCAAATACGAGATGGGCGGACTGAGGAGCAGGCTGGTGAAGGAAGGGCAATAGATTGAATCGATAGGGAGGGTGACATGAAGGATCACTGTGACGCTTTGGATTTGTCTGAAGATGATGTCATCAATGCCATGCGTT
>CAYOVG010000456.1:0-4732 GCA_964407285.1 uncultured Syntrophobacteraceae bacterium
ACCTGGTAGCCGAGTATGGACAGGCCGAGCGACAGGTACGCGGCCACACTGCTCTTCCCCACACCTCCCTTGCCGCTCATGACCAGGAGTTTGTTTCCGATGCGCTTGAGTTGCGTACGAAGCTCCACATCCTCGACCGGTTTATTCTCCTGGCCGCATTGGCCGGTTTGACAAGAGCCCATGCCGACATCTCCTTTCCTCTACAACTGCAATTTATATTTATCAGTGTTTTACACTTGAGTTAATATTTACATTGGCAAGTAACATGCCATCTAGTTCATTCAGTAGGATGCTTCCGGGAAAACCCGCAAAAGCCGGTTCCAGCAACTCCATGGGAAGCATCGGTAGTAGGAACAAAACGCACCCCATTTCGATGTGCGGGCCGGGACCGTTCGTCTCCAACTGACTCCTCACTCCCTCACCATGGGAACGCCGCAATGCGGACAGGAGGCCTGAGTGCAAGGAATACCGCGTTTGTGCTCCCTCTTTGCTCCGCACCGAGGGCAGAGGCATAGTCCTCCCGGTCCGGAGGTCACCCCTTCCGGACGACCCTTCGTCGCCCCTCGACGCGCTCCCTCCGCTCTGCTTCGGCCCATTCCACCATCGGGCGGCGATACCGAATCCACCTTTCCTTCCGCTCCGTCGGCGGGGCAACCGTTTGCCCATGCCTCTCCATACCTGCGAGGGCCACGACAACCGGGAAGCCGAAAGCACGGTTGATCCAAAGTCCGGTCGTGATAAGCCTTGAGAACATCCGTGACCTCCCCCGCAACGCCGTGGATGATTGTGAGTCCGATTCTTTCGCCGTAATAGAGCAAATCGGGACTCAGAGCGCCGCAAATGACAGTTCGAACCCCTTTTTCCCAAAGGAGTCTCAGGCAATCGAACGCATTCATCTCGATGACCAGAATCTCCTGGCCAGGATACGGACCGGATGGGCGTTCCAGCACTTCTTCCGAATAAATGTGAATCCTGGAACACCAGTTAAGCACCGGCGCAACGCGTGAGCGAAACTCGGGTACGGCAATCCTGGGAGTCTCTTTCTTCATTTTCTTTTCTCTTCCTCCCTGTTTCCCACCCTGGCCGGTTCCACTGGCCGCGTACGTGGAAATGGTTACGGTCCCACCGCCGTTGCCGGGCAGGAAACAGCGGTTTCAGACTTCCTGCAAACAACGGGCAAAACGCGGTTCTTGCCGTTTTCAAGAAACAGACCACCAGGAACCGGCACAATGAATTCCGCACTGCGCTTGAATTCATCATGCGATTCAACGCCATCGGGCGCCACATGGTCATGTACTCTGGGTTTTTAATGGGGAAGCAACGGGGTCGAATCGCACCCGAGCGGTGCATGAAATGGTGCGTTTTGTTCCCTTAAGAATGAAACAGGTTGGGAATCAGTGTTCCGGAGTCTCTGATCCGTGAGATGGATGGCGCGCCGAAGGAGAGGACTTCACGCCTCCAGAACCACCCGGTTGCGCCCCTGTGCTTTTGCTCGATAAAGCCCCTCGTCGGCAAGGCCGATGAGGGACTCCGGCGTGTCGTCCCCGGTTGGAATGATGCTCGATACGCCGCAACTGATCGTCAGGAAACCGCAGACAGATCCCGAGTGGGCGATCCCGAGTTCCTGAACGCGCTTCCGGATGGTGTCCGCCACATGAAAGGCGCCTTCAGCGGTCGTATTCGAGAGAACGACGGAGAATTCCTCGCCTCCGTAACGTGCGGTAAGGTCGGCGGGACGATTAGCGCACGCCTTGATGGTTCGAGCTACCGAGCGAAGACAGTCATCGCCGGCAAGGTGCCCGTAGGTGTCATTGAAGAGCTTGAAATAATCGATGTCACACAGAATCAGGGAGAGCGGCGTCCGCTCCCGTCGCATACGCGCCCATTCGTGGCGTATGAATTCATCGAATCTTCGGCGGTTGGCCACCTGGGTCAAACCGTCGAGGTCGGCAAGGCGCTTGAGCTTCTGGTTCATCTCCAGCAGGGCCGCTTCAGCCAGCTTGCGCTTCGTGATATCGCTCAAGATCCCCACCGAACCGATCAGGTTTCCGCAATCGTCCACCCAGGGAAAAGAATGGTCCCCCAACCACTTCAAATCTCCCCTTTTCGTCAGGATCAGGTAGTCCGCCAGGTATTCCCCCGTTTTCCCCTCCCGCCGATTCTTGACGAGATACTCCGTCGAGGGCTTCTCCTCCCCCGGCCGCTCGATGCTGAGCACAAGCCGGGCAAAACCCACATCGTTGATCTCCTGCGGCGAATACCCGGTGAGCTTGGAAATCGAGGGACTCAAGTAGTCATACTTCATGGAATGGTATTTGAGGCGGTAGAGCACGTCTCCGGTCGTCTCAGCCATGAACCGGAACCGCTCCTCGCTCTCGCGGAGCGCCACCGCAACCCGTTGGAGATCGCTTTCGACCGCTTCCAGGTCCTTGACTCTTTTGCGGAGCACCTCCAGTTCTTCCATGAGCTGTTCCCTGTTCTTCTCCGTATCCCTCACGATACATTCCTTGTCAGCCTCGCAATACAATCCTTGATAGCCGGCGTGTCCGACTACCACTCCAGTTCCGCCTCCACATCGTAGTCGTGTGCAGCCGTAATCCGGCCATCGACAATCGATCCCGTCTGCCCGATCCCCCTGGTGATGATAACGCTCCCATCCACCTCCGGAGCCTGAATCGCAAGTCTTCCGATAAGAAGAAGCTCCGTCTCGGGGTGCGTTCCTTCGACCAGTATCGGCATCACCCGCCCTATCAGCCCTCTCAACCGTTTCCTGGAAATACCCCGCTGCGCTTCCAGCAAACGCAGACGCCTCTCTTCCTTTATTTCATCGGCAACCTGGCCGGGTAGTTTGGCCGCCCTCGCTCCGGCCTCGGCAGAATACGCGAACACACCGACATGATCGAATTCGGTTCTCACGACGAAACGGACAAGTTCATTGAAATCGGCATCGGACTCCCCCGGAAATCCCACCATCAGCGAGGTGCGAAGCGCAATACCCG
The DNA here is from genome assembly GCA_964407285.1 of uncultured Syntrophobacteraceae bacterium. Taxonomy (GTDB): domain Bacteria; phylum Desulfobacterota; class Syntrophobacteria; order Syntrophobacterales; family Syntrophobacteraceae; genus CAYOVG01. The sequence goes on from CAYOVG010000456.1 coordinate 3,000, forward strand.
GCACATAGGAGCGTATGAGTTCGACAACGGCATCCACCGAAGGAACCGTCTCATCCCGGTGCATAGCGCTAAGGATTCCCGGGACACAGTGCTGGAACGGGATATCGAGGTAAGGCGCTATCTTCCTCGAATCCGCCATCACCTGCAGTAAAGACGCATCCACACGTTTCGGATATGCATACAGAAGCCGTATCCATTCAATCCCGTCAATCAGCTCCAACCGGGCGAGCAAACGGCTGAGCGCGCCGCTCTCCCCCCTGTCGCTTCCGAACGCGGTGATGTCCTGCGCGATAAGGTTGATTTCAACCACTCCTTCGTCCCGAAGCCTCACTACTTCGTTCTCGACATCCTCCACCGAGCGACTGCGATAGGGACCACGCAACCGCGGAATCATGCAAAATGAGCAATGATTGCCGCATCCTTCGGCGATCTTCACATATGCGGCGTACCACGGCGTGGATCTCGCCCTGGCGGTCGCGCTGCCGATCATCTCCACCGGCCTCCCGATCAGGACCCTCTCACCCCCGCCATCCTCGACGGCCGAAAGGGCGCTCCCCAACCGATGGTAGTGTGAGGTTCCCAGAAAGAGATCGACTTCCGGCAGCAATTCAATAAGTTTTTTTCCATATCTTTGCACCATGCAACCCGTCACCACCAGGTATTTGCATAATCCTTCCGCCTTATATCGGGCGGCCTCAAGTACGTAACCCACAGCTTCCGAAACCGCGCTTTCAAGGAAGCCGCATGTATTTACCACGATGACGGTCGCCTCGGACAGGTCCGATGTCATCTCATACCCTAGACCGACAAGCTGAGGCGCGAGCGTCTCGCTATCGACCAGGTTCTTTACGCAGCCCAAACTCACGACTGCCGCAAGGCCTTTTCCATTCGATTTCGTCAAGTCCGTCATTGCGAATCCAAAACTCTCCAGTTGCCGGGATTGTTCCCGGAGCATTTTCGGCATGGTTCATCCAATGAAAATCCTAATTCACCGTATAACCCGTTTCAATTTTTTTTCGAATCCAATTGATTTTATCTGGAAATTCCTGAAAAAAGTATTTAAAAATAATGGGTTTGACTTATTGTTTATGATAGCATACCCTGCCCTGAAACCATCTGTTCAGGGCGCCACGCGCGATACTGCCGGTCCCTGCGGTCGAGAGCGCTCCTCTACTCTCTCCGGCAGGAATGCTACGGGTACATGCTGTCAGCGGGCATTCCGGAAAATCTGTGTGCCAATAAGGAGATGGAGTAAATGCCAAAGGAAAGAAGTCTTCGTGCGCCGGCTCTGCAACTGGAAAAGGACACCAGGAACTCCCCCTACCCGGTCATGTGCAAGGAAGGAAAAGGTATGCGCAACTTTTCATGCACGCACTACGACAATTGCCTGGACAAAGCGGCAAAAGGTATGTGGAGTGGCTTTACCTGCAAGGAGTGCGGTATAAACTGCCAGAAAGAAGATGAAAAAGGATAGCGCCGAAAGACGAGTCCGATCGAGTACCCCCTCTGACCTGAAATGCAAAATGACCCGCCTTCCCGAAGGAAGCGCGGGTCATCTCTTTTCAGCTTTTTCAAACTTCCCCCCATGCCCCCTCGGGGATCACTAGGAAGTATGAATCCAGGCGACCGACCGGCCAAACGGACGAACCCGCTCGCGGGCGCCCCCATTCACCGGTTCATCTACGCCTTATTCTTCACCGGCCGTCTCGGACTGTGCGGATGCATCCGAAGGC
>CAYOVG010000457.1:0-4724 GCA_964407285.1 uncultured Syntrophobacteraceae bacterium
CGTGTCGAAGGGGACGGGCCGGCCTGTCGCTCCGGATTGCCCGGAATCGATACGGGCGAGGGAGTGCGCAGGCTGGCGGGGAATGCCGGCTTGTACCGGAAAGTGCTCAAGGGGTTTCTTAGCGATTACAGGGATGCGGCGGCAACCATTCGTTCGGACCTCGAATCGGGAAGATTCGAGGAAGCGCTGAGAGCGGCTCATACCATAAAGGGAGTTGCCGGCAACATCGGGGCGGGAGCGCTTTTCCGCGCCGCGGGAGACCTCGAAATCGCCCTGAAACAGGGCCGGATGGAAGATGCCGGGGAGTTCTACGTTCCCTTCGAGGAATGTCTGCGCGAGGTGCTTTCGGGCCTGGCTTCCCTGGTTGCGGGGGAAGGACGGGCCGGGGCCGCCGCGGTTGCGGGAGAGGCCCCCTGTGTATTCCGCGCCGGGGCGGAGGGGCAATCCGAATCTCAACCCGGGTTCCCGGGGGCGGGGCCGGCAGACATTGAAACCGTGAGGGATGTGTTGTCGGAAATGGCGCGCCTGCTCGGTGACGGCGACGCCGAAGCCGGAGACCTGATGCCCCGGCTTCGCTCCGCGCTGACGGGGGCCGAATTTGACGCCGTCCTGGACGTTGTGGAAGGCTACATCGATTCCTACGATTTCAATGAAGCCCTCGAAGCCCTCGATCCCATTGTTCGTGCTTTTGGTTCTATTGCTTGATTTTTAAATCTTGCGCGTATTTCATTCACGGCAACGAAACAAGGCGATTCTACGTAAAGGAGACGACCGGCCATGAAGAAAGAAACACCGTCAAAGAAGGGCTTCACCCATTTGGGCTGTTACGGATTGTTGGATCAGTTGGATGAACGGTATAAAGGCCCCGTTCCCGACGATTTCACGCTGAACACACCCGTGGGCGTCTGCATGGACAGGAATCGGAACGTGTGGGTCTGCGATACGGGCAACAGCCGGGTCATCGTCTTTGATTCGGAATTGGAGAACATCCTTCATATCCTGCGGGGGCCGGGTGACAGGGTTGAAGCGGGGCAAAAGAAGAGGTTTCTGTTGCCCTTTCATCTGTGCCAGCACCCCGAAAAGCCGCGGATGTACGTCAGCGACCTGGGAAACGCCCGCGTTGTCGTCTTCGAGTTCGATGGATCGAGTGTTGAATATTTGAACTCCTTCGGTTATCAGGGGAACGGTTACGCTCCTCTAAGGGACCCTAACGGCATAACGATCATTAAGGAGGATTCCGGCGGGAAATCGGAGTATTGTGTGTGGGTGAGCGACGAATTCTATCATACCGAACACGACATGCGGAGCAGGTGCGTAAAATTCGACGAGGACGGCGACTATATGGCCGAATTCAAAACCGTTCATGCTCCGGGCGGTAAGAAACACCATCTGAAGTGGCCCCAAGGGTTGTGTTCCGACAAAGCGGGGTATCTTTACGTAGCAAATACCGGCTGCTACGAAATATTGAAATGCCATTCGCAGGGGGAGATCGACGGAGCGAGAGCCGATATCATCGTTGAGGAGGGGAATGTTCTCGTTCACAGCTTCGGGAACCCCAAGGGGATGGGCAGTTCGAACGTGATGAGAAGCGTCGGCATCGCCAATGAAAAGATCTTCGTGCCCGATCGCGTGGCGAATACGATCTCGATCTACGATCTCGACGGGAAGCCCCTGACCACCATTGCGTGGATGTCCGCGCATTGGCACGGCAGAACCGCCGGTGTCCGGTCGCTCTCCGATTACCTCTATGCCCGCATCGAAGACGAGTTCCTCAACGACCCCTACCAGGTGTGCGAGGGCGACGTGGACGATGTCTATTTCATTACGGAACCATATGTGTCCAGGGTTACGAAAGTAAGGATTCCCATGAACGGGTTGAAGCTCGGCGGCGCCGAGGTGCTTGCAACCGCGGGCGACAGGAGAAACAAACCCGGACAGAAATGCTCCCAGTTCAACGCCGTGACCTCCATCACCTGCATGGCGGAAAATCTTCCTTCGTGTTCCGGCTCTTCCTCCACGCTCCCGGATTACGTCAGGTATAACCCCCTTCAACTGTCCTACATGACCTGGAGCGAGATGGTCGTGAAGGGCTATGCATGGTGGTATGAACGGTTCTTCGAAGACCACGGCGGGCAGATCGACACAAGGATCAAGTCGCGGGTCTACAACATCGATGCGGGCAACTGGGCCATCAAGGCCTATACGGAAACCGACGGCGCCTTCGTGGAGACGCCGAACCCGCTGGATGGGTACTACATTCCGGGAAACCTGGCGGTGGCTGCATACTGTCCTCCAAAGCCGCTGCTCGGGCAGATCTGTCCGGGGACTCCCATCTTCTTCGTGACCAACTATTCGTACGATATTGTGAAGATGTATCAGTTCGACGTGCTCGGCCAACCGGTCGGTTACGGCCTCCCCTTCGGTTTTCCGGGCAAATTCGAAATGGGGGGCCTGCTGGGGCCGCAAGGCATCGACGTCAACCGCAATGGTGAAATATTCATCGCCGATTCGATGAACGGCAGGATTTCCAAGTGGCAGATACTGCAGACCGGACAGGTTCTGTTTCGAAAGACCTTCAAATGGAATGAGCGCTACTTTTCGCCGACCGACGTCGCCGTGGACGGCGCCGGCCGCGTCTTCGTCACCGATCAGTTCAATAACGCCATCAGGGTCTTCGACGGTGAGGGGAAGAACCTGTGGACCTACGGCAGCGAAGGGTACTGCGACGACCTGGAAAAAGACGCCGACAAGTTTTCGCTTCCGACGAGCCTTTGCATAGACGGCGACATCCTGATCGTAAACGATCTGGTGAACAGGGCGCTCAAGGCCTTCAAGATCCGGGAGAACGGCCTCGAGTATGCGGGCGGGAGGAAGTGCTTCAGCGAACACCCGGAGGAAGGGGGATTATGGATGCCGTTCTTCATCCACAGCCGGGGCGGACGCGTCTATGTGCCGGATACTACGTTGAATGTGGTGAACGTCTTCGGGTATGGCGTGGGAGAATAGAGCAGGTGGATGCGGAGGAGGCATCATGAGTTCCAATGACAGATTGCGCGTGCTCGTCGTGGACGACGAGCGTGCGAACATCACTCTCCTTGTCGACGCTCTCAAATCCGACTACAGGACCGTGGTGGCGAAAAACGGTCCGCAGGCCCTGGAGCGAGCCAGGTCGGAAAGCCCGCCCGATATCGTTTTGCTCGACATCATGATGCCGGAGATGGACGGCTATGAAGTCTGCCGTCAACTCAAAGCCGATGAGCGCACCAAGCACATCCCCGTCATTTTCGTCTCGACCATGAGTGAAGTCGGAGATGAGACGAGGGGGCTAGACATCGGGGCCGTTGATTACATCACCAAGCCTTTCAACCCCGCCATCGTCCGCGCCCGCGTCCGGACCCACCTCGACTCGGCCAACGCGCGGGCCAAGGTGTCGGCCCTGCTCGACAATTCCGGGCAGGGCTTTCTCTCCTTCGGCAAAGACCTGCTGGTGGACGGGGAATACAGCAGGGAATGCAGGAAGATCTTCGGCGCGCCCATCGCGGGCGTACCCGTCAATGACCTCCTCTACCCCGAAGACGGGACCGGCCGGACGAATTTTGCAAAGAATATCGGCCGGATTCTCTCGGAGACGGATGAATTCAAGCGAGACCTGTACATCTCGCTCATGCCGGGGGAGTTTTCCGTCAACGGCAGTTACCTGCGCGCCGAGTACCGGCTGATCGGTGAAGAAAAGCTGATGCTGATCCTGACCGATATCACCAGTCAGAAGGAACTGGAGCAGGAGGTCCGCCAGGAACGCACACGCCTGAAGTTCATCGTATCGGCGGTGAGGGATACAATCGCGTTTTTGGAAATTCTCAAGGATTTCGACGAATTCGACGACCGAAAACTGGAGGACCTGCTGGGGTCGGGGGCTCCGGCAGTGAAGGTTCTGGCCGAGTACTACCGCAATGTCCACACGTTCAAAGGCCTTTTTCAGCAGATGGATTTCATCCACCTGCCCGCGGCGCTTCATGCTTTGGAGACCCGGCTTTCAGCGCTCGGGCGCAACGGAAACCACGTCGAGCCGGATGCCGTCAGGGCGCTGCATGCGAGGTCGGGATTGGAGCAGGCGCGGCGCCTGGATCTATCGATCATCGAGGATGCGCTCGGCGCCGAATTTCTGCGGGAGCGGGGCCGTATTGCGATTTCCCGGGAGCAGGCCGCCGGCCTGGAGCGCATAGCCAGGCGACTGCTCGCTGAGAACCGGTCCTGCCTCGACGCCGAAGCCGCGGCTTTGCTCGCTGATCTATGCACCATCCGCCATGTCAACTTCAAGTCCTTGCTGAGCGGCTATCCAAAGGCCACATGCAGGCTCGGCGAGCGGCTCGGCAAGGAGATCCGCCCTTTCGCCGTCGGAGGGGACGATGTGTGGGTCGATCCCGATCGCGTCGGGAGCTTTGCAAAAACGCTGATCCACGTCTTCCGCAACGCCGCGGTTCACGGGATAGAGCCTCCGGACGAGCGTAGCGCCATGGATAAGGACGAAACCGGGACCGTCTCGTGCTCGGTTGCGCGTCGTGGGGAAGCCGGCGTGGTTCTGAGCGTGAGCGACGACGGAAGGGGAATAAACGTTGAGATGCTGCGGTCCAGGTCGGTGTCGTCGGGGCTGCTGAGTGCGGAGGAAGTTCGTGTTCTTAACGGGGAGGCCGTATTGTAGCTGGTTTTCGAAGGATTGTTTTCGC
>CAYOVG010000458.1:0-4722 GCA_964407285.1 uncultured Syntrophobacteraceae bacterium
CCTTCATCGCCGATGCCTTTGCCATGGGTCGCATCGCAGGCAGAACCGCCAGTGCCGAAACGCCCTGGTAATTAGGTCCCAAACTACTGAGTTTTATGACAGGCCGGTGAAAAACGCGATCTGCCATGTTGCGCTCCATCCTTCGTCCTTGCGGCGTACTGCAGGTACGCCTAGTTCCTCAGGATTCGCGCGCCTTGCATCTCATCGTTTTTCACCGGCCTGCTATGGAAACCGGATGTCCGCCTTGACCGGCAGGTGATCTGAGGCCAGACGGGTAAGCGGGGACCGGAGAACAGATATTCCCATAAGCGCCTTCCTCGGACGGATCAGAATGCGGTCGAGGGACAGTATAGGGAAACGGGATGGATAAGAGGGGGGTGCGGGAGCTTTACCGAAGAAACGTCTTAGAATCCTGAGGGTGCCGCCGGTAGTGTTCCATTCATTGAGATCGCCCATCAGAATGATCGGTCCCTCGATGCTATTGATTTGTATCGATCGCATGATGCGTTGAATCTGCCGGTATCGTTCCTGTTGCCGGAGACCCAAGTGCGTACCGATAACCGTGCAGGGAACGCCGTGAATGTCGAGGGTTGCCATTATGGCGCCCCTGGGTTCCCTGGTCTTCAGGGTGAGATCCAACTTTTGCAGTCGGATGATCGGATACCGCGTCAGAAGCAAGTTACCATAATCGGCATGCTTCTTGGTAAGTGTGAGCCCGGGAACAGCCATCATACGGGTCTGCCGAGCCAGATCATCAATGGTATACCCAGGGGTCTTTCGAGTGGGAAACGATGCCTCCTGCAAGGCAATCACGTCGGCTCCAAATTTATTTATAATTCGGACCGCTCGTGCCGGTCGTTGCCGTCCGTCTTTGCCGATCCACTCGTGGATATTATAGGTTACCGCTGTAACGGTGCGCCGGTTCAATCTTTTTTCCGTAAGATTCTTTTTTGCGCCCACCAGAAGCCGATACCCAAAACAAGGGCCACACTAATGGCCATGGCTATATTCTCCCATTCCGGATTTCTTATCGCAAGAAGCAGACGGTCGGCAAATACGGAGACGGCTATGATACCGGGAGTCATGCCTAGTGCGGTACCCAACAGGTAGTCTCTGAAACGGATCCGTGACGCGCCGGCGAACAGATTGACCAGGGTAAAAGGAGCCACTGGCAGGTTGCGTACGATCGCCACGGTGAGAAGGCCATGTTTGGCCAGTGTCTTTTCCAGTCGATTGATCTTTTGCCCCGCTATGTTGCGTATCAGGCTTTTTCCGAGGCGGGCGCCGAAGGCGTAGGTTACCACTGCACTGGACAGGCAGCCGATAAAGGCGTAAAGGCTTGCTTTCAGAGGCGGGAAGACCAGGGCGGTTGCCCCGACCAAAAGGGTAACCGGTGCCATCACGAGACTTCCTACTATGTAGGCGCCGATGACGCCGGCCCCTAAACAGGCGCTTCCTTTAAGGGAGCCGGCCCACGAAGCCATTCGTTTCACTTCGATCCATTCCGATAGAGGGGTCCAGCGCCATGCCGCGGCCATTGCCAACAGAATCAGCAGGGTCACAGCCGCTGTAAACAGATGACGTTTACGGGATTCGGGCTTTTCATCGTGTACGAACTGATCGATCATCCGATCCATCTGAATGGGCTTTTCCGGATCCATATATGATATATCCGGTACCAATGCAACGCCGTCAATGGGGATATTGTGATGGTCATTAATCGGCTTGAGTGTGCGACGCCCGCCACTCAAAGAATCGATGGCTCGTATCAGGGATGTTTGTTGATCGATGGCATCGGCTGCCTCTTGGGGTGTTGTTTCCAGGTGTTCGGCCAGTAGCCGGTTTCGAAAGGCCTTTATCCCTTCTTCTACGTGCGAGCCCGGATTACCCTCGACGGCCAGGTCGCATTCCGAATCGAATCCCATAGATCGGTTGCTCAAGTTTGCAGAGCCGATCCGCAGCAATCGATCATCGCATATCATGAGCTTGGTGTGAACAAACAGGGACGTCTCCCCGTCTTCCAGCACCGGGTGCAGGACTCTAAGTCGCCCGAAGCGGTCCGCCTCAGACAACCCTTTCAAGATCCTTGCCCGAATGGCGTCCATGGCGCTTCTCTCCAGCCATCCGCTGCTCTCTTTGGGCAGGACGAGCACAATTTCCGGCCCTTGCTCCTGTTCAAGACTCTTTTGAAAGGCCTTGGCCACGACGGTAGAGGTCAGGTATTGATTCTCAATGTATATATAGCGCTGGGATGCCTCGATGGCGTCTTTATACAATGCTTCTACTTCCCTGACCTCCTGGCTTCCCTTGAAGGCGGGGAAGGTCCTGGCAATACCAATCCGCACATCCGTGATGTCCGGTTCCACCCCGGCGGGCCAGGGGATCCCTCCTTCAGGTTTCTGGCGAGCAAGATGCTCGCCCGTGGCCCGCTGCCAGCGGTCCCGAAACAGCTCCCCCAGTGCGGCGGCCGCATTCCCATCCACAAGCATCTGAACATCGTGAAAAGGCTTGTACGTGAATCCTACCGGAGTGGTCCGACGGGGGTCCCCCACGCGATGATCCGGCGTATCCCACCGATGGCGGGTCAGATCCATGCCCCCGGAAAATGCTATCCGATCGTCGATGACAACGATTTTCTGATGATGAGAAGCTCCGGTAGGATGCTCGCCGTCCATGAAAGAGTGGATACGGCGTTTGGTGTTCCAGGCCAGCTTGAACAAGGGGAACCATTCCCTCTCAAGGGCGTAGATCATGGCGTAGTCCCAGTAGAGGAGATAGACGTGGAGATGGGGAGTGGATGAGACTTTTCTATTGATGTGATCTTTGATCCTGGCTGCAGGAGCATCTTTGTCGCGTCTCAAGAGCGGGACCCGGCTGTCGATATCCCACCCGGCAATATAGATGGTTTTCTCCGCCTGATCCACGGCGGATGCAAAGGCTTCGAAATATGACGCCCCGTCCACCAGAAAGGATACCCGACCGGAACCCTCTATACGCCAGCAGTTTCTTCCCTCTTCTAGAATCGATTCCTGCGTACCCAAATTGTCATCCTATGAAATACACCAAAGCATAATATGCATCACAAATGATGTATTGGTACTTATTGGATGTGAAATAGAACCAGCTTGGTAAAAAAACAGTAAATGGCATGTAAAACGTCATTGCCAAACGCTATATGCTTAGTATTATGGGTATTATGCCTTAAACTTATAAAGAACAAGCATGTCCTTTTCTACCGACAACGCACAATTCTCCACCAAGGGAGGGAAACACCGCCCCCCAAAGCTGGTTTAAACGAATCCACCACCGAATGCTTTCACGAGGGGTTCCCGACCGTCGGCAAAAGAAAGCCCATTCATCATTTCAAGGACAAGACTCGTGGAAGCGAGAAATGCCTTCCAATCGTGAGGACTAAAGGATTGTATGTGCTCTCCGGGCTTTCGGGCGCCTTCTTGAAACTCACGAAGATGTTGCCTTCGTCTCCATTGGGCTATAGCTTTGGGGCGTATGGGACTGCCCCCCAGCAAGACCCCGCCGAGTCGCAGTATACGAGAAATCTCCGTAACGGTATATGCCGGATTGGGCAGATGCTCAGCAACGCGCAAGAATACGACCACGTCCACAGAGCCGTCCGGAAGCGGAAGCGATTTGTTCAGATCGTGCTGGTATATCCGATCATAGCCGAGGCCGGAAAGCGCCTGTTCATCCACACGCCAATCCACTCCGATCCACTCTACACATTTAGTGTCGCCGAGATAGGTTTTTATCTTGCCTTTCGAACAACCTGCGTCTAGAACGGTCAGGGTTCGACCCATTCGATCAATCTCTTCAGCCAGGAAACATTCAACCCACCAATGGCGTAGGGCTCGAATTGGATATGAAGAAGCCTTTACTCTCTTTGAGAACAGCTTCAGATGCCGGGTTGCAGCAACTTTCTCCTCCAGCGGGTCCAGTGGCCAGGAAAGAAACCGGCTTTGAAGTCGTTAAGGTGCATTAGGCTGTGTGGTGTGAGCGTATGCTCGAAACATGGAGGATCTCCTTCTATTTCAATTCTTACTACACTAAAGAGAAATCAACGATACTTGACAACCAACTTGGGACGACAATACTGAGACCCCATCAGGTCCCTATGCGATTTTTGTTGTTGGGCGGCTTGGGGTTATCAGGCTGTTGAAAAACGCGATCTGCTTTCACGCCTTTGGCGTGACGCTTCATCCTTCGTCATGGGGACATAGTGTATCTACACCTCAGTGTTCGCCCGCCCTGTATCTAATCGTTTCGCACCGGCCTGCCGGTAACAGCGTTTATCAAAGGGTTGCTATCTGGAATCCTGAAGACCATTCAAAATCGTTCTTGATTTCCGGCGTTCAGGGCGGAAAGTCGATCTGGCCTTGGTTCCGGGCGAAACGTCGGCGGTCGCCGAAACGACCGTTACACCGTAGCTGACCGGTCGTCTTTTTAAACACAGGGTGTGCGGTTCGCCTTTAACAGCAGCGAAAACACTCTTTTCGACGGCTGTAGAAATGGGTATTGATCGCTGGTTGGGAGCGTGTTGCACACAAAGGGGAAAAAATGTACGGTGGCTTTGCTACACTGGATTTCTCTGGCCTACAAGATCTCGGGCGGCAAATTGCCTCCAAGCTCTGCCAAAAGGGATTAGGCAAACCGCCCAACCCATGGATTTTACGAATGGTGGGCGGTCGGAGATTCGAACTCCGGACT
>CAYOVG010000459.1:0-4718 GCA_964407285.1 uncultured Syntrophobacteraceae bacterium
TTCCCCCCACCGTGCCCCGGGCACGCGCATCGAATGCGCGGCAATGGCCGTCCGGAGACAGGATCATCCCCTCCTGGTGCAGGTAACCCTCCTTCTGGGGAACACGAATGGATACGCCGCCCGCGAGCGCCATGTCGCATTTGCGCTGCAGCAGCCCCTCGCACGCAAGCTGCACGGCCACCAGCGAGGAGGAGCAGGCGGTGTTTACATTGAAGCTCGGCCCTTTGAGGTTCAGCTTGTAGGACACGCGAGTGGGAACGAAATCCTTGTCGTTTCCGAGCAGCACCTGGTACGCCCCCAGGGATTCCAGGATGTCGTCACGCCCGACCAGGTTCCGAAGCAGGTAGGTGTTCATCCCGACCCCGGCATAGACGCCCGTTCGCCCGCGCCCGCCGCCTCCCTTCGGGTCGTAGCCCGCCCTCTCCAGGGCTTCCCATGCCAGTTCGAGAAACACCCGATGCTGCGGGTCCATCACTTCCGCCTCCCTGGCGGAAAACCCGAAAAACGGCGCATCGAACATCTCGATTCCGTCCACAATCCCCTGGGCTTTGACGTATTGCGGATTTTTCAGCAGTGCGGGGTCCACGCCCGCCGCCAGGAGTTCCTCGTCGCTCGGAAAGGAAATGGATTCGATCCCGTCACGCAGATTTCGCCAAAAGGCATCCACGTTCGCCGCCCCCGGGAACCGAAGGGCCATGCCCACGACGGCGATCTTCGAGTCGGAAAGTCCGCTCCGGCCGGCGCGGCTTTCCCGGATTCCCGCCTGCGCGGAAGTGACGGCGCGCAAGCTCTCGCCCGTCGCTACGGCCCTCGAGGCATGGCCGCCCATCGGAACGGCGGCCGGGAACCGCTCCGCGCTCCCGCCTCTTTCGCCCCCGCTCCGTCCCCGCAGTTCCATCACACGCCCGGCAAGGGAGTGGACGGTCGGGTACTGGAACATGTCCACCATCGTAAGTTCCACACCCAGGGTCTCGCACAACCTGCCGTGCACCCCGGCCACGAGCAGAGAATGCCCGCCCAGGTCGAAGAAGTTGCCGTGGATGCCCACCCGCTCCGCCTGGAGCGCTTCCCGCCACACCTCAGCGATGGCGCGTTCCACTCCCGTCTGCGGCGGCGCGTAGTCCTCGTCCGCGTCCGCCCGTATTCCTTCCGGGTCCGGAAGGGAGCCGCGGTCCACCTTGCCGCTCCGGGTGCGGGGCAGAGTCTCCAGCAAGACGAATTCAGCCGGGACCATGTGGTCGGGGAGGCGCTCCTTGAGAAACCCGCGAAGCTCCTGGACGTCGAACTCCTCCCTCCGCGAAACCGCCGCGACACCCGGCCCCGGCGACGCCGCCCCCGGAACCACGTACGCGACCAGCCGCTTCAGTCCGGCATGGTCCTCCCGGGCCGTCACCGCCGCTTCCCGCACGGCGTCATGGCTCGCCAGCACCGCTTCGATCTCGCCCGGCTCCACCCGGAAGCCGCGAATCTTCACCTGCTGGTCTGCCCGCCCCAGGAATTCCAGGTTCCCGTCGGGAAGGAACCGGACCAGGTCTCCCGTGCGGTAGAGGCGCGCGCCCGGTTCCGTGGCGAACGGATCGGGGATGAACCTCTCCGCCGTGAGGTCCGGACGGTTGAGGTAACCTCTGGCGACCCCTGCGCCCCCGATGTACAGCTCCCCCGCAATCCCGATGGGAACCGGCCGTAGCGCGCCGCATCGCCCGTCCAAAACGTACGCCGTCATGTTGTCGAGGGGTCGGCCTATGGGAAGCCTGCCGGCATCCCCGCCCGTGTACCGGGCAACCGTGGCGCACACCGTCACCTCGGTGGGTCCGTATGCATTGAAGAGTCTTCTTCCCGCGCTCCCGGCCCACCGCGCCGCCGTTTCGGGCGGACACGCCTCCCCTCCGACGATAATCGTTCGCAGGGCCGGAAGGTCCTCGCAGGGCAAAACGCCGAGGACCGACGCCGGAAGCTCGACGTGAGTGATGGCCGCGCCGCGCATCAGTTCGACCAGCCCCGGACCCGGCACGACGGCGTCCTCATGGACCAGGTGCAGGCTCGCCCCCGAACACAAGGCCATGACGATGTCGGATGCCGCCACGTCGAAGCTGAGCGACACGAACTGGAGCAAACGGCTGCCGGGCTTCACGTCGAAGATGCGGACCTGGGCGCGTGCGAGGTTGCACAGTCCCCGGTGAGCCACCTGCACTCCCTTGGGAATGCCCGTTGACCCCGAAGTGTAGATCACGTACGCCAGGTTGTCGGGTGTCGCCCCGCTGTCCGGTTTCTCCGGATTCTCGCGGGAAATCGCTTCCCAATCCGCGTCCAGCAGCACCGTGCGGATTTGGCGGGGGACGGATGCGGACCCCGGCGCGGCGGACCCCTCGACCGGGAGTCGCGCGTTGCCGGACCGTGCGTCGTCGCGTCGCCCGGTGTCGAAGACGGCGAGCCGTTCGGCGTCGAACCTCGAATTCAGCCGGTTCACGACCCGGTTCAGCCGGGAGCCGGCCACGCGCTCCCGGGTCAGCAGCACCGAAATCCCTGAATCCTCGATCATGAATTCGAGCCGGTCTTCCGGATAAGCGGGGTCGAGCGGCACGTACGCGCCCCCGGCCTTGAGGATGCCCACAATCCCCACAATCATATCCAGGGACCGCTCGCAGCAGATCCCGACCGGAACGTCAGGCCCCACACCCAGCCCCTTGAGGTAGCGCGCGAGTTGGTCGGCGCGGCGGTCCAGTTCTCCGTACGTAAGTTCGCTTGCGGGTTCATGCGCATGCCGCCCGTGTCCCTCAAAGACGGCGGCCGCGGCGTGCGGCGCTCGCCTGGCGCGCGCTTCGAAGAGCTCATGAACGCACGCGTCCTCGAGGTCCGGCGCACCCGCCGCGCTCCCGCTCCATTCCACCAGGACCCGGTGCCTCTCGGCGGGGGGCATGAGCGGCAGGTCCCGCACGGGCCCCTCCGGGGTCCTCGCTATCCCTTCCAGGAGAGTCTTGAAATGCTCCGCCATGCGGGCGATGGTGGACGGATCGAACAGGTCCGTGCTGTATTCCAGCATCCCGTCGAGCCCATAGCCGTTCCCGTTCCCATCCTCATCGTCCTCGCTTCCGCTTCCGCCCCCGTAGCCGGTCTCCTCCAGGGAAAGGCTGAGGTCGAACTTCGACGCGCCGCTCTCCGTTGCGATGGGCGAAACGGCGAGGTCTCCCAGGCGCGGCTCTTCCGCGGGGGCGTTCTGGAGCACGAACATCACCTGGAAAAGAGGCGAATAGCTGAGGCTCCGGCCGGTCCGGAGGGCGTCCACTATGCGTTCGAACGGGATATCCTGGTGGCTGTAGGCATCCAGGGAGGTTTTTCTCACGCGGGCTACCAGTTCCCTGAAGGTGGGGTCGCCCGAAAGGTCGGTCCGCAGGACCAGCGTGTTCACGAAAAAGCCCGCAAGGGCTTCCGTTTCAACCCTGTTGCGGCCGGCCACGGGAGTCCCGATGAGCACGTCCTCCTCGCCGCTGTACCTGGAAAGCAACGTGGCGAAAGCCGCGACGAGCACCATGAAGAGGGTGGCGTCCCACTCCCTGGCGAGCCTTTTCAGCTCGATCGCCACGCTCGAATCGATGCGGAAATGGACGGTGCTCCCCCGGTAGGACTGAACGGGAGGCCGGGGGCGGTCCGTCGGCAGTTCCAGCAGGGGAGGAGCGCCCGCAAGTTGCTGTGTCCAGTATTCCAGTTCCCGCTCCAGCACCTCGCCGGACAGCCACTCACGCTGCCGGGCGGCGAAATCCGCGTACTGCGCCGGCAGGTCCGCGAGCGGCGAAGGCTCCCCCCTGGAGAACGCTCCATAGAGCGCCGACAGCTCCCGCACGATCACACCCGTGGACCAGCCGTCGAAGACGATGTGGTGTATGGTGAAGAGCAGAACGTGCTCCTCGGGTCCGAGCCGCGCCAGCTTCGTCCGCACGAGGGGGCCTGCCGCCAGGTCGAAAGTCCGCCGGGCTTCCTTCCGGGCGATATCGTCGAGCACATCCACCTGGTCCGGCTTGGACAGGTCACCCAGGTCGATGATCGGGAGCGGCAGGTCGAAGCCGGACTGCGGCGCGATCACCTGCACCGGCTTTCCATCGACGGTCGGGAACGTGGTGCGAAGGACTTCGTGCCGCCTCACGATTTCCGTGAGCGCCCGCGCCAGGGCATCGACGTCCAGGCGGCCTGCGAGCCGGAGTCCTCCGGAGATGTTGTAGATCGGGCTTTCTCCTTCGAGCCGGTTGAGGAACCAGAGGCGTTCCTGGGCGAAGGACAGGGGAAGGTCCCCGGAGCGCGGAACGGGCGTCAGGGGTGCGAACGCCGCGGCCGCGGGCGACGCGGGCATTGATGCCGGCGGTTCGAGCCCCGACGTCGGTGCGGGACCGGCGTCGGGACGGTCCCCTCGCACCGCTCGATCGATATGCCGGCTGAGTTCCGCAATCGTCGGCGATTCGAACAGCAGCCTGATGGGCATCTCCACGGGGAATGCGTTGCGCGCCCTGGATGCTATTCGAGCGGCCAGGATCGAGTGCCCGCCGAGATCGAAGAAATTGTCGTGGATGCCGACTCTGCCCGCACCCAGCACTTCCTCCCATATGCCCGCAAGGATTTCCTGGGTGGGCGTCCGGGGAGGCTCGAAACCGTCCTCGTCCCGCAACCCGCTCGCGTCCGGAGCGGGAAGGGCTTTCCGGTCCACCTTGCCGTTGGTGGTGAGCGGCAGC
>CAYOVG010000460.1:0-4687 GCA_964407285.1 uncultured Syntrophobacteraceae bacterium
AAAACGAGAATGAAAAATCATACAAACTTGCACCAGGAGGTGCGGAATGTGAGTCAACACTCACTGAAGAGAGGTATCCAGAAAAACAAGGATTGAAACATGATTATCTGGAAACGGCCTGAAGTCCCACCATTCATCCCTGAAGAGAGGTGTAGGCTTTCAAATTGTACTGACAGAAATGGGTTGATTTTTTCACAATAGGTTGACTTGGGAGGGGATATTGTCGGAATGAATGGACGGGGTAAAGAGGGCGGTAGTTTGTACCAGCTACCGCCCGAAGCATGTACGGCTTTTGAAGCCGTCATAAAGGATGTTCTGATGATATTCTCTGTTCTTGCTTCCATCAAGGAGATTGTGGCGAAGGGGCGGGATTTTCCCTGGCCAAGACCTACGATGTGCCCTCGATGTGCAGGTCACCGGGTCTGGTACCATGGGTTTGTCACTGCGTTTTTTGACGGTTTCGGCAAAGAGGTCTTCTTACGACGCTACCGCTGCCCGGAGTGCCGGTGCGTGATACGGGCGCGGCCCTCGGACTATTTCAAACGAGTGCAAGCATCGATCGAGACAGTCCGTTCATCCATTGCTTTCAGACTGGAGCACGCACGATGGCCTGCGGGCACTTCTCGATCCAGGCAAGGGCATTGGTTGAGGTCTCTTACACGGAGAGTGTGTGCCCGCTTCGGCCAGGGATGGAGCAACCGTCTCATGGAGGGATTCGATGAGCTGATGCTCAAGAATGAGAATCCGATTTCCCGTCGCATCTAATCTCGCGTTCCGCACCCCCACAAACAGTAGGTGTGGTATTTTTTTCGTCGTTAAATACAAAAAGTGATTACAGGGACTTGTACGAAGCAATGGAATGTGGTACGCAGGGGGAGCTTTTGAAGGAGGTTCCCTATGGTCGCTGGCGGCGAAGACGTGCGGATGTGCAACGTGGGGTTTCTTCCATTGGTCAGTGCGTATGCGGCGCGGATCGGGTTGGTGGATGAGATTGACCGGCTTGTGAAATGCCAGATGGAGGTGAGCCCTGGCCGGGTTGTGCTTGCCTTGATTCTGGATGCGCTCACCGGAAGAAGCCCGCTGTTCAGGGTCTCGGAGTTCTTTGCAGACAAGGATGTGGAGCTTCTGCTGGGCGAAAACATCCCAATTTCCAAGCTCAACGATGACACCTTAGGCCGCGTACTGGACCGCATTGCAGAGGTGGGCACAAACACCATTCTCGGAGCCATTGCCGTGGCCGTAGTGCGGCTCTTTTCTTTGGACGTGTCTCACGTTCATCATGATGTGACGAGCCTGAGCGTCTACGGGGATTACCTCCTCCGTGAGGAGGATGGTCCTTCCCCCTTCCTCATCACCAACGGCTTCAGCAAGAACCATCGGCCTGATCTCAAGCAGGTAGTACACAGCCTTCTCTGTGTCGACAATGGGATTCCCATCTCTTCCAAGCTCCTCGACGGCAACAAATCCGACAAAACCATCAACCGTGACTTGATCCCTCAGATGGTTGAACGAATGCGTACCCTGGGACAGGAGGCGTTCGTGTACGTGGCCGATTCCGCCCTTGTCACCGAGGAGAATCTGAGACTCATAGACGATTGGGACAACGGCTTCCTCTTTGTCTCTCGTCTTCCCATGACGTACGGCGAGTGCCGAGCCGCTATCAAGGAGGCAGTTGAAGCCGATGCGTGGGAAGAGATCGGGATGATTTCAGATGAGCCGGTAACCCCCAATCGCAAGCCAGCATCTTATCGTGCCTTTGAAACGGTGGTCCCCCTTCACGGGATCATGTATCGAGCGCTCGTGGTACACTCCGACGCCCATGACCGTCGTCGACAGAAGAAAGTGGACAAGGCGATTGCCAAGGAAGAAGAAGAGATAGCCAAACTGAAAAAGAGCGTGGAAAAGATCGAGTATGCTTGCCTTCCGGACGCCGAAGCGGCATTGGCACGCATCCCTCGCCAAACCTATCATGAGCTGACGGTGACTGTCGAACAGCGACCTCTCTATCACAGGGGACGACCTAAGGCCGACGGAACTCGGAGAATCAAGAGCATGAGATACGGCCTGAAGATCTCAGCGGCCCTGCATGAACAAACCGTTGAACGTCTCAGACAGGAAGCGGGATGCTTCGTCTTAATCAGCAACACGCTCGCAGAAGGAACCGATTCCGTTTCCGCCCGAGATCTCCTGACGATCTACAAAGACCAGCACATGGTGGAGCGTAACTTCGCGTTTCTCAAGGACCCTGTCTTCGTCAATGCACTGTTCCTGAAGTCCCCATCCCGCATCGAAGCCCTCGGACTCATCCTCGTCCTCGCTCTACTGATCTGCAGACTCATGGAACGAACCATGCGCCTGAATCTCCGTACGACCGAATCCACGGTTACCGGCTGGGACAAAAGGCAAACCTCCCGACCCACATTCCTGATGCTCACCACCAAGTTTGTAGGGGTCTTCTTCCTGGTATCCGCCCTCGGCAGAAGACTCGGCAATCCCTTCAACCCCGTCCAGCTTCGTTACCTCGAAATCCTCGACCTCACACCAGAAATCTTTCGCAACCCGTTTGGTGGCCGGTACCATCCAAAAAAACGAGAATGAAAAATCATACAAACTTGCACCAGGAGGTGCGGAATGTGAGTCTAATCTGCGCATACCGTCGATCTGTTCGGACCCTACCGAAGAGTGTCGTTGCCACGGCATTGTCTTCGGAGTACCACAGCGGGCACCCTAGAAAAGGAGGCAGATCGATGGATGATGATAAGAAAAAGCGGATTGCGACATTTCGCTTTGGGGTTATTCATGACCTGGTGGGAGGAGTAGAGCTCGAGCCCGGCGAGCAGGAGAGACTCATCAGGGAGAAGTGCGAGAGGAAATGGGCGATCCCGTTTTCGGACAAGACCCGTATCACTCGCAGCACCATACTGCGCTGGGTGAAGCTCTACAGAGACTCTGGGGGCAAACTGGAGGCGCTGGCAAACCATGATCGCTCAGATCACGGCAAGAGCCGCGCGATAGATTCCGAGACCGGCTTGGCTTTGATCCGTTTGAGACGAGAGCTTCCCAAGGCCACCATCGCCAAATTGATAAACGAGATGAGCGTGCGGAGATTGGTATCACCGGGGCTTATTCTTACCGTGGCAACGGTACACCGCTTCCTGAGGACTAATGGTTTGATGAAGCAGACTGGGGCTGCTCCCGAGGATCGACGCAAGTTCGAGGCTGAGCTACCCAACGACCTGTGGCAGTCCGACTGCATGCATGGGCCGAAAGTGGAGCATGAGGAGAAGAAGAGGAAAACGTATCTCATCGCTTTCATCGACGACCATTCCCGGTTGGTGCCTCATGCCGAATTTTATCTCACCGAGTCGCTTCCATCGTATCTGAAAGCCCTTGAGGAAGCCCTCTTGACCAGAGGACTCCCCAGGAAGATCTATACCGACAACGGATCTGCCTTTCGCTCCCATCATTTGGAGCACGTCACCGCATCACTCGGGATCGCGCTTATCCATGCAAGGCCGTACAAGCCACAGGGCAAAGGGAAAATCGAGAGATTCTTCCGCACGGTGAGGAGCGACTTTCTCTCCGGCTTCAAAGGCACGACCCTTGCCGATCTCAATCAAGCCCTTTATTTCTGGTTGAATGACATCTATCACCAGAGAATACACTCCTCAACCGGGCAAACTCCTTTTGCTCGGTTCACCTCCCGCATGGAGTGCCTAAGACAAGCGCCGAGCAACCTGAAAGACTACTTTCGAAAAACCGTGCGACGCAGAGTAGCAAAAGACAGGACCATAAGCCTGAACGGAAGGATCTTCGAGGCCCCTGTCCCCCTTATCGGCAAGCACGTCACCCTTCTATATCACGAAGAAGAGCCGGAGCAGGTGGAGATCATGCTGGGCGGAGTCTCTTTCGGCATGGCAGCTCCCGTAAACATCCACGTCAATTCTCGCGTGAAACGGGACAAGTGGCGGAACATAGAGCTCCACGTAACCGAGGAATCGGAAAGGTACCAGAGCGGAGGTCTTTGGGGAAAGGGAGGTCGCAGGTGAGCACCAACTATCGATCTTTTTTCGGCATGAGCCGAGAGGCATTCGGGCCGGACATAAGCACCAAGGACATTCTGGAAACTGCCGACATCGCAGCGATCAAGAAGCGCTTCGATTACACCGTAGGGCTGGGGGCTATTGCGACCCTCACCGGTGAGGTAGGATCGGGCAAGTCCACGGCTCTGCGCTATGTCGTCTCAAAGCTGCACCCCTCTGAATACAAGACGGTGTGGATCACCGCCTGCTCAGGCTCCATCCTAGAGTTTTATCGGCTCCTCCTCGCTGAATTCGGCATACACATGGCAGGATTCCAGAAAGCCATCATGATACGCCTCATCAAGAAAGCGGTCAGGGATGTGGTCCTTGAAAAGAAGATGAAGATAGTCCTCATTGTCGATGAGGCGTCCCTCCTGCGCCTGGAGGTCTTTGCCGAGATCCATACCATAACCGTCTTCGAGCAAGACTCGAAATCGTGGCTGCCTATCGTTTTGACAGGGCGGAGCAACCTCATCGATAAGCTGATGTACCAGACATCGGCTCCGCTCGCATCACGAATCGTCGCACGAAGCCACATGGAACCGGTAAACAGACAAGAAATGGAGCAGTACCTCTGTCATCACCTGTCTCTCACCGGCGTAAAA
>CAYOVG010000461.1:0-4677 GCA_964407285.1 uncultured Syntrophobacteraceae bacterium
GCGAGTGGAGCTTCTGCCTCCTCCGCCGGTAGCCGTTTTGCCGGCGGGACCGCCCCCACCGCCGCTGCCGCCGCCCCCGCCCCCACCACCGTGGGCGCCGCCCCCGCCACTCCCGCCCCCTTGGTAATGGTGACGAGGCTGTTCCACGGTCCTCCTCCACCTGCGCCGTCCATTTCGGATTCACTCACGGGCAAAGAGCGCTCTTTGCCCGTGCTCTTCACTCATCCGGCAGCCTCTGTCTTTATCGCTTCGTCCGTTATATCCGCCTCCCGCGGGTCGCCTCTCCCCGCTCCGGTTTTGCGCACCATCATGAGCAGCATCGCGGCGGCGAGCATGCACGCGGCCAGAAATATGACGCCGCCCGTGAAGGAGCCGGCGGCATCGCCGATGAACCCCATCAAGTAAGGACCTGCAAAGCCGCCGAGGTTCCCGATGCTGTTGATCATCGCGATGGCTCCCGCGGCCGCCGTGCCGGTCAGGAAGGACGACGGAATGGACCAGAAGGGGCCGAACGATCCGTAAATTCCCATCACCGCAATCGTGAAGGAGAAGATCGAAACCGTAATGCTGATGTCGGCCAGGAACACGCTTGCGGCAAGCCCCAGCGCTCCGGTCACCATGCCCGCGATCGTATGGTAGCGCCGCTCGCCCGTCCTGTCCGAATGCCGCCCGATGCCGTACATGGCGAAGAAGCCGAACACGTACGGCGCCATCACCAGAAAGCCGACGGTCCGGTTGGTCATGGTGGCGGACAGGCCCTTCACCAGGGTCGGCAGGAACATGGTCACCCCATAGAATCCGCAGATCCACGTGAAGTAGATCGCGGAAAGGAGCAACACGTCGCGGTCCCGCAGGGCCTGCGCCAGGGTGTAATCCTTGCGCTCCAGCCTGGCGGACCTCTCGGCGGCCAGCACGCCCGTCAGCCACGCGCGCTCCTCATCGTCCAGCCAGCGGGCATCTTCGGGTCTGTCCGTCAGGTAAAAGGGGGTGATGACGCCAAGGATGACCGACGGCACGGCTTCGAGAATGAACAGCCATTTCCAGCCGTCCCACCCCAGCCACGTGATTTCCAGCAGGTACGTGGACAACGGGGACGCCACGATGTTGCAGACGGGGAGAGCCATCATGAAAATGGCGACGGCTCTGGCCTGGTCCCGGGACCTCGTCCAGGTGCTCAGGTAGTAGATGATTCCGGGAAAGAAGCCGGCTTCCGCCACCCCCAGGAAAAACCTCACCAGGTAAAACTCCATCGGCGTCGATACCCAGGCAGTGAGACCTGAAATGATGCCCCACGTCACCAGTATCCGGGCAATCCAGAGCCTGGCGCCGACTCTGATCATGATCAGGTTGCCCGGCACCTCCATGATGAAGTAGCCGATGAAAAAAATGCCCGCCCCGAATCCATAAACGGTGTTGCTGAACCCGAGGTCCTCGTTCATCGACAGGGCCGCAAATCCCACATTTACCCGATCCAGAAAGGCCACTGTGTAAAGCAGACACAAAAACGGCATCAGGCGGCGGAAAACCCTGTCCACAACGCGCTTTTCCAGGTGAATATCGTTCATGAAGCCGTTCTTTCCTCTCTCATCGCTCTTTCTCTCTTTCTTACGCCGCTACCGCGCGACGCCGGGAGTTCGCGGCGTCCCGCCCCCTGCCGATGCGGCCGCCCTGGTCGCGCCCGGCAACCGTAACGCAACCGCACAAAGCGGATGCGCAAAGCGGTTGTTGCGCCGCACGGGACGCAGGGGATACACGGACTTCCGCCGCTCTGCGCTAGACGTTGGGATAGAACAGGAAACGCGCGATACGCCAGGAACCGTCACCTTGCCTCTTCAACAACCAGATGTAGTTGCTCGATTCGCTCTCGGGCTCCAGGCCCGCCCGTTTCGGTTTCCACTCGGCCTTGAATCTCGCGCGCAATTCCGCCCAATCTCCCGCGAGTTCGATGCTCTCGACATCGATCGAGCAATCGTCGGGGTACATGTCGGTCAGCAACTGCTCGAGTATCTTCTCCAGTTGCCCGCGGCCCACATGGACCAGGGACGCTTCGCCTCCCGCAACGACAACGTCGTCGGTGTAGAAATGCTTGCTGCCGGCTGCGCCGCCGGATTGCAGCGCGGGGACCCATTGCGCCGCCAGACTCATGATTGCGGTTCGGTCGTCGGACATGGCTGCTCCTTTTTTTTCCAGGGGTGAATACTCTCCGCTTCTTTTCGTTTCAGCATATATCCCGGTTCTGTTATAATGATGAAAGGATAGCATAGAATGCTGACAATTCATTCCATGAAATGAGAGTAAAGAAGGAAAAGTCATATGCAGAGCCCACTCGTTGTCTTTTCGTTGCGTGGATTTCCGGTGTCGATCCTTCTTCTTGCCGTCTGCGTCCTGGTCCTGGCGGGGTGCCGGACGCACCTGCTGAACCTCACCAGGGGGCCGGTTCCGGAGGCGTACCGCAAACCGCTGGTCGAGGGAGAACCTCAGTACAATAACTGGCGCGGAGCAGATTTGACCTTGGATTATAATTATCTGAAGACTCAAAACACCCTGGATCTCGCCGGGCGGATCAGCTTCGACCGCGGCACGGAAATGAACTTCGGCAATATCGATAACCTCCGTATGAGCATCTACTTCCTGGACAACCAGGGAAACATCCTGGGCAGCAGCGGCATATACAGTACGTATTGGTTGAGATCGGAATCGAATCCGACCTTCCGGACTCGACTGACCGTGCCTCCCGGCGCTTCGGCCATTGCGTTCAGCTATGACGGCCAGGCTTCCAGTATAGACGGAAGCGGTAATGATGGAGGCGGCAGGGTAACCGCCTGGATACACGACGGCCCCACTTAGGAACCCCCTGCAATTGTCGTGCAATTGCGCGACCAGTGAAATCTCGGGCGTTTAGCCGCCGGGAAATGCCCCCGAGATGCCGTTTGACAATCGGGGTTCGTGGCTTTATGATGATAAAATGAAGTGTATAACGTGACCGTTAGGGGTGCTCGGGTTACTGGGCTGAGAAAACACCCTTAATACCTGATCCGGATAGTGCCGGCGTAGGGAAACGGTTCCAGGAAACTGCCGGGTGCGCCGGCGGAGTTCTTGCGCAGCCGTTTTCCAATCCGGGAAACGGTTTTTTTTATGTTGCCGAAAATATGCGGGCTGACCGATTTTCAAAAGAAGCTGTACCACAGGAACATCCTGCTTCCCGAAGTGGGCGAGGAGGGGCAGGCGAAGCTTCTCCGGGGCCGGGTGCTGCTCGTGGGGCTGGGCGGACTGGGAAGTCCCGCTCTTTTCTACCTCACTGCCTGCGGCGTCGGTGAAATCGGCATTGCCGACGGCGACAGGGTGGATCTTTCCAATCTCCAGCGGCAGATACTGCACGGGTGGGAGGATGTGGAAACGGAGAAGACCGCCTCCGCCGCCCGCAGCGCGAGGCGACTGCGGCCCGATGTGCGACTGAATCTCTATCCCTTCAGGCTTACGGAAGAAAATGCTCCGGCGATCATCGACGCGTATGACTTCGTCATCGAGGCTACCGACAACTTCGAATCCAAGTTTCTCGTAAACGATGCCTGTGTCGGGCTCGGGAAGCCGTTCTCCCATGCCGGGATTATCGGAATGTACGGACAGGCCATGACGGTCGTTCCCGGCAAGGGACCGTGCTACCGGTGCGTGTTCGGGGATGCTCCGGCGGCGGGCGACGTCGAATCTCCGGACACGGCGGGCGTGTTCGGCCCCGTTCCCGGTGTTCTGGGAACGATCCAGGCCGCCGAGGCGGTGAAGTTCATCCTCGGGTGCGGGGACCTGCTGGTCGGCAGGTTGCTGACGTGGGACGCGCTTCGCATGGCTTTCCGCGAGGTCGGACTTCCCGCGGGGCCTCGCTGCCGGGTATGCGAGAGCGCCGGATACTGATTGTGGATCATGGATCGTGCATGGTTCGGGACACTCAAAACCTGAAACACAAAGAAGGCCGACAAAAATGGATACCCCTTTGATCATTGCAGGCCGTACCTTTCGCTCCAGGCTCCTGGTGGGAACGGGGAAGTTCTCCTCTCCCGGCGCGCTGAAAGCCGCTTTGGAAGCGTCTGAAGCCGACGTGGTGACGGTGGCGCTGAGGCGTGTGGAGCTGGAAAACCCTCGGGACAGCATCCTGAGCGTTATCGATACCAGCCGCTACCTCCTGCTTCCCAATACATCCGGGGCGCGCGACGCCGCGGAGGCGGTGAGGCTGGCGCGGCTGGCCCGCGCCGCGGGCTGTGAACCGTGGATTAAGCTGGAAGTCACCCCCGATCCGCAGTACCTGCTGCCCGATCCCGTGGAAACCCTGAAAGCGGCCGAAATCCTGGTGAAGGACGGCTTCGTCGTTCTGCCTTACATCAATGCGGACCCGGTCCTGGCCAAGCGGCTGGAGGACATCGGGGCGGCCACGGTCATGCCGCTGGGGGCGCCCATCGGCACAAACCGGGGGATCAGGACCAGGGACGCCATCGAGATCATCATCGAAAAGGCGAACGTCCCGGTCGTGGTGGACGCCGGGCTGGGAGCGCCGTCCCATGCGGCGGAAGCCATGGAGATGGGGGCCGATGCCGTACTGGTGAACACGGCCATCGCTGTGGCCCGCGACCCGGAGGCCATGGCGCGCGCATTCAGGAAGGGGGTGGAGGCGGGCCGCGAGGCCTT
>CAYOVG010000462.1:0-4675 GCA_964407285.1 uncultured Syntrophobacteraceae bacterium
GGCATCCGCAGGGTCCGACGGCCAGTTCGAGGCGCTGAGGGAACGGCTGGCGCGCGGCGAGTTCCCCGCCTGCATGCGGCAGGCGATGGAACAAGGCTCCACGATTGTCGTGAACGACCCGGGCGCCGAGTGCGCCGACTGTCCGCTGCCGCGCGAGTACGGCGGGCGGGCGGGGTTCGCGGGGCGGTTGGCTTTCGAAGGGAGGATCTACGGCGTCCTGACGGTCTCCGTGTCTGCGGAGTTCGCAGGCGACAGCGAGGAGCAGAGTCTGTTCGACGAATTGGCCGGAGATATAGGCTTCGCCCTCCACAAAATCGAACTGAAAGCCAAGCTCCGCGAGGCCGAAAGCCGCGTCCGGGCAAAGCTAAACGCCGTGCTCTCGCCGGAGGGGGATGTCGGCGAACTCGAACTGGCCGATATCGTCGACGTGCCTGCTATCCAAGGGATGATGGACGACTTCCACGGCCTGACGGGCATCGGCATGGCCGTCATCGATCTCAAAGGCAGGATACTGGTGGCCACCGGCTGGCAGGACATCTGCACGAAATTCCACCGCGTTCATCACGAAATCCGGCGCTATTGCATCGAGAGCGACACAGTGCTGTCCTCGGGCGTCGAACCGGCCTCCTTCAAGCTCTACCGATGCAAAAACAACCTCTGGGATATCGCTACGCCCATCATGCTGGGCGAACGCCACGCGGGCAACCTGTTCCTCGGCCAGTTCCTTTTCGAAGACGAAGAGCCGGACCGGGAGGTCTTCATCGCGCAGGCGAAACGGTACGGCTTCGACGAAGCGGCCTATCTGGCGGCTCTGGATCGCCTTCCCCGCTGGAGCCGAGAGCGTGTTACGCGGGCCATGACCTTCTTCGCCGCCTTTGCACGGCAGATCTCGGATTTGAGCTACGGGAACGTCAAGCTGGCACGAACCCTCGCACAGCGGGACGATCTTCTGGACCGGCTCGGCCAGAGCGAAAGGCGCTTCCGAGATCTGTTCGAGAACATGAGCAGCGGTGTCGCGGTTTTCCAGGCGGTGGACGACGGCCGGGATTTCGTGTTCGAGGACTTCAACGCGGCGGCCGAGCGGATCGAGCGGATTTCCCGCGACCGGGTGATCGGACGACGGGTCATGGAGGTGTTTCCGGCCGTCGAGTCGTTCGGGCTGCTCGACGTGTTCCGTCGAGTTTGGGAGACTGGAACGGCCGAGATGCATCCGGTCTCGCACTACCAGGACGGCCGCATAGCCGGCTGGCGCGAGAACCAAGTGTACAGATTGCCATCGGGTGAAATCGTCTCCCTCTACGACGACATTACAGGGCGCAAACAGGCGGAGGACGAACTGCGGCGCAGCCGGCATCTGCTGGACGCCACCGAGGCGCTGAGCGCGGTAGGCGGCTGGGAATGGGACGTGGCAAAGCAAACCATGACTTGGACCGAGGGTACCTACCGCATCCACGACTTCGATCCGGCCTCGACGCCTCCCGGCTCGCCCGAGCACATCGAACGCAGTCTGGCATGCTACGCCCCCGAGGATCGCGCAAGGCTCGAAGAGGCGTTCTGGAGATGCGTCGAAGAGGGCGAGCCCTACGACCTCGAGTGCGGATTCACGACTGCGGCGGGCCGGTGCCTGCGCGTGCGCACCATGGGCCGGGCCGTTCGGGAAAACGGACGCATAGTGAAGGTACTGGGCAATATCCAGGACGTCACCGAACAGAAGAGAGCCGAGCGAAGCCTGATGGAAAGCGAAGCCCGTTTTGACGCTCTCTTCCGCTCCAGCCCGATGGCCGCAGCCATTACGGCGGTCGAGAACGGACGACTCGTCGATGTCAATGCGGAATTCGAGAGGATCACGGAATATGCGCGCGATGAATGCGTCGGACGCACGGGTCTGGAATTGGGCCTGTGGGCCGATCCGGGGGAACGCGCCGAGCTGATGCGCAAGGCGCGCGAGGAAGGAGCGGTATACGGGTTCGAATGCCGCCTGCGGAGCGCGTCGGGGGAGGTTTTACCTGTCTTGATCTCGGCCGAGTTCGTTCGCATCGGGGAGTCGGAATTCCTATTGACTATGGCTCTCGACATCAGCCTGCGCAAAAAAACGGAGGATGCCCTGAAGCGGGAGCACGAACGGCTGCACTTCGTCATCGACGGCGCCCGCCTCGGGACATGGGTCTGGAACGTGCAGACGAACGAGATCGCGTTCAACGAGACCTGGGCGACCATGCTCGGGTACGCGCCGAGAAACCTGACGCCCTGCAACTACGATACTTGGGAGCGCCTGGTGCATCCCGACGACGTCGCAACGGCCGTCGAACGGTTGCGGCGCTGCGCCGCAGGGGAGACGACCGACTACGAATGCGAGTTCCGTATGCGGCACAGCGACGGTCACTGGGTCTGGCTACTGGACCGAGGACGGGTAATGACCTACGACGCCTCCGGCGAGCCGCTCTCCATGTTCGGCACCCACCTGGACATCACCGAACGCAAGCGAGCGGAGGAGGAACGCGAGAAACTGCAAGCACAGTTGCTTCAGGCCCAGAAGATGGAGTCCGTCGGGCGCCTTGCCGGCGGCGTGGCGCACGACTTCAATAACATGCTGAGCATCATTCTAGGATACGGGGAGATTCTGCTCGACCAGCTTCATCCCGATGATCCCATGAGTTCGGATATGAAGGAAATAATGGACGCCGCCCGCCGTTCCTCGGACCTGACGCGCCAGCTTCTGGCTTTCGCCCGAAAGCAGACCATCCAGCCCGAAGCGCTGCTTCTCAACGACATCGTCCGCAACTTCGACAGGATGCTGCGCCGAATCATCGGCGAGGACATCGAACTGCACCTCGCTCTTTCCGAAGACATCGGGTACGTGCTGGCCGACCGGGGCCAGATCGAACAGGTAATCACGAACCTCGCCGTCAACGCGCGGGACGCCATGCCCAAAGGAGGCAGGCTGACGATCGAAACGGGAACGGTCGAACTGGACGAGACCTATGCGGGTTCCCACGTGGACGCAAACCCCGGAAGATATGCGACGCTCGCCTTGACCGACACCGGATGCGGGATGGACAAAGAGGTTCTATCCCAGATTTTCGATCCGTTCTTCACCACCAAGGAAACGGGAAAGGGGACTGGCCTGGGGCTTTCCACCGTGTACGGCATCGTCAGGCAGTCCAACGGGAATATCCGGGTCCATTCCGAGCCCGGACGGGGAACGACGTTCAAGATATACCTACCCGAAACAGGCTTGCAGCCGGCGCTGAAAACCGACAGGCGCAAAGAACCGACTTCCGAAGGCGCCAACCAGCGGATCATGGTGGTGGAGGACGAGACGAGCCTGAGAAAATTGCTGGAGGCCTCCCTTTCGCGCCTCGGCTACAAAGTGGCTGCGGCGGCCAACGGCGGCGAAGCCCTGCTGATCGTGGAGGAAAAAGGTTTCGAGCCCGACCTGCTCGTCACCGACGTGGTCATGCCGAACATGAACGGGAGGGACCTGGCGGATCGCCTTCGAAGGAGCCATCCCCGTCTCAAGGTGCTCTACATGTCGGGCTATGCCGATAACGTCCTCGTCCATCATGGCGGTCTCGATCCAAAAACGCCTTTTATTCAGAAGCCTTTCGCCATCCGCGACATCGCCGGGAAAGTGCGGGCGGTTCTTCAGGGAACGCGCCGCCGCGAGAGATGAACGCCCCAATCCGAGCAAGCGATGCAAGCGCCCGCCGCTCCGGGACACAACCTCGGTCGAAAGAGAAAATCAGTTCGAATTTCAACGTTTCCCCCCTTCTTTTCCCTTGCAATTTTTGTCGATTTACAGCATTGGAATTCGGCTATGAAAAAACTTGAAAATACCAATTCGACAGGAACGGGGGAACAAATCGTCCTGATGGCTTTCATGATATCCCTCACGGCCTTGTCCATCGATACCATTCTTCCGGCTCTGGCCGACATCGGACGGGACCTCGGGGTAATTCGCCCGAACGACAACCAGCTCGTCGTCTCCCTGTTGATCTTCGGCATGGCCGTCGGCCAGATGCTCTACGGTCCACTCTCCGACAGCGCGGGCAGAAAGCCCGCCATCTACATAGGATTCGGATTGTATATGGCCGGATGCCTGCTTTCGATGACGTCCACCGGCTTTTCCGCCATGCTCGCGGGAAGGGCTCTTCAGGGGTTGGGGGCCGCCGGACCGAGGACCGTCACGGTGGCGCTGGTTCGGGATCAGTACCAAGGCCGCGCCATGGCGCGGGTGATGTCCATTGTCATGTCGGTTTTCATTTTCGTTCCCGTGGTCGCTCCCACCCTGGGCCAAGCCATTCTCCTTGCCGCCAGCTGGCGAGCGGTTTTCGGGGTCTTCGTCGTCCTGACCGCCATAGCCTTGGCATGGTTCGCTCTACGGCAGCCGGAAACGCTGGCCCCGGACCGGCGTATCCCCTTTTCCCCGAGCCGGATTCTCAAGGGAGTCCGGGAAGTATGCTCCACCCGGACTGCGCTGGGATACACCCTCGCGGCAGGTTTAATCTACGGCGCGTTTTTCGGCTATATCAATTCCGCCCAGCAGATATTCCAGGACCACTTCGGGCTGGGAACGAAATTTCCCCTCTTTTTCGGGGGCCTGGCACTGTCCATCGGCGGAGCGCTTTTTATCAACACCCGGCTGGTAATGCGTTTCGGCATGCGACTTCTGGTC
>CAYOVG010000463.1:0-4671 GCA_964407285.1 uncultured Syntrophobacteraceae bacterium
TCTGCACGCGCGTTCCCTTCATACCGACACAGGCCCCGACCGGGTCCACGTCCGAGATCATGGAAACGACCGCTAATTTGGCTCTCGACCCGGGTTCACGCGCGGCGCTGATAATGCTTACAATCCCCTCGGCGATTTCAGGCACTTCCGTATGAAACAGTTGGATGACGAAATGAGGATGGGTCCGGCTCAAAATGATCTGAGGCCCCTTGCTTATCTTCCTCACTTCGAGCACGTAAGCCCGTATCCTGTCGCCGTGCCTGTACACTTCCCGCGGAATCTGCTCCTTGGCCGGCAGAATCGCCTCCGCCTGTCCCAGGTTCACCACGATACCGTTCTTGTCGACCCGCTGCACGAGGCCGCTGACGATTTCCCCCTTGCGGTTCTTGAACTCCTCGTAGACGACCTCCCGTTCGGCATCCTTCA
Source organism: uncultured Syntrophobacteraceae bacterium (assembly GCA_964407285.1). GTDB lineage: Bacteria > Desulfobacterota > Syntrophobacteria > Syntrophobacterales > Syntrophobacteraceae > CAYOVG01. The sequence continues at coordinate 427 of CAYOVG010000463.1, forward strand.
TTTTCTGGATTATAACCTGTTTTGCGGACTGGGCAGCTATGCGCCCCAAAGTTTCCGTGTCCATCCGGATGCCGAGTTCATCGCCGACCTGGGATTCGGGGTCCAAATCCACGGCTTCCTGCAAGGATATCTGTCTTTCAGTATCCGTAACCTCTTCCGAAACCTCTTTGAAAAGAAAGGCTTCGATCTCCCCATACTCTTCATTGAAGGTGACATCAAGTTCGAGCCTGCTGCCGAATCTTTTCTTGATGGCGGACTTGATGGCCTCTTCAAGCGTATGAATCAGTGTCTGCCGATCGATCCCCTTTTCCCTGCTTACCTGATCGATCAACCGTTTGAGCTCACTGGCCATACTCTTTTCCTCTCCTCGGTAAAACATTGCAGTATCGATCTTGGATATTTTCGGTTCTATGGAACCCAATACAATTACAAGGAATCAAAATAACACAGTTGAGCCCGATCCAAGAGGTTTAGCGGTATCTGAAAAACCTGCCCTTCACAATCCACCGTGATGCCTTCAGGGGTGGAGCCAAGCAAAATACCCTTGAATTTTTTCCTTTTCTCCACCGGCGCCGTCGTCCTGACCTTAACCACCTTCCCCACATATTTATGGAAGTGTTCGTATTTTCGCAACGGACGGTCCAACCCGGGGGAGGATACTTCTAAATGATAAGGATTTTCGATAGGATCGGCCACATCCATAAGATCGCCGACAACATGACTGATCCGAGCGCAGTCTTCGACCGTAACGCCTTCGTCACGGTCAATATAGAGCCGCAACACCCACCCTTGCGTCTCCCGGCGGTACTCGATCTCTATCAGCTCGAATCCTTCGGATTTGACAACCGGCTCTATCAAAACCCAGATCTGGTCGATGACCTGCCTCGATTTATCCTGGTTTTCCGGCATATATCCGATACTTACCCTTTCCTCCGGGAATATGCAAAAAAAAAGTGGGCAAACCGCCCACTTCTCTTAGTTGACCAGATGATATTCCCGCTAAAAAAAAGACTTTCTTTTTCGCAAAGACTTAGTCACCTTCGTCATCCACTAATCAAAGTAAGCGCATCACGGCCCTGACGCCGCTTGCCACAAACCTCGAAAAGGGAAGCCTTCCTCTAAGGAGAAGGAGCACTTTTCAGGCTGGAGCGGGCAACGGGATTCGAACCCGCGACCCCAAGCTTGGGAAGCTTGTGCTCTACCAACTGAGCTACACCCGCTCTCTCGCGTGACAACAAGGATTTTAGCCGCGGCGGCGGCTAATGTCAAGCATAATTCCGGCATGCGAGCTTGTGAACTTCTCTTGCGGAACACCGAAAAACAGGGGTGCGGGAAGGTTCAACGATGTCGCGGGCTTGTTTGATCGGGCCGAAACGTCCCCGCCGTGCAGCCGTGCCGTTGCCGGTTTCGAAACCGGATGCATGTTCCCGCGCCGGCGCGTGGGAACCCCGGCGAGTGAGGAGATAATGCTGTCGCCCTGGACTCGCAACGTCATTCCCGCAAACGGGAATCCAGGAATTTCAAAGCCCTTCCGGCCCCCCGCTTTCGCAAGGGCGACGTTGAATCAACAACATTGGGGAGGAGAGACCCCTGCGAGGGGAACCCACGACTCCCGGTTCACGCGGTCGGCTTGGAGCCCGTGGGGCGTAAGGCCCCGCCAATCCGGCGAACCTTACATGACACCATTCGGCGGCCTGAAGGCCGGAGCGTTTACCCGGAAAATCCTGTAAGGCTTTCCGGCGCCGCTTAGCGGGCTAAATGATTATTTGCCACTTTTCAATACACATATTCTTTCGGCTCGCCTCGATTTCTTCAAAGAAATTCATTCCGAGCCCGTAAACCGAGCATTCATGCGGATCGTATGACACGTTTACGATGCTTTTATGAGTCGTGCATGACGCATCCATGATACTCGTAAAGGCTGAATCGGGCTTCAAAACGGCGAATAAATTTTGTCTCATCGAGCAGTTCCCATACAGCCAATTATGAGGTTCGGTCGTTGGGTCCGTGCGTCCGGCGCTTCGCCGATCCGAAGATCGGCGGAAAGGCGTTTTCTCTCGAGAACACCCACGCGAACACGATAACACAACTCCTGTGCCATGGACCACATAATATTCGCCATGAAAGAAAAGGGAGAAAGCTTCATGAACGAACATGCGAAGTGTATGATGCGCGGAAGCAGCGACGTGGAAACCCGAAGGAATTCCATCATTTCCTGTCGAGCGGCCTTACCGGCGTGTACGTTGGGACCGGAGACGCGCCCGCCATGGGCCGGGAGGTTTCGTATGGGGAGAAGCTTTTCGAGGGGAGAGGGCTTGGTCCCGCCAGGTTCGGCCGTAAATCGCTCGACATATGCGGGAAGCCCGGGCAGGAGGCGCTTCTTCCCGCCTTTTCGCCCCGGCAGGGCGCCCGCGGCCGCTTCGAGAAGTTCGCGCCGGCTCCCGAGCGTGGGTCTTTCCAGGCTCCGGACGAGCCCGCGCGGCAGACTTTCGGGCAGTTCGCCACCGTGCGCCCACATCCTCCGATCCGCACTCCGGGCATTTCTCGAAATAGGGCACTGCCGCTCTCCCCTGATTGTCGCTCGATTATCGCTATCACCGCGTAAACAAAGCGGGATCGAGAAAAAACGATAAAAATGGAGAACTGTCTCTGCGCACGGCAAGCGCTACAAGAATACGGGTAGGCGAGCGGCCCCGGGACGTCGTCCCACGGGGTCGCGCTCCCCTGGACGGCGGGCCGGCTCGGGAATTCTCCGAGAATATCGATTTCGGCAATCCCCTGCACGCTCATGCATCAGCACTGTTTTTTTTCCCGTGCCGAATTTTCGATGATGATGGGGACGAGCCGATTTGGAGTAAGATGGTGAGACTCGGTTTTGGTTAAGAGAGCAAATGGCTTGCAAAAAGGACAAGGCTACCCGTTATGCTCCGGTGGGGATCATGGGGTAAGCTCAGGTAAGGGGGATTTGAAGGGTAGGAAACTTTGCCGTAGAGCTACTCGAGGAGTGCTCCATACTTGAGGAGAATGTCTTCTTTGGAGATTGTCTCCGGCACTCCGGTGGGCTTGCGCACGTTTGTTCCGCACAGGATGATGAAGACCTTATACGTATCGAAGATGGCGTAACGGTTCTCATCGAAGGCAATGAGCTTGTTTCCGTTTTCCTGCCTGACCTTTTCACGGAATTTGCGTATGCCGGTCTCCTGTCCCTTTTGTGCGAGTCTATCCTGCCTGCCCATCCAGCCCTGGAACGCCGTGGTAAGGGCCATCACAGCAAGGCGGAAAGCATCAATGGTATTTCGAGCAGTTCTTTCGATAAACCATGCCTGCTTTGACTCGCGGAAGAGTCCATTTTCAATCTCGCTCCCGGCATCGTAGGCATCATAGACTCTTAGTGGCTTATCGATGGAACCATTGGTGAGGATGACCAAGGTATCGGAATCAGGATTGTTTTCTTTGTAGGGATCGTGCAAAACGACAACCGCATTGATGGTATTGGCAACAAAGTCTTTGCGGTTTTCGTGACTGCCGCTGCCAAGTTCGCCATAAAATCCCGCGGAGGTGAGAGCCCCAACCCCTGCTACATCCCAACGGTCGGTAACGGTGGTCTTGTTCTTTCGGCTGCCCACGGAACGGGACTTAGGCGTCAGACAATGAACAATTATCCGGCTTCCTCGCCTGCAAGCGTTGCTGAATGCGTACAGGAACGCTGATAGGTCAACGAGAATGGATATTCTATTTTTGCCGAACGCCTTATCCCTGGTTTGCCCAACCCCCTTATCCGCCAGGCAGAGGGCATCGGATAGACGTGCATGCTGGTTTTGGCGGGGAGATAGAACTCGATATGCATGGTATCATGGAGCCACCACAGGAGAGTGCCGTCCATAAACCCGCGATCCAGAGCAATGGAGACAATTTTGGCATGATCTCCCAGATTTGTGACCGCCTGCTCGATGACTTCACGGGCAAGCTCAATATCGCTTGTCTCTATGGTGGCAAAACGCAGGGCAAGGGGAAGACGGCTCGCAGGGTCCCATACGACCCAGATCTTAAAGCCAAAGACGGTTACCTTTATCTTTTTTATACGCCTCTTGCGGCGGCGCAACTCCGGCACCTTCTCCTTCGTAACCTTGCGGCAGCCTTCACAGCGTTCGGTGGACTCGATTTCCGAGGAGTCAAAAAGGCGCCCGGCCTCTTCCTGCCGGCCTCGACGCGCAGTCGCTTCTTGGGGAACAGGACCCCGATGTA
>CAYOVG010000464.1:0-4652 GCA_964407285.1 uncultured Syntrophobacteraceae bacterium
CCGGGCTTCAGGCATGGTTTAAAACGGAATGACACGTCATGGTCGCCCCCGCGAAGCTTGTCCCCGCGCAGGCGGGGAGCGGGGGTCCGGGAAACTCTGAGAAACCCGGGTTCCCGCGGGCGTGGGAATGACGCCAAGTCCGAATGACGGCGTGTCCTCTCAAGCGTTGCCCCGAACACGCGCTCCATGAACCACGCCGGGTTTCATGTTGATATCGATTCGGATAATAATTAATTTTATAGGTAACTTACTACTACAAAACGGCCAACAAGGCAGAAGGAGTCGATATAATGGAGCAGAAGAAGAGTTGCGATGCTCATGACGGCACCATGGTTCGGCATGGCGAAGAGTCGTGCTGTGAAGATAGATGCTTCATCTGCCGGGATGGAGAGTGGGTGGAAAAAAGCAAGTGACCGGAAGCAAGGCGGCAGGTGGTCCTGCGGCGAAGACCAGGTGACGCCGGCGATCGAGAGCAAGTGATATAAGGCAAAGCACGCTTCGGACGGGGGATGTTCTCTCCTTCCGGAGCTGCTTTGCAGGCCGTCTTCCTTCTATAGTCCCACGATCCTTCCAGTTATTTCTTTTTCCTTCCAAGACAATCACTTATAGTAACCAGGCCATCGGCCGGTTCGAAACTTCGCCCCCTTCCCCTGAAGTGCTGTATTTTAACTTGACATAAAACAATTCTTGGGCAATTTGCTTAGTGCAGAAGCATATGGCTGAAAGTCATCGGGAGAGGAAGGCCGCTTTGCGGCTTTCGAAATATTTTTTACCGTGTTTCCGTTGTGATACGCGAAATTAGTGGAGATACGTTATGCTTCGAGGGAAAACACGGCTCAACATTTTTGCCGTGCTTGCATTTATGCTGCTCTTCGGCGATATCCTGTCGCCCTCCGTAGCCGAAGCCGGGTTCGATATCAAGGTTACGAACAGCACGAATTCCGATTGCCGGGTGGAGGTATGGGAATCCAGGGTCCTTTCCGTTCAGCGCCTGGGTGAAAGGACCCTCTCGCCGGGCCAAACCGCTAACTGGAAGACGCACATGACGAACTGCGCCGCCGGCTTTACGGGTGAGTACTTCGAGAAGTCCACGAACACCTGGGTGAAAATCCAGAGCACGAACGCTCGCGACGGAAACCGTAGGGACGACCAGGTAGACTGGGGATATAAGTGCGGGGACATGCATTTCAGTGTATGCCGAAAGCAGGGGCAGCCCGGCGCTCCGGCCAGGGATAACGACTTCGGGTTCTGCAGGCAATAAACTAACCGCGCCGGCGTTTTCAAGGCGGCTTTCCCCGGACCGGGGAGGACCTTTCTCCGCGCATCTGCGGCGAAACCCAACTTTGGAATTCCAATTCGTTCCACTCCCAGTGTATATTAGCCCCCGATTTCGAGAATTCATCGTCTTCAAACCGGCTGTTGAGGCTCGTTGAGGCAGGGACGTGTTATGCACAGACTCGACCGCGGGAGAATACTACTTCCGCTCCGGGGTTTCCGGAGTCTTGTTATCCTGCCGATGGCGCTCGGCCCGTTGTCCGGCCCGATACCCGCGGGCTGGGCCGGTGAAGGGCTTGCCGCAGGCAATGCTCCAGTCGAAATGACGCTCGCCGATGCCGTATTTATCGCTCTGCGCAACAACCTGAGCATAAGAAGCGCGTACATGGACAGGGTCGCTCAAAAATCCGACCTCCTGGTGAGCGAGGACATCTTCATGCCCGATCTCAACCTCGAGGGCGGACTGCGGCGCAACGCCAGCCTCTCGAAGACGTTCGATCCCTACGGGACGAATTCCACCAGGAATGTCGTCACCAGCGGAACGCTCCAGCCGACGATCACCGGGAAAATCCCCACGGGCGCGGATTTCTCCTTTACCTCAATTCCCTCACCACGTTGGATCAGACACTGGGAACGACGCTCGACACCTGGAAGATAGAATTCAGGTCCGAGGACACTGAAATCGAAAAGGAAATATCGGCTATCGAACAGCATGGGCGCCTGAGCGAACGCCGGACGCAAAGACGACAGGGCGCGTCAAAGAGGCCTTATGGAAGAAACGCTGGAGAGAGATTTGCTCCTCAACCTGGACCAACTGCTGTCGTTTATCGTCCGGAAGGTCGTATACTACCTGCACGCGGACCGCTGCACGCTGTTCCTCTACGACGAGGCGAAGAAGCAACTCTGGTCGAGGGTCCTCACGGGAGAGGGAATCGAGGAGATACGCCTCGACATCGGCCGGGGAATCGCCGGACACGTGATGGAAACCGGGGAGACGCTCAATATCCCGGACGCTTACGCGCATCCCATGTTCAACCCGGATGTGGACAAACAATCCGGCTACCGGACGAAGAGCATCCTGTGCATGCCGCTGGTGAACAACCGGGGCAAGCGCATCGGGGTGCTCCAGGTTCTCAACAAGCTTGAAGGGGAGTTCACCGACCGCGATGAGACCATTCTCGAGGCGCTCTCATCCCAGGCCGCGACATCCATCGAGAACACTCAACTGTACCAGGAGTTGAAGGCGCGCCGGGAAGCGGAATGCGCTCTCTCCGAAGAACTCAAAGCCCGCCATGCCGAACTCCAGAAAGCCTACCGCGAAACGGAGGAGAGCAAGCAGCGGCTGGCCGTCGCCCTGAAACGAATCCAGATCATACGGATCGCGGCCACGGTCCTCGTCTTCCTGCTGTTCCTGTCCGCGGGGCTCTACCATTGGAAGAAGGACCTCCTTGGAATGCTTGCTCCGGACGCGAGGGCCAAAACGCGGGCGGAAAGGCAATCCGGCGGCGCGGAAGCGCTCCCCACCGCCACGGTTTCCTGCCGGCCGGTATCCTCCTATCTGTCCGTCGGCGGCAAAGTCAAACCGCTCGAAGTCGTCAATATGATCAGCCCCATCGAGGGGAAAGTGAAGGAAAAGCACTTCTACTACGGGCAGTACGTCGAGGAGGGGCAGGTCCTCATGGAGATCGATTCGGCGCAGTTGGAAAACGAGCTGCGCCGGGCCGAAGCCGAGCACATCAGGGCGCTCAAGCAGCACCGCGACCTGGAGAACTGGCAGAGCAGCCGGGAAGTGTCCGATGTCCGGAGAAGCATCGCAAAAGCCAAAGACTCCCTGGAATCGACCCGGAACCAGATGGCGCAAGCGAAGCTGCTGCTCGACAAAGGCGTCATCCCCGCTTCGGAATACGAGAGCCTCCGGGAGCAGTACAAGAGCCGGTTGCTGGATTTCCAGTCTCTTCGCGAGCAGGAGAAGGATGTCCTGAAACGGGGCGATGCGGAAAGCAAAAGGATAGCGGAACTGGAGCTGAAAAACGCTCAACTGCAACTCCAGGGTCTCCAGGAAAAACTGGGCATGGCCGTGGTGCGCGCCCGTACGTCGGGGGTGGTCATGGCGCCTCCGGGAGGCGGCCAGGACAAGGGGCCGACGGAGATCGAAAAGGGCAGCTCCGTGAGCCAGGGAGCGATCATACTGTCCATCGGAAACCTGTCCGGCTTTTCCGTAAAGGCCAAAGTCGACGAGATCGATGTCGTGAAGCTCCTGCCGGGGCAGGAAGTCACGGTGACGGGGGAGGCGTTCCGGGACTACTCCTTCGCCGGGGTCATCTCCGAGATATCCTCCCGGGCGCGGGGGGATGGGGCGGGTGACGACAACTCCGGGGCCCCTTCCTTCGATGTCTCCGTATCCGTTCCGTCCATCCCGCCCGAGGCGAAAGGGAAGGTGCTGGTGGGCATGTCGGCGGACCTCAAAGTACGGATCTACAACAACGACCGGGCGCTCATGGCGCCCATCGAGGCCGTGATGGTGGAAGACGGCGAGAGCTTCGTGGTGCGCATGAACAGGGATACGGGCCGGCCGGAAAAGGTGAAGGTGGAGACCCTCGCGACGACGCTGGATTCCGTTGAAATCGCCGGCGGTATCGATGACGGCGATGAAATCTTCCTCTCTCCACGGCTTGCGCTGGAAGGGGCGCAACCGGGTCCGGGCGGCAGGTGACGAACGACCCCGCGCCCGTACTGCCCGCGGGCGCCGCCCGCCGCGGATGGTCCCGAGGGACCCGGAGCCGGCGGCAAATTACACCATATTCGCTTGCATCCGGAAGCCGGTCATGAGCATTCGGTTGAACATCCTCGAGAAAACGAGATGATCCGATGATTCTATCCGCCAATATCAAGGAGGCCTTCGGGAGCCTCCGCGCCAACAAGCAACGCACCATGCTGGCCCTCCTCGGGATCGTCATCGGCATCGGGGCGGTAATCGCCATGATATCCATAGGAGCCGTCGTGGAGGAGGAGGCCATCCGGCAATTCAAGGAACTGGGTACGGACTTTCTGATCATCGAATTGGACGGCCCCCGCACCTCCTCGCGCAGAAAAGCGGCGGGCGGCGGAATGAGAAACCAGAGGGGCATCCCTCTGAGCGCGGCCATGGGGTCGGCGTCCCGGATTCCTTCACTCACCGGGGCGGTCCCGTTCCTATCGCCGAACGTTTCGGCCGCCGCCCGCGGCAAATTGCTCGATTCGGCTCTCCTGGGGGTCACCTCCGGATTTCTCGAAATCAACAGGCTGACCCTCAGGGAAGGCCGGTTCATTTCGGATGTGGACAACCACGCCCGGTTCTGTGTCCTGGGGGCCGAGGTGTACGAACAGGTGTCGCGGAT
>CAYOVG010000465.1:0-4629 GCA_964407285.1 uncultured Syntrophobacteraceae bacterium
AAAATGTGGCCGACCATAAGGATCTTGTTGTTCTTCGCGGCGAGGCGGAGCAGCTCTTCTCCCTCCTCGACCAGGAGCGACAGCGGCTTTTCGGTGAAGACGTCCTTGCCTGCTTCGAGGGCCGACCGGGCCATCTCGAAGTGGGTAACCGCGGGGGTCGCCAGCGCGACCGCCTTGATCCGGGGGTCCGACAGCACCGCGGCGTAATCCGGCTGAAACATCACGTCACCGTACTGACGCCCGCACAGGTCTCCGACGTTCGCATCCGAATCGCAGATGACCCTCAGAGCGCCGAGTTCGTAAAAATTGCGCACCAGGTTCTTCCCCCAGTACCCCATCCCGATGACTGCGATATCTTTGTTCATTCGACGGCCACTCCGGGTTCCGGTTTCCGGTTCCGCACCGAGGCGTTTTCAGGTCCTATGGATTCCCGGACGATATACCGGGGCCGGCCCTTCACCTCATCGTAGATGCATGCAATGTACTTGCCGATAATCCCAAGGCTGATCATTATCATGCTCCCCGTTATGAGGTGCAGCAGGATCAACGTCGTAAAACCGTCGATGACGATTCCGGTGAATTTGAGCATGACGGCCCTGATGCCGAGAATCACGGCGAAGATGAAGAAAATGCAACCCATGAGAGTTACGAGCTGAAGCGGGATCGAAGAGAAGGATGTTATTCCCGTGAGCGCCAGCTTGATCAGAGAGCCGGTTGTCCATTTGGAGCAGCCGTCCCGCCGCTTTCCGGTTTCAAACGAGATCTGCGCTCTTCTGAAGCCCAGCCAGATGCAGAGCCCCCGGAAGAAAAGGCTCTTTTCGCCGAGCCTGCGCCATGCGGCGACGACCCTGCCGTCCATGAGCTTGAAGTCGGAAGCGTCCTTCAGGCTGAAGCCGGTCAGATGGTTCATGATCGCGTAGAAGACCCTCGACCCCACCCTCGAGTGAACGGCCTCATCCCCCCGGCAGGTCCTTACCGCCTCCACCACTTCCGCCGTTCCTTCCTTCCAGCGCATTACCATGTGCGGAATGAGAGAGGGGGGATGCTGCAGGTCGGCGTCCATTACGATCACGGCATCGCCCGAGGCGGCCTCCAGTCCGGCGGCGATCGCGGCTTCCTTGCCGAAGTTGCGACTCAGCCGAATCGCCCTCACGTTCGGATAGCGCTTCGACGCCTCCAGGATCTTATCCCAGGACCCATCATCGGACCCGTCGTCGATGAACAGGATCTCGTATTCGTCTCCCGTGCCGGCCGTCTCCCCGCGGATGGCTTCGAGCAGCGGACCTATGTTCCCGCTCTCATTGTGTACAGGCAGTACTATGGATATCAGACTCATCACCCTCATCGCCGGCGCCCGCCGTCCCGTCGCTTCGCCGCGCCGGATTATAATCGCAACACACACAGCCCGGGGAGTCGGCTTCAGCATCAGGCTCGCGTCAACGCAAACCAGCGACTTGCTCATCCCGTTCGTCACGCATCTCGCGGACCGCATCCCCGTGATTCTCACCTTGTGATCGGTTACGCATCATTCTAAATGAGGCTGAGTGCTCTATCAAGATGGAATCCCTTCATACTGCGGTCTTCTGCTTCCTCGCGTCCGGTTTCGGCTTACGCGGAACCGGTCGATGCCGAAATTGGCGACGAAGAGTCCTTTGCACTTTTGTCGCCGTGGAATGAGTAACACCCTCGAGGAAAGCGGAAGAAACTTTCCGCGACCCGCTTAGACAACCAAAACGGCTGTCAGCACCGGGCCGAAAGAAGAACGGCGTCTCATTTCCATGTCGAAAACCTTGCGGGCGAGCTTCCTGCCGAGAGGGGCCGTCCAGGGAGAGAGGAGATTCAGGGTGGTGAGCGCGCGGACGGTGAAGCCGGACCGCAGGCACAGGGAACGCAGTTTCCGCGGATGGTAGAACTCCACATGCTGCTGTTCCGCCATGACAGGAAATAAACCGGAATGGTCCATGATCCACTCGACGGCGGGCCACGGGCTGTGATAGTTGGGCGTGGTGAGGAAGACGCTCCCTCCCGGTTTGAGGGATTCACGGAAGAGGCGGAGCATGCGCTCCGCCTGGTCCATGTGTATGTGTTCGATCAGTTCGAGGCAGTATATTCGGTCCACGCGCCCGCGCCCGTACGGAGATACGCCTTCATCGGCCGGGCCGCACCGGAATTCGACATTTTCCGAGGCGAACGCCGCATCGGCAAAGGCGACCGCGTTCGGATTGGCGTCTATTCCCATCACCCTGGCCCCGTACGTTCCCAGGAACGAGGAGACGACCCCCGAACCGCACCCCACATCCAGCACCAGTTCGCCGGGAGCGGGCGGAAGAAGGGCGTCTATGGCGAGCAGCTTCGCCAAATGCCAGAACCTCTGGACGGAAAAGCCCTCCGTGAGCGCCCTGTACTGATAGTCTCCGGCGATCTTTATCGCGTCCCCGGTCCGCCGGTCTTTTCCCCTGCCGTCGAACATGCCGATACGCCCCCGATACCACCCGGTGGTATCTACTGTCTATCCATCCGTCCGGGCATCCCGGACGGAAAATGAAAATCCCCCTTTGCAGGGGGATTGGATTATCCCACGATCTGATATGTATGGCGGGAGACGGCGGCCGTCAATATAAAAAGCGAGGATACTCGAAGGTCCCGGGAACCGCCCGGGGATGTATCGACTTGACCTGCACGCGAAAGTTTCCTACATGGACAGGATCGGTTCCATCTTGCGCGCGAATGGATAACCTCTTTTTCCGTGACAGGTCTGTCCGGCCTTGATAACGTCCTCGATGTTTTCCTTCAATGTATTGAAGGAGAAAGGTTTTCCGAGCAAGTTGATGGCGCCGAAGGCGAACGCGTCCCTGATGACGTCCTCCGAAGGATAGCCCGTTATCACGATAAAGGCGGTATTGGGCATATCACTCTCGTTGGCGCGCTTCAGGAGATCGATGCCGTTGAGCTTTGGCATGTCGACATCGCAGATGACGAGGTCGACGTGGCGCTCCTGAATGATCTCCCATGCTTCCAGGCCATCTTCCGCTTCTTCGATCTCGTCGAAGTAGCCCATCTGGAGCAGCATCTCTTTCACAATGCTGCGCACAAACGGCTGATCGTCGGCTACCAAAGCTGTCAATCTGTTCTTCATTCCACACCTCTGTATTTTTCGCCCATAAAACACCTTCAGCACCACTTTCCAGCGAACCCGGCGAAACCACGGTATGCGCCACGGTTTGCGCAAGTGCATGCCTGTAACTTAAAGAATATTCCCCATTAAGAGTATGGGGTACCCCATGTATACGAAATACAAAAACTATGTATTTGTTAACAGTAGCTTTTCCGTCATAAAGAGGAGCCGCGCGGGCTTCTCCTGCAAGGATTTCTCCGTCTCCCCGTTTTACATGCGTGTTCTTTATTGACATCCGGCGAAAATCGTCTGAGGATATGCCCGTTCCTCTAAATTTTTCGGCGAGAAGGCGATCGTACGGCAGTACACGCCGGGAGCAAGGGAATGTACTGCCTCGAATACCGCGTTGGGGGCGCAGGATGCTTCAAGGCGCTTCCGAACCGCGGGACATTATCAATGGCTGAGGAGTGACAGGTCATGGTGCTTTTCAGAGGCCCGAATTCCATAAAACCGGCAGGAAAAAACTCTATTGGACGGCTTGCCGGGACGGCGCTTCGCGCGGCGTCGCCGGTTGTTCGCAGGCAAGCGGTGGAAGCCCTGGGCAGAGCAGGCGGTCAGGACGCCGTATGTGCGCTCGTAAAGGCCCTCGGGGATGAAGACGAAGAAGTGAGGGAAAGCGCCGCGGCGGCGCTGGATTCGGCCGCATGGGTCCCCGGCGCGCGTGAAGATGAAGCGCTGTACCGGATTGCCAAAAAGGACTGGGAGAAATGCGCTCTGATGGGCGAAGCGGCGGTCGCCCCTCTGTTGAACGCCCTGAAGGACCGGTACTGGCCCGTACGAAGGGGAGCCGTAGTCGCTTTCGGGAACATCGCCGACCCGCGTGTCCTGGAGCCTCTACTCAGGATATTGCTCGTCGATGAGGAGTGGCCGGTCCGTGCGAGCGCAGCCGAGGCCCTTGAAAAGAAATCCGATCCCCGCATATCGCGCTGCCTGCTCAAAGCCCTGAAGGACCGGAACCGCCACGTGCGGCGGGCCGCATCGGAAGCGTTGGCGAGGCGGGGCGACCTCGATGCCGCTCCGGCCCTGACGGGTCTGCTGAAGAGCAAGAACAGGGGCGTGCGCAGGCACGCCGCCGCAGCCCTGAAGGGGCTCGGATGGACGCCCGGCGATGCGACAACCGAATCCTTCTACCGTATCGCGCTGGAAGACTGGGACGGCTGTGCGGCGTTGGGAACCGCGGCCGTCGAAGCCATCACATCGGTGCTCCGGGATGAAGACAAGGAAGTGCGCTTGAACGCCGCCGCGTTGCTGCGCGAACTGGCGGCCCCCGATGCCGTGGGTCCCTTAATTTCGGCTCTCAACGACGCCTGTGAGGAAGTGCGCATCTCGTCCGCCGAAGCCCTGGCGAAGATAGGTCCTGACGCCGTGGGACCCTTGATCGGAGCGCTGGGGGACCGCCGACGGCTCACCCGCCTGGGCGCCGCCGCCATTCTGGGACGCATGGGAGACTCCCG
>CAYOVG010000466.1:0-4621 GCA_964407285.1 uncultured Syntrophobacteraceae bacterium
GGAGATTCCCGGCGGCAAGATCGACTCCTTGGAAAAGGAATTCCTGATTCGCACGGTGGGGGAGTTCGAAACCGCCGAAGCCTTCAACGACCTCATCGTCACTTACCGGGAAGGCGCCCCTATCCGCCTGGGCCTGTTGGGCTATGCCGAGGCCGGCCGTTTCGAGGATCGGCCCGCCGGCCGGTTTACCCGGGGAGGAGAAACCCAAAAAACCGCGGCCCTGCGTGTCCTGCCGCGTTCGGGGGCCAACGAAGTGGCCATCGCCCGGGAGGTGCGGAGGACCCTCCCCGAAATCCGGGCCATCCTCCCGGAGGGCATGGATGTCCATATCGCCACGGACACCACCCGCTTCATCGAGCAATCCATCGCCGAAATCAAAGCCCAGTTGATCTTTGGAGGCATCGCCGCCGCGCTGGTCATCCTGCTGTTTCTGCAGAACATCCGCACCACGCTCATCAGCGCCGTGGCCATCCCGACGTCCATCGTCGCCACCTTCGCCTGTCTCTACGCCCTGGGCTTCACCCTGAACAATATGACCATGCTGGGGCTGGTGCTGGCTGTCGGATTGGTCATCGACGACGCCATCGTCATGGTGGAAAATATCTACCGGCACCGGTCCGCCCTGGGCAAGGGACCCATGCAGGCCGCCTTCGAAGGCTCCCACGAGATCTCTTTCGCCATTATCGCCACCACCCTGGTGCTGGCCGGCGTCTTTCTCCCCGTGGCCTTCATGGGGGGCATGGTGGGACGGTTCTTCTACGAGTTTGCCGTGACCGTGGCCTTTGCGGTGGCGTGTTCGACCTTCGTCGCCATGACCGTGGCGCCCATGCTCAGCTCACGGTTTCTCGGTCTCGGGGCGGCCCATTGGCGCGCATTCCGCATTTTCGACCGGGTTATGGACAGGGCCTCGAATCTGTACCGCCGGAACATGCGGTACATACTGCGGCGTAGGTTCCTCATGATCCTGGTGGCCGCCCTGGCCTTCGGCGGCGGTGTATGGCTCTATATCCTGCTCGGCCAGGAACTCGTGACCCAGGAAGACCAGGGGCGCTTCATGGTTCGCATCCAGACGCCGTTGGCCTATTCCGTCGAGAAAACGGACAGCGTGTTGCAGCGGGTGGAAGCGCGGCTCAAGGAGATTCCCGAAGTCAGTCATTTCTTCGCCTTCAGCGGCTTCGGAGGCGCCAACCGGGGCATGGCCCTCGTGACACTGGTTCCCCGCAAGGAGCGCCAACGGTCTCAGCAGGATATACAGACCGAGGTGCGCCGTTTCCTGCGGCAACTTCCCGACGTCCGCGGGAACGCCACGCCCATCTCGCCGCTGGGCGGCCGCCAGCGCAGCGAGGATATTCAACTGGTGATCCAGGGACCGGAGCTTACCGTTCTGGACCGGGTTTCCCGCGAACTCATGACCATCCTCGAGGGGGCTGCGGGGTACTCCGGGGTCTCCCGGGACCTGGAAATCGGGAAGCCCGAGGTGCGGGTGCGCATCGACCGGGAAAAAGCCGCCGAGGCCGGGATCAGCGCCGAAAGCATCGCCGCCGCGGTGGGGGCGTTGCTCGGCGGAATCGAGGTGGCCTCCTTCAAGGAGGGCGGCAAGAGCTACGAGGTCCGGCTGCGACTCCAGGCGGAACAGCGGCGGATCCCCGGCGACGTGCAGCGCGTCTACCTGCGGAGCGGCGGCGGGGAACTTCTGGATATGAGCGGCTTCGTCTCCATCGAGGAAGGGGTCGGCCCCAGCGTCATCAACCGCCTGGACCGCCAGCGGTCCGCCACCGTCTACGCCACCCTGGAAGGAGGGAGGCTCCTGGGCGACGCCGTTCCCGAAGTGCGGGCCATGGCCGAAACCCTGCTCCCCGAAGGCTACGCCGTCACGTTCTCCGGCAGCGCCGAAACCTTGGGGGAGACGGGGAAATACGTCCTGTTCGCCCTGCTCCTGGCTACGGTGCTCGCCTATATGGTGCTTGCCGCCCAGTTCGAGAGCTTCACCCAGCCCATGGCCATCATGATGGGGCTGCCGCTCTCCTTTATTGGCGCCTTCGGGTTGCTGCTGTTGCTCGGCAACACGCTGAATCTCTACTCCATGATCGGTCTGGTGCTCCTGGTGGGGCTGGCGGCCAAGAACGGAATTTTGCTCATCGACTACGCGAATCACCGGCGCCGGTCCGGCATGGCTCTGGACGAAGCGTTGGTGGAAGCGGGCGCCACCCGTCTCCGGCCCATTCTGATGACGGCCATTTCCACCATCGCCGGGGTCCTTCCCGTGGCCTTGGGCATCGGGGAAGGGAGCGAAAGCCGCCAGCCCATGGCGGTGGCCATCTCCGGAGGGCTGTTTTCCTCCACCCTGCTGACCCTGGCCGTGGTGCCGGTGATCTACAGCTATCTGGATCAACTGAGCCGGTGGAAGGTCTTCGAACGATTCAAGGGGTGGCTCATGGTGCGCGAGGAGACCCGGTGAGGGGTCTCGATGTTCCCGTGGCATCCCGACGCCGCCGAGTCGAACCGGATGCGCCGTGCGATATTGAAGATTCCTTCAACGGAGATGGACCCTGAAAGGCTCGAAATGAACAACCCCATTCCCGGAAACCTGTTGACCACGGCCATGGCCGTCATGCCCCACACGGACGTGACCCGCGCGCTGGATCTGGCGCTGTCCCTGGATGCCCCCTTTTGGCCCCAACTGCCGCACTACAGCTACTACGAAGACATGTACGTCCAGGCCTCCGAACACTTTCCCGGTATCCTCCTGGACATGGAAAACAGGACCCTGCGCTTTTCCCGGGATAAGTTCGTGGAGGAACTCGAGGAAACGCTGCTGCGATGGGACGACCCGGCGTTCTTCGATATCAGCGAGACCTATTCGGAAGTGTACCATCGTTTTTTGGCGTTGGATCTGTCGGACCGGCCCGCCATCCGGGGACAACTGGAAGGCCCCGTCAGTTTCGGATTCAACGTTTTGGACCAGGAGGACCGTCCCATTCTCTTCGACGATACCGTGCGGCCGTTTATGCTGGATTTCATGGCCCGGCGCTTGAACGTGCAACTGGCCCGGCTCAAAACCCGCAACCCCAACGCCTTCATGTTCGTGGACGAACCCGGCCTGCAATTCCTGTTTTCCGCCATGGCGGGCTACGGCGACGTGAAGGCCAAAGACGATTTGGACGGGTTTTTCGCCCAGGTGGACCGTCCCCGGGGGATTCATCTATGCGGCAACCCGGACTGGGACTTCCTGCTGAATCTGGACCTGGACGTGCTCTCCCTGGACGTGTACACGAACGCGGAGATCTTCGCCTCCTATGCGTCCTCCCTCCGGAAATTCCTGGACCGGGGAGGCGTCGTGGTCTGGGGCATTGCGCCCACCGGATTCGAAGCCTTTGCGCAGGAGGAGGTCCCGTCCTTGATCCGGCGGCTGGAAGACGTGTGGAAGGTCCTGGGATCCCGGGGGATCGATCCGCAGGAATGCGCGGCCCGCGGCATGCTGTCCCCGGCCACCTGCTGCCTGGTCAACCCGGACAAGGAACGCACCGTGGAGCGCGCTTTCGGTGTCGTCCGCCAAATGGCGGAAGTGTTGAAGGAAAAATATTCGTGACAGCCCCTTGATAAACCGTATTGCGGGCAGGCTGGTGAACAACGATGCGATGCAAGTCACGCCGAAGGCGTGACCGCAGGTCGCGTTTTGCACCGGCCTGCCGGGAGGATTCATCATGATGCAGAGACCGATAACGGAAAAGATTCATTGGATGGGAGCCGTGGATTGGGACCGGCGGCTGTTCGATGCGCTTATCCCGCTGCCCGACGGCACTTCGTACAACGCGTATCTCGTTCAAGGGAGCGAGAAAACGGCCTTGCTGGACACCGTGGATCCGCCCATGGCGGATGAATGGCTGGCGCAACTGGATGGGATTTCCCGAATCGACTTCGTGGTTTCCCATCACGCCGAGCAGGACCATTCCGGCACCCTCCCCAAGGTCCTGGAACGCTTTCCGCAAGCGAAAGCGGTGGTGACTCCCAAGGCCAAACCCATGCTCATGGATCTGCTGCGCATTCCCGAAAACGCCTTTGTTACGGTGGCGGACGGGGAAACCCTTTCCCTGGGGGACAAGACGCTCCGATTCATCCATACGCCCTGGGTGCACTGGCCCGAGACCATGGTGAGCTATATGGAAGAGGACCGCATCCTGTTCAGTTGCGACTTCTTCGGCTCCCACATTGCCACGGGCGACCTGTTCGTCGTCGATGAAGGCCGCGTGTTCGAGGCCGCCAAGCGATACTTCGCGGAAATCATGATGCCGTTTCGGGCCGTTATCGCCAAGAACCTGGAGAAACTCGAGGCGTACGACATTCGGATGATCGCTCCCAGCCACGGGCAGGTCTACGATAATCCTTCCTGGATCCTGGACGCCTACCGGGACTGGGTTTCAGGCGCACCGCACAACCTGGTGGCGTTCCCCTTCGTGTCCATGCACGGCAGCACACAGCGCATGGTGGATCATCTGGCGGACGCGCTGTTGAAAAACGGGGTTCGGGTGGAGCTGTTCAATCTGGCCGTGACGGACATCGGCAAGCTCGCCATGGCGCTGGTGGATGCGGGGACCGTGGTCCTGGGAACCCCCACGGTGCT
>CAYOVG010000467.1:0-4600 GCA_964407285.1 uncultured Syntrophobacteraceae bacterium
ATGATAGGCTTTCAGACCGCGCGCGACCGCAGGAATTTCATCGGTTGCGTTCGCGCGCTCACTCGCGGCGTGAGGGTCTACGGCCGCGGCCATGTCTGCAAGCTTATGACGCCGGAAAGAGAAGTCATGGTGGGAGCCTTTCCCATCGGTATCGATTTCAACGACTTCGCCGGGACCGCGTCCTCATCCAAAGCCGGCAAGCAGGCCGGGCTCATACGGGCCAACCTGCCGAACCGGCAGCTCATCCTCGGTGTGGACAGGCTGGACTACACCAAGGGGATTCCGAACAGGCTGCAGGCCCTGAGGAATGCGCTGGAACGCTATCCTCGGTTGCGAAAGAGGATCACTCTCGTGCAGGTGGTCGTGCCGAGCCGGGAAACCATCAGGGAATACGACCTTCTCAAGCAGGAGATCGAACGGCTTGTCGGTGAAATCAACGGCCAGTACACGGAGGTGGGGTGGACGCCTATCACCTACATCTTCCGGTCCCTGAGCCGCACGGAACTTGCCGCCTACTACCGGGCGTGCGAAATCGCGCTCGTCACTCCCCTCAAGGACGGGATGAACCTCGTCGCGAAGGAATACTGCGCAAGCCGTACGCATGAAGACGGCGCTCTGATCCTGAGCGAATTCGCCGGAGCCGCGGCTCAACTGCACCACGGCGCGCTGCTGGTCAACCCGTACGATGTCGAAGGCGTCGCCAATGCGATCCACAATGCATTCACCATGGACACCTACGAAAGGCACGCCAGGATGAAGAGCCTCAGGCGTTCGATCCAGAAGCAGGACGTTTTCAGTTGGGTGAATTCATTCCTCAGAGCGGGAATTGCGGAAGACCTCAGCAGCTTCCCCCACATCGAATTCTTCGTTCCAATGCCGCGGCAGGCCTCGTGAGAAGCCGGAAGATCCGCATCGCCGGATTCGGGCTTCTACCGCGAAATACGCGAGAGAACACGAAAAGCACGGTAAGACGGTAAGACGGATGAAATAACACAGAGAGAACTCACAGGAATACGGAAAAGGATCTGCGTATGCCGGAACCATTTGCAATCAAGGATTGCGCTCTGATCGCCATAGGAATGGGGCAAAAGACTCAGAACCTTCGCGAACTGCGGGACCACCTGCTTACGGTCCACCCGGGTTGTATCTACCATCACTTCTGGGGAGGCCTGTTGCGACCCCGCTTCGATGAACCGGAGTATGTAAATGATTTCGCCGCCTGGGCGTGGCACGGCCTTCGGGACGCTCGTCTCGCCGAAAGACTGGCGCTCATCGATCCGTGCAACTTCAGCGATATCGAAGAACTGCGGCGCGAACTGGTGGAAGTGATCGAGGAGCGGTTGGAGGAAACCGAACTCGTTCCGTGGGCGAAAGCCGGCCGGCAGTTCTTCTTCATCCGTTCCCAGATTGTGGTCTTCGACACGAGAATACGTATCGATCACCCCGGAATGCTTCAGGAACTCGTTCCCCATCTTCCGGTCGGCAGCATCTACTATCATTTCATCGATGCGCGCCGGAGAACGGAGCATTCGAGGGACGATTTCAGCGAGTGGCTCCTCGGATTCGGCGAAGACTACGCGGAGCCGGCCAATCGTCTGACCGCTGTCGATCCTTACTTCAGCACGCTGACCGAATTGCGCCGTGAGATAGGCGAGGTTATCAGGAATTTTGCAGCGAAAGATGAGGAGGGGGAGGGATGCAGGTACTCGATCGATACGCACGGATCGTGGGCGAGGATGTCATAGATCATCTGCGGCAATTGGCCGGCGCACTCAGGGGGAGCAGAGTCGTTCACGTCAATTCCACGAAGGAAGGGGGGGGAGTGGCGGAAATCCTCCATTGGCTGGTGCCGCTGATGCGTGAACTGGGAATCGAGAGTTCATGGGATGTGGTCGAGGGCGATGAGGTCTTTTTCCGTTGCACCAAGGCCTTTCATAATGCCCTGCAGGGCAGTGCGGTCAACCTCTCGGAAGCCCTGCTCGAAAGCTACGAGGAAACCAACCGCCGCAATGCCGAAGCGTTGCGAAGCAAGCTGGAGGAAGCGGACTTCGTCTACATACACGATCCCCAGCCCGCGCACCTCCTGTCCCACTGCCCAAACCGGAAGGGGAAATGGATATGGCGCTGCCATGTGGACGTGAGTCACCCGTACCGTCCCGTGTGGAAGTACCTGCGGGAGTTCGTGAAGGGCTACGACGCCAGCATCTGGTCCCTGGCGGAGTTCTCTCAACCTCTTCCGCACACGTCCTACCTGATTCCTCCGAGCATAGATCCGCTGAGCGATAAGAACGTGGACCTGGAGCCGGCGGAGATCGACGCCGTGCGCGAAAAGCACGGGATCGATCCCTGCAGGCCGCTTATCGTGCAGATATCCCGATTCGACCGGTTCAAGGACCCCATCGGAGTCATCCAGGCGTATCGGCTTGCCCGGACTTTCACTCCGCTGCAGCTCGTGCTGGCGGGCGGCGGCGCCGCGGATGATCCCGAAGGGATGAAAGTCTTCGATGAGGTAAAGGAAGCCGCGAACGGCGACCCGGATATCCATCTTCTCCTCTTGCCGCCCGATGCGCATCGGACGGTAAACGCCCTGCAACGGATGGCGGATATCGTGATTCAGAAGTCGATCAAGGAGGGGTTCGGACTCACCGTCACCGAGGGGATGTGGAAGGGAAAAGCGGTCATCGGTGGAGACACCGGCGGCATAAGGCTCCAGGTGATCAACCATCACACCGGCTTCCTGGTCAACACTCCCGAAGGCGCCGCGCTACGCATACGCTATTTGCTGAAACACCGGCGCCAACTGAACGAAATGGGCAAGAAAGCGAAGCAGTTCATTTTGGAAAACTTCCTTCTCACACGCCACCTGCGGGAACACCTCACTCTCATGGTGGCTATAACGCACGACAGCAAGGACAGAATCGAACTTTGAGGTCCCCCTCCGAATTTCCGCAATGCCGATGACCCGGTCCGACCTCGCCGTTCCCGCACAGGCGCGCGGGCGATAATCCAACCAACGGATACGGAGCCGATTTATGACCGAAGACTAAGGAGGAACGGGAATAGATATGTGCATCACCATGAGAAGATCTGTCGCGGTTCAGATGTTTCTGGGCATCGTCCTGACGCTGCTGACGTTCACCTCTGCGCCGGCTCGAGGAGTATCGGCACAGGACGGAGCCGTGACTCCGGTCCCTTCGATAAGCATTTTGCCCCAAGTGGGCGAGAAGCCGGTTTCCATAGAAACCGAAAGGATCGATGAAGCCGGGAAGAAGCTTAGCGCAAAGATCGACAAGATCGGCAAGGAGGTATCCTCCGAAGCGGGCAGGTGGATCAACGCCGGGATCTACAATGGAATGACCTGGTTGAAGTTGATCGTTTGCCTCGCCCTTTTTATCAGCGTGTTCGTAGGGGAGCGGTTGTTGCGAGGGTGGATGAGATCGATGCTGCGAAGGGTGAGGGTCCGGCATCCGTCCTTTCCGCTGCCCTCCGGTTCGGTACGGGCGCTGTCGAGACCCATCTCTTTCTTGATCTGGACATATGGTTCCTATGCGGCCCTGTCTCCGCTCTTCGTGCACTTTCAGCAGGCAGGCGGCGCCAATCCGTTGCAGGCTGCGTTGAAAAAGGCCGCCGAAACCGGCGGCGCCGTAGCCTTTGTCTGGTTCGCCTATGTGCTCGTTACGACGCTCGACGAGCAGATCAAGGCGAAAGCCCCGCAGGGGCGGAGCTTCCCGATGTCCTTCGCCGTCCACTGCCGGGCGCCGCTGAAGTTCTTCATTGCGCTCGTGCTCAGCCGTATGGCGCTTCCCCTCCTCGCGGGCTTTCCGTTCATGTTCGGCCTGCTGGTCGACCTGCTGAGCATCCTTCTCATAATCTCCGTCGCGTGGCTGATGATTCGATCCACCCTGGTGCTGGAAGACCTCATTTTGTGCTACTACAAGATCGACGTCAGCGACAATCTGCCGGCGAGGAGAGTGCGGACGCAGGCGCGGTTCCTGCGGAAGACCATTACGGCGCTTGTCGTTATCCTGGCGGGAGCGTCCATATTGATGCTCTTCGACAAGGTGCGGCAGGTCGGGACCGGCATTCTGACTTCCGCCGGGGTACTGGGAGTCGTGGTGGGTTTGGCGGCTCAGCGCACGATCGCGAACCTCCTCGTCGGTCTGCAGATCGCCTTCACTCAGCCCATGCGAATCGACGATGTCGTCATCATTGAAAATGAGTGGGGACGGATCGAAGAGATCAACTCCACCTATGCCGTGGTGAAGCTCTGGGACCTGCGCCGCCTGATCGTGCCTCTGACCTACTTCACGGAGAAGCCGTTTCAGAATTGGACCCGGACCTCGGCCGAGATCCTGGCAACGGTTTTCATTTACACGGACTACACGATTCCGGTCGGAACTCTTCGGGAGGAGCTTCAAGGAATCCTTCGGAACTCGAAGCTGTGGGACGGTAAAGTATGCGTGCTCCAGGTGACCAATGCGACCGAGAGCACCGTGGAACTCCGAGCGCTCAGGAGCGCCCGTGACCCCTCGACGGCATGGGACCGTCGCTGTGAAGTCAGGGAAGGGCTCATCACCTTCATACAAAGAAAATTTCCGGA
>CAYOVG010000468.1:0-4582 GCA_964407285.1 uncultured Syntrophobacteraceae bacterium
AAGATGATCTATAGTTCACCGATTAGAACAGTTCATAGAATGAATCCTGTCCCAGGAGCGGAATGTATTTGTCGGCCAACTCCCTCAGTGATCCAGTGCCGCCCACAGGCATCCAATCATCCACCGATCCCAAAAAGCAGAATCGCTCCACACGGAAAGTCCTCTCCTTATCATCGACCAGGATGAATTTCAGTACGGGCATAAAAGATGTGATCCGCTCAAGAGCGGCTCGAATATCTTTCTTTGGCATCAAAAAATCTTCAAAGGTTTCCCGCAGTATCTCCTGATCCTGGACGGACTCGAAGACGGTGATCACCTTCCCCTTCACATCCATTGTGTAGCGGTATGGTCTTTCCAGTTTGTTGATTTCTTTTTCAACTAGGGACTTCTCATCGTCTCGGATGAACCTGGGTTGGAGCTTTCGAAGGAAGACCTGAGCATTTGGGTTCTCGTAGATTTCATAGCCTTCGGGGATTGCCTGCACCAGATCACCCTCGCTTTTTCGTGAGAAGAAGAATTTTGGGTTCCCTTTCTTGGACTTCCCTTGGTGCAGATAGTAGGTGTCACCCTTTCGGTTCTTGTGGACTACGGGCATTGGGGGTTCTCCTGTGTGGGAATCGAATTGAACCAAATCTGCTACCACTAATTTGGAGGCGGAAACCTTTCTCTTCATAATGTCTTTTCATGCCTGCGTCTACCCACTAGGCTTTCCCAGGCTCTGACTCCATTTCTGACCATCACCCGAGCTATACCGATCATCATACTCATAGTTTTGACCATACAATCGAACGATTTGCCTTCCTCTTAATGGCTATACAAGCATATATTTAATATTGACATTGATCGAACAAAATGGTATGTAGAATCAGGTTTTAATAGTCAGCTTGACCAACGGGGAGGGGAAGCATGAAAACGCTCGGGTATCTGCGTGTCAGCACCGCCAAACAAGATGTCCAGAATCAAAAGCTAGAAATTCTCACTTACGCCAACACGAACAAGATGACCGTGGAGGACTTCCTCACGGTTGAGATGTCCTCTCGGAAAACGATGAAGGAGCGGCGCATTGATGAGTTGCTGGAAAAATTGGACACGGGTGATACTCTGATAGTCAGTGAGCTTTCACGCCTGGGCAGATCCCTGGGAGAGATCATTCAAATTGTAGATGCCCTGGTGAAAAAGCATGTGCGCTTCATCGCCGTCAAACAGAATATGGTGATAAATGGCAGGAATGATATTCAAACCAAGGTCATGATCACAATGTTCGGGTTGTTTGCCGAGATCGAGCGGGATCTTCTGAGTGAACGCACCAAGATGGGTCTTGCGAACGCCAGGGCCAAGGGAAAGAAGCTGGGACGACCCGAGGGGAAACTGGGAAAGCACAAACTCGATGGCAAGGAAGCTGAGATTCGGGAGCTTCTCGGTTTCGGGGTGGCAAAAGCAGCCATTGCCAGAAAGTTCGGTGTTTCGAGGACGTGCATGGTAGATTTCATCAAGAAGCGGAAAATCGGTGCCCCCATGTGATTTTGTGTTCCATTATTGACCGAGGCTGAGGGAGGGTGAGTGCAGAAAGGGGTGTGAAATGATATTGAAGGTACTCATAGATCATAGTGCACCCCCATCGACATCTCGGAGCCTCTTGGACGCTCCCCCACCCTCCATCGATCCAGTGCCTTTGAAATGTTACATTTAAATATCCTGTAAGGTCGATTCAGAATCTACTGGAAGGTTCGGGCCAGGTTGCTGCGATAATTTTTCTGCGGTTCGTTGGACGGGAGACGAGCAGATGTTGAAGGACATGGGATTGATCCTATATGACTCTTGAAGAACACTGCCAGCAGTCACTGGAATTCTTTGGTGAACCGTTTAAGGAGGTACACCTGTGGCTGGATGAGTTCGCAGGGAAGACGACTTTTAGGCATCGGAGACTGCGGCATCATCAGGAAGGGATCGAGCAGATTATCAGGATGTACGGTGAGAGGGCTGGAAAGGCGGCACGGCTCCATATTATTTCGGATTTTAAGGAGGAGGGTTACTCAAAAGGTGACCCCTTCCCGAAGGATGAGGAGGATTATGTTCGGTTGGGGTTCAGCTAGGTAGCCCCCCTACCCTGCTGAATCATAGGCATCAAGGGGTGGTCGGAACATAATCAGAGGTACGATTCTCTGCCCTTCGTATGGTTGGGCGGATGTTTCCGTTAGCAACGCATTATGACTGC
Source organism: uncultured Syntrophobacteraceae bacterium (assembly GCA_964407285.1). Classification (GTDB taxonomy): domain Bacteria; phylum Desulfobacterota; class Syntrophobacteria; order Syntrophobacterales; family Syntrophobacteraceae; genus CAYOVG01. The sequence continues at coordinate 2,216 of CAYOVG010000468.1, forward strand.
TCTTCCCTCTCGAAACACATCATCAGGTGAATTATATCCCAGGAACGGCATCAGGGTGACTTGAAGCAAACCTGATGAGGATGAGGCATCTTGGTTTGAAAAAGGACAAGGTGTTTTTTTTGAGTAGGGAGAAGCATCAGATAGCTAAGGGAAGCGACACAAAATAGTCTACTGGAGAATCGACTACCTCCCTTCTGAGGTTCCTTCGCAACGGCTCCATAACAGCCTCCCCTACCCTCGCTTCGAGAGCATACGTCAAACGGATCAATCGGTCTGCGGACTTAGATGGCTTCTCATGGTCATTCTCCCATCTCGACACGGTGACCCGATCTACACCGAGTAATTGGGAGAACTCATTGATCTTCATCCCAAGGTTCTTTCGAAGAAATCGTATTTCTGCCCCTGAGAGGCTGGTGGGCTTTAGTAAAATGCTTTCGGCAATCGACTTCATGAGTTCCATAGAGCGGGGGATCGAGACAATCTCTTCTCCACAAGCGTTACATCGCCAGATGTCTGCATTGCTCAAGTGGACGTTATCAAGTCCGCTCTCAAGGAAGTGGTGATGCCCCTTCTTGAAGATGATGTCGGTGCTGCCGCAAGTGGGGCATTTTTCATGAAGACTCAAGATCGGCTCCTTCAAAGATGGTTACGACCAGGAGAGAACGAAAACCCAGGATGACAGTGACGGCAACAGCAGAGTCACCATCGATGGTTGTGCCCTGCACCCTGTACTTATACTGGTCATGGTTTTCATCATATTCAGGTTGATCTGTGATCTCTCCGTTGGAGAGCACGGATAGGAGATCCTGAAAATGAAAACTCCTCTCAATCATCCTCTTTCGGCAGTGAGAGGTAGTCTGAACATCACCGAATCTGGCGATTTCCCGAATGCGACTAATCGCTTCCGAAGAACTAAACGACTCACTCAAAAGGATAATCTCCGAGAGGGTCAGTGGTCAAGAGGAAACGTAACACTATGTTACAAAATCTCATCCGCTGTGCACTATATCACCGATCAAGCCTCTTGACCACTTTCCCCGTCCTTTCCCCAAACTTTCCCCAAACGAGGGAAATTTGTCCGACTTTCGCCGAACTTTGACAGATCCGAACCAGCCAGAAAAAGGGATTATCTATTTGTAAACGTTAATATTGTTAGAATTTTGAGACTATGCTGAGAGTCGCTGCTTCGGCTTCGAAGCCCGTCTCTCGCTCCAGAAAATTCAAGGGGTTACGGAAAACCGTGACCCCTTCGTTTTTTGCTCCGGGCACATGACGTGTACGAATCGTGAAGCGCACCGCCGCATTGCCCATGTGCAAAGGACTCTCAGTGCCGTCGACGAACGGCTCAATAAGGAGATCACCTTTTGGCAGGACCGGTGGCTCAGGCTTTAAGAGGACAAAGATCAAAAGGGAAACTCTGAAAAGAATCTGAACCCGGACCAGTAGAGGGGATCCTTTCCTGGGGAGGGAGCCTTTTGCCCACTTTCAAGACCGTACGGATTACACAAAATTTGTCCTTGCGCATAGGATGAATTTGGGTAAGTTCGCCCATTATTAACGGAGAAATCAAAGAACTTATTCGCCAAAAAATCGCGGACAGCCTTGCAGCCGAAGTCCCTCCTTTTACCCGCCGCGATCTGCATCTCCCGTCCGTGCCCAATAAGGCCCATGCCCTGATCGGAATGCGCTGTGCGGGCAAGACCACTTTTATTTGGCGGACGGGTCGTGCGAACCTTGGCCATGCCCTTGAAACGAGGGTCCTGCTGGAACTGGAGCGGCAGGGCGCCGAAGTTCAGTATGTTCGAACCGCTGCCGGCCACGAAGTGGATTTTCACGTCCGCATACCGGGCGGTTCCATCTTGCTCCTGCAGGACATTGCCGGAGCGAGTGCTCCGGACACGCTCCAGCGGGAAGTCCGGGGACTTTTGGAAACCGCCGCTGAAATCCCGGAAGCAACGCTTCTTTGGTATTTCGTCACGGCGATAAGCTCATCAGGATTGGAGGGGCATCCCAGCACTTATGACGGCGGATTTGTCATTTCAGATGTCATGACCAGGTGGTGAGATCAAGTCTGTCTGTACCACCTCACGCAGTCGATCCGCGAGGATGAGGATGACCGAAGCCCCCTCCTCGAAGTCGATCGCGGAGGCACTCTGTGGCCTCAGGCATTTTGGGGGAACTGCTCCCTGGGGTAAGCCCGGGCTCGCTACGCACACTGGGTCTCACCGCCAAGAGCAGCTCAGTTTCAAGAACCCTCCAGGCGACAACCATGCAAGCACAGGGGGAAACGGATGAGACATTGTGCCCAGCTATTTACCGATCGCTTCGGGCTTTCCCCCTCTTGTCTGAATTCGGCCAGGCACTTAA
>CAYOVG010000469.1:0-4580 GCA_964407285.1 uncultured Syntrophobacteraceae bacterium
CTACCTGTCTTATTCTGTTCATTTTCAAGTATTCCGGTTTTTTCATTGAAAACGTCAATGCGCTTGCCCGGTTCCTCCACTGGAACTATTCGATCGAAATCCTGCGGATCATCCTTCCCGTGGGGCTTTCGTTTCATACGTTCCAAAGCCTGAGCTACGTATTCGAAGTGTATATGGGCAGGCAGAAAGCGGAGCGCCATTTCGGCATCTATGCGCTGTACGTGATGTTCTTTCCGCAACTGGTGGCCGGTCCCATCGAGAGGCCTCGGAATATTCTTCCGCAACTTCGCACGGCGCACGCATTCGACTATTCGAAAGTCGTTTCCGGTCTCGAATTGATGGCCTGGGGGTTCTTCAAGAAAGTGGTCATAGCCGACAGGCTGGCGAACATTGTCAACCAGGTGTTCAATAATGTCCACGGGTACCAGGGGCCCTATCTCCTGGTTGCGGTCTTCTTCTTTGCCTTTCAGATTTACTGCGACTTTTCCGGCTATTCGGACATCGCCAGGGGAGCGGCCAGAGTAATGGGTTTCGAACTGATGGTCAATTTCAACCGGCCCTATTTCTCTAAATCCATATCGGAGTTCTGGAGGCGATGGCACATTTCCCTTTCGACCTGGTTTAGGGACTACCTGTATGTGCCGTTGGGCGGTAACAGAGCGTCCAAGGGAAGGTGGTGGTTCAACCTGTTCCTCACCTTCCTGGTAAGCGGATTGTGGCATGGGGCGAACTGGACGTTCGTTGTCTGGGGGGCGTTGAACGGGTTGTACCTCCTGGTCGCCATATGGGCCCGGCATATCAAGGATTCCATATGGCGACTCGCGGGAGTGGAAAAAGCTTCCCTTTTCGGCGGTATGGCGAGAACTATGAGCACATTCTGCCTGATCGGTTTTTCATGGATCTTCTTCAGGGCAAACTCCCTCCATGACGCAATCTACATAGTGTCTCATCTTGCAAGTCCGGCCAAGGCCGTGAAAGGCCTTAGCCTCAACGAACTCGCCCTGAGTTTCGCTCTGATACCAGTTCTGCTTCTGGCCGAGTGGTATGCGGGAGACGAGGAATTGAACGAACGATTATCCGTCGCACCCGTCTGGACGAGGTGGGGGTTCAGCTACCTTCTTCTATTTACCATCCTTTCGTTTGGGGTCTTCGACAGTCCCGGAAAGTTCATCTATTTCCAGTTTTGAACCGTGTCGAACGGGGTTTCTGGAATGAATGGAGGCGAGCCGGTGAGAACCATGGCGTATTTCGCTATTCTCATGTTGATACTGCTCCTGGCGTCGACATTGATGGACCGCGCCGTCGTTCGCAATGTGAAAGTTAAACAGTACTGGGTCCTCAGCCACAAGGGGCTCGACCTGGATTACGCGATACTCGGGTCGTCCAGGGGGTATGTCAATGTCGATGCCGGAAGACTGGAGGAATTGCTGGGGAAGAAGGTGATGAACCTTTCCATCGACGGGGCTTCCTACACCGAGCAGTATCTTCTGCTCGAACTGTTCTTGAGGAACAACAAGGTAAGGAACCTGCTGCTCCAGGTGGACGTATTCGGGCTTGACAAGGATTCGTTCGACTTTCCCTTCCACTACTACTACTATTTTCCGTTCCTCAACGACCGGAAAGTATTCGACTACATCAAGGAATACTGCGGGATCAAAGCTTACCTGTGGAAGTATGCGCCGTACCTGAAATATTCGTCGTACAATCAAGCGATAGGTTTGAGTTCAGTGCTGGGATACCTGCTGAAACCCGGCGGGGCGGAGTTCGATTCGAGGGGATCGTTGCTCATAAACCGCAAATTCAGCGATGAAACCGCCAAATTTCAGCTTACCGGTTTTTATGACCGGTCACACGCCATTGATCTCGTGAGAGACAAGCACTTCAAGGGCATTCTGACCCTGGCGAAATCCAAGGGCGTACGCACCGTTCTTTTCATGGCGCCCGAGTATGTATCCGTGTATTCGGGATCGGACGACAGGGAAAAGATCATCGACTACTACAAATCCATCGCTCGAGAATACGGGATAGCTTATCGCACGTTCGATGACGAGGACATAGCCGGCAATATCGATCTTTTCTTCGATCTGGCGCATCTGAACAGAACCGGGGCCGGACTCTTCACCGAAAGGCTGGCGGGCTACGTGTCGCAGGTGGCGTCCGAAGGACCGGGTATCACTCCCGTCAGCAATCAATGGCCCCCTTACCCGGGACCTTCCGTTAGTCCATGACCGTTTCGCGGGGGTGGTGTGCTCACCGTGGAACAGAGATCGGATTTCCGTGGTTTGGGTGGAACGAAGCGGAACCCGATGAACGAAGACTGGAATCCGGAAACGATTATGAGGAAATGTTGGATCGGGATGCTCCAGCGTCCTTTACACCGATGCCGACTTGTGGAGGGAAACTCCATGCACCCATTCACCCACTCACCTGTTCACCCCTTCCGGAGAGCTTGTGACAATGAAAAACATCGGCTACATCCTGGATCACTTTCCAGTCTTTTCGGAAACCTTCATCCTGCGGGAGATCCTCGAACTGCGGAAGAAGGGGTTCGACGTGCGGGTGATGGCCCGATTGAATACGACCGCGCCGGAGAAGAAGGACAAGGTCATTCACAGGGACGCCGAGCGGTTGATGAGCGACGTCTATTACTTCTCCGCCGTCGACGCGCAGATGCCCCGATGGAAGAAGGCTCTCTGCCACCTGCGCATCTTTGCGGCCAATCCGGCGCGGTACCTTCGGACGTTCGGATTGGCGTACGGAACCAACCGGGAAACCTTCTGGTATTTCAAGCAAGCGGTGCTGCATGCCGTGAAGGTGAGAGGGGAGGGCATCGAGCACATTCACGCCCACTTTGCCGATGAGGCGTCCAAGTACGCGATGCTGATCTCCATGCTGACCGGCATTCCCTACAGTTTTACCGTGCATGCCCACGATATCTTCCTGCCGGAGTTTTCCGACATGATGGAGGATAAATTCCGTCACGCCAGGTTCACGGCGTGCATCTCCCAATACAACAGCCGCTACATAGCGGAACGCTATCCCGGTGTCGATCGGGAGAAACTCCGGATAGTCCACTGCGGGATCGATTTTGCGAACATTCCTGAAGTGCGCGCGCGACGGAACCCGGTGTTCACCATCGTGTCCGTGGGGAGGCTGGTGGAGCACAAGGGGTTCAGGGACCTCGTCGAGGCCTGCGGGGTCCTCGATCGGCATGGCGTCTCCAATTTCGAATGCCGTATCATCGGTGAGGGCGAACAGCGGAGCGAACTCGAGGCGCTCATCGCGGAGCGGGGGCTCGAGGGAATTGTGCGCCTGCGGGGCGCCATGGAGCAGTTGGAAGTCCTGAACGCCATAGGTGCGGCGGACCTCTTCGTCCTGCCCTGCGTGGTCGAGAAGACCGGGATGCAGGACGGAATCCCGGTGGCGCTGATGGAGGCGATGGCTCTCGGCGTGCCCGTGGTGTCCACGAAAGTATCCGGCATACCGGAACTGGTCAAGGACGGCGCGGGTATCCTGGTGGAACCCGGAGACCCGCGCTCCCTGGCGTCGGCGATGGAAAAGGTGATGCGCTTTGAGGAGGAAGCCCGCCTGGATATGGGAAGAAAGGGAAGGGACATCGTAAAACGGGAATTCAATCTCAGCGTGGAAGTGCAAAAGCTCGCGGACCTGTTTCAGAACTCGCGGCAATCCTAAGCCCGCAACTCGCAACGCGCAAATCGTAACTCGCAACCCATCCCATCGGAGATTCAAAACGCACCATGTTCAGTTCCAGTACTCGAGCGTCCAGAGCCGTCGGAGCGTTCTTCTCGAATGTGGGGACAGTTCAGCAGCGGGCCCTCAGAGGCGTAGTGTGGGTCCTCTTTTCGAGCTGGTTTTCGAAAGCCATGTTTTCCGTCCAGACGGTGGTGCTGGTGAGGCTTCTCACGCCTTCGGACTTCGGCGTCGTGGGCATTCTCACCATGATAGTGGGGACCATGGACGTGTTCACCAGCGGCGGTATCGACAGCGCCATCATCCAGAGAAAAGAAATCGACAAGGATTCGCTGGACACCGCCTGGATGCTCCAGATCCTGAGAGGGATCTTCAAGTTCGCGCTGCTCTATGCCCTCGCCGCGCCCCTGGCGTCTTTCTATGAAACGCCGGTCCTGGAAAGCGTCGTCAAGGTGTACGGCCTCACCTATCTTTTCTCGGGTTTCAGAAACATCGGCATGCTGATATTCACCAGGGAGATCAACTTCAGGATCGTCACCCTGACCGATCAACTCAGAAACCTTCTCACGATACTGGTGACGATCGGCTGTGCGTACTACTACAGGAGTTTCTGGGCCATTATAGCGGGATATGTGGCCGCCGAGGTTATCGGCATCATCATATCCTTCTCGATTCATCCCTACAGGCCCTCCTTCCGGCTGAAGCTCCGCACGGCGCGCGAGTTGATCAACTTCGGCAGGCATATTCTCGTTGCCGGGATCATCATACACATCATTAACAGGGGCGATGACGCGCTGGTGGGAAAAGTGCTGGGGCTCGACGCACTCGGGTTCTACACGGTGGCTTACGGACTCGCCACCCTCCCGTCC
>CAYOVG010000470.1:0-4503 GCA_964407285.1 uncultured Syntrophobacteraceae bacterium
ATTGGACAGGGCCGCATGATCGAATGAAACGGCCAAGAACTTACCACTGTCGAGTATTTTAAGCTCTTTTGGAGGGCTGATTGTAATATCACTCGGGAGCTGGTCTGATTCTATCTCGTATACATATATCTTATGAGCTTGCCATTGGCCAGTATTTTCTCCTCGGTGAACCGATATATACAATCTGCCCGTAGTGGAATCAAAACTTACTCCTGTCACCATTTTGGCAGGCGAATCCCGCCATCCCGGAAGTGGATAAGTCAGCCCTGGGAATTGAATGGCCCATGCATGTGCAGCCTGGATCTCCCATTGTTGCTTAAGGCCCTGTGCAACTTGCGCTAAATCATAGGGGTCGTAAATGTACACCCAGTGAGAGGCATTTTCCGCGTGAAGAGTCGAGGTTTCATACCACGCGCGTCCAATTGACAATGTTGGAAAAAAGACTACTCCGTGCTTCTGAGGCAAATCTATCCAGGCACCACCTTGATATAGAAAATCTGCCCAGTTCCAGCGACCGACTTCTTCAATCGGATTGCAACGATCAAAATCATCAACATAATTTTTGTCCCGCACAGCGCGATTGGTGCAGTCAATCGGATTATTTTTATATGGATAGCCGACCAGATTTGTAAATGGCAATGAACTTAGACTCAATGTGCTATTATCAGGTGGTGCAAAAGCTGTCAATGCAGGTCCCAAGTGAGCTGGTCCTACTGAAACTATTGACTGATACCCCCCACAACCAGCGGCCAAGCGCCTTCCCCCCGTATATCTATCCGCAAACCATTGGGGAATTGGAATCACGCACTTGTTAGTTGCTTTGGGGCCTCTTCCAGTGAACCGCCAGACACCAACGGCGGTTGATGTTCCATCCTTGTCATTTAGCAGACTGTAGCCTACTGAGGGATCATCCCATCCTTTTGTATTGTAAACGCTGCCGTAAGACCAATACAATCGCTTGTCCTTATCGTCCCAATATAACCCATGAATAACCCCGGATCCATCTCCACCGTCCGTAGTATTTTTCCTTACTGGCAAGGTAACATCCCCCCATTCTTTCACCACAGTTGCCCGGGGGAATGGGCCCTCGATGACTGGCGTAGGCACCCGGACTTCATAAAGATTCTGAGGATTCCAAGCAACAGAGAGCAACCGTAGTTCCCCATTCACGTAACGGTGAGTGAGACCATGACTAAACATAGCGTCACCCCCCGCGGCGCTTGTTGGCATCAAGAATGCCCCGATATACTTGAAATCAGATTGTTTGAGCACGGATTTCTCTGTAGTCTGAGCTTCACAATATAGAAAGAAAAATGAAATGAATAGGCAGGAAGCAACCAAAGATGAGGTATGACGGTGTATTGAGCTTTTTGTCCAACTAGTTTTATAATCCATGATTTTCTCCTTTGAATAAAATGTATAAGAAACTTTATCAACAAACCAAAATTTCGTTTAGATAAAAATAAATGCAAGTCTAAGGAGTTTGTTTGTGTCGATTTATTAGACTATTAGAAATAAACCAATCTGCAAGATCTTTGATTTGATAAACAAATATTGGATATATAAATTCTCGAAATATAGCTGGTTGGCCGTCTGGCCACTTAAGTGATAGTGCGTATTTTCGCAAATTATGGAACGATTCCCAGTTGCGATTCCATTTTGCCATTTGTGTCCATGAGGTTAATTGATCACGCAACATCCCTTGTAGTCTGATTGCCATTGTCTCCCCAAGCCTTTTGCGATTTCTTTGGACCCATTCCATGCGACTGGCTATGTGTGCTGCAAGAAGTAGTGGTTGTCTGTGTTGCTGTGATGAATGTGAACGGTATCCTGTTAGCCGTTTGGGAACATAAGAAAAAGATCCATGTCCCACTAGTTCAGCAAAATAGATCATGTCCTCTGCACGCCGTGTCCATTCTGGAAAGCGTACAGGTAGTTCCCGCCTGACAAGCGCAGTGGAGGAATTTACAAGTGGGCAGAGCAAGAGAGTCTGTACGTTATATTGACCTGCAAGTATTTCCTGAGGTATCACAGGATGATTGTTTATGATTCCAAACACATAGAATGCCGAATGAACACATACGGTACCAGGCATGGAAGTCGCGCGTTCTATTTGGAGTTCAAGTTTGTCCTGCATCCAAATGTCATCCGCGTCCAGAAAAGCTATCCAGTCTCCTTTGGCTTCATCGATGCCGCGGTTCCTGGCGACGGACTCGCCTTGATTTTTCTGCCGTATGACCCTCACGGGCGATCCGTAAGATTCGGCAATCGCCGCAGAGTTATCCGTGGATCCGTCGTCGACCACAATGACTTCCATCGGTGGGTGAGTCTGATTCAGCGCAGAGTCCAGCGTTTCTCTCAAAAAAGGAGCAGCATTGTAGCAGGGAATGACTACCGATACATAGGGGCTATAACTGTTCATACTTATATTCTCTCACATGTTTGTGGTTCGAACACCCGTTCTGAGAATAAATCATGCCAGCAACTGCAGAGTGCATCGATCAAGAGATGCATACTAAAAAAAGGCTTTGACACTGGACCAGTTCTAGGGCGTCCAAAACTGGCCTTTGAGGGCCGATTTTAGTGCCCGGGATTTGGGCCACAGACGTGCCGGACAGTTGGTGGCCACCCGTTGTACGATAACCTGGATTTTGTCAGCCATCATCCAGGGGGAAACTACAATGGGCAAAATACACATCCTCAGTCGCAGCGGCGGCGCATCTCGGTGGGCGGGTGCGCTATGAGTCCGGAGACCAGATACAAAAGAAGCCGGGATAACTGGAAACAGAAAGCCGCGTGCAGAGCTGAGAAGAACCGCTACCAGAGCAAAGAGCTGGCCCGGGTCAAGGCGGAGCGCGACAGGTTCAAAAAAGAGCTCAAGGAGAGCCGGGGTCGTGTGCACCAACTGGAGAGCCAGGGGCGGGTGATTGTCATCCAGAGCGAGGTGGATCTGGTTTTCCTGGCCCTGCAGTTGTTTGCAGTGGCGCGCATCGGGTTCCGGGCCGTGAGCCGGGTGTTGGGCATAGTGATGGGAGCTCTCGGTTTAAAAAAAAGTCCCTTGTCCACAGACCATCATCAACTGGGTGACCAGGCTCTCTCTGGTACGCATCCGGTCCGCCCGGATGCTCAAGGGGCTCCCGGTGGCGAAGGAACCGTTTTGTAACGGACTGATCTGGATGATCGACATGAGCATTGGTTTGGGAACGGGTAAGATTCTGACTGTCCTGGCTCTCAACGCTCATCACCATCAACTCAGTCCAGTTGCCCCCGGGCTCCAAAATGTCCATTGCATGGCAGTGTCAGTGGCCGATTCCTGGACGGGCGAGTCCATTGCGGCTTTCCTCGAGCGCCTCATCGCCTCGGCGGGACGGCCGGCTGCCTACCTCAAGGACGGAGGCACCGATTTGCACAAAGCTGTCCGCCTGCTCCATGAGCGAGGGCTGGCAAGCCCGTGCATTGACGACATCTCCCATGGCATTGCCAACCTGCTCAAGTGGTGGTATCAGGATCAACCGATTTTCGAAACCTTCCTCTCTGCCTGCGGCCGGGCCTCGGGCAAGCTCAAGCAGACGGTGCTCGCGTGCCTCGTTCCCCCGAAGGTGCGGACCAAAGCGCGCTTCATGAATGTGCACCGCCTTGTCAGATGGGCAGACCAACTGCTCAGGCTCTCTCCCGCCGGAGGTGCGCGGAAGGGCTCCACCCTCTCAAAGCTGCGGGCTTGTCTGGACCGGCTGCCCTCATGCAGGGCCTTCATCAAGCGATTCCGAGATGATGCCGTGCCACTGCTCGAGTGCCAGAGGATTATCAAGGCACGAGGGCTGAGTCATTCCACGATAGCCCGGTGCGAGCCATTGATCCAGGCCATCGGCTCAAGCCCTGTTCGCCGTGAGTTCGTTGCCTATTTGCAAAACCAGCTCCAAATCGCTGCGGGCTTGGTCTGGATCATGTCGGTCTGCCGGTGAGCTCCGATCAGATCGAATCGCTCTTCGGACTGGGAAAGCTTCACGGCACGGGCGAGATCAAGGATGCCAATCGTATCGCCCTTCGTCTGCCGGCTCTGTGCGGCACCCCCACCCGGGCCGAGGCGGAGCAGGTGATCAAGATCAGCATTGCCGAAGAGCAGCAGATCACCGGCCGCTTCAGCTCTTTGGTCAAACAGAGACGAGAGGTGCTCCCACATCCTGACCGTCTCGAGAGCTTGAGCACAGAGCTGGCAGGAACTCACCTCGAACTCATTGCCGGTGCCAAAAACCGGGAAAAAAGTGGAGAAATCGTCTATCTTCCAATATGTTACAAGGAAACCCATGGCCCCGGGGTACAGCGTCAAACAGGGCACGGCCAGGCGCAAAATGCCCGCGAATAGGCCATTTTGGAATGGTAGGAGCATTGCTCCCCACTGCCTGGAGCCAAAAACCGGTCAACGGGCGTTCGCCGATTTGGACGCCCTAGGATTATCCATCCGAACGTTCCAAAATAGCTAATCCGGTGAGTGTTTCAACTTGT
>CAYOVG010000471.1:0-4500 GCA_964407285.1 uncultured Syntrophobacteraceae bacterium
TGGCGGGGAATCGTGAAAAAGATACTGGACGGCTCCACCAGGCTCTCCTCCTCGACCGCCCAGATCGCGGCCGCATCCGTCGAGATGAGCCAGGGGGCCGAATCCCAGTCCCTGCAGGTTATCAAGACATCTTCGGCAATGGAAGAGATGTCCGGCTCCATTCAGGAAGTATCGCGCAACGCCAGGAACACTTCCGACGCCGCGGTCGCCGCATCCCAAAGGGCGACGGAAGGATTGCAGAGAGTCAAGGATACCGTTGACGGCATCACGTTGGTGAATGAATCCATGAGGAAGCTCAACCTTCGGGCGCAGGAGATAGGGAAAGTGGTCAGGCTGATCGGCGAGATAGCTGCACAGACCAATATTCTTGCGCTCAATGCCGCAATCGAAGCGGCCCGCGCAGGCGAGCACGGACGAGGCTTCGACGTGGTAGCCGAGGAGATACGCAAGCTTTCTCAACGCACCACGCAGTCCACCGTAGAGATCACGTCCTACATAGAGGAGATTCAGCGAGAGACGGGTAACGCGGCCACGATGATGGAATCGGGGACCAGCATGGCCACCGAAGCCGGCCAGACCCTCGAAGACATAGTCGAGGGAATCGTCTCGACAACGGATATGGTGCAGATGATCTCATCAACCTCTACCCAGCAGGCCAGGACCGCAGAAGAGATTGCGGATGCCTTGCAGACCATTGCATCGGTGAGCCAGGAGACGGCCAGGGGGTCCAAGGAAGCCGCCAAGGCGACCCAGGAACTGGCCATCCTCGCCGACCAGTTCAAGAGCATTACCGAGCGCTTCAAAATATAGATGCCGCAGGTGGAGGGCTATGCAACCCGAGAGATTTGACAACCGGGCGACGCAGACGGGGCTTCGTGTAGTGGTGTTCAGGCTGGCGGGGCATGAGTTTGCACTGGATGCACGAAAGATCGGGGAGATCATTCCTCTTCCTTCCGTTCTGCCGGTGGGCGGGGGCTCCGACTTCGTCAAAGGAGTGATCAATCTCAGGGGAAAGACCGTTCCGATCATAAACCTGAGCCGGCGGTTGCAGCTGCCGGCATCCGACAGAACGGCGCAAAGTTGCGTCCTGATCATGCACATCGAGGAAAGGATGATAGGATTCGAAGTGGATTCGGCTTCCGAACTTCTCATCATCCCCCTGGAGCAGATCGAGGCCCCCTCTCGCGTGGTGGGACGCGGCTATACACGTTTCATTGCCGGAGTGGTCCACTTCGGCGACCGGTTCCTTACGATCCTGAATCCGGACCAGGTGATTTCCGTCGCCCCAAAGGACGAAGGAAGCCGGTTAGGTATCGACGATGCGCTCGAAGAACGGGTTTTGGATGTCCAGGACAAGATCGACCTGGAACCTGCCCGCAAACAGCAGACAAGAAAGATCATCGCCTTCGAGCTTGACGATGAACTCTATGGGGCCGATATTGACGATGTCGCCGAGATCATGGTAATGACTTCGATAAGGCCTCTGCCCAATGTCCCCGATCATATCCTCGGGCTCATCAATCTCAGAGGCGCAATCGTACCCGTTATAGATCTGCGGAAGCGATTCGGACTCGAACGGAAGACCTTCAATGAAGACAGCCGTATCATCATAGTCCGCGAAGAAGCTATGCTGGTCGGATTAGTTGTGGACCATATGTGGGAATTGCTCAGGCTCGATCCCGACTCCTTCCAGCCTCCTCCCCCGGATACGGCCGGAATAGATGAGGAATACTTCAAGGAAGTCAACCTGGTGAACGGACGCATGTTGATCGTCCTGGATCTCAGGAAGTTCCTGAGAGAAACAGCCGGAAGATAGGAAGCGGGGATGCCACAGGGAAATCAGATACGCGTCCTGGTAGTAGACGATTCATCCTTTTTGCGACGCAACCTGCCGCTGCTTCTCGAATCCGACCCGGAAATCAAGGTGATCGGAACGGCGGAAGACGGCAGCCGCGCCATAGAGATGGCCAGGGAGCTTCATCCGGATGTAATCACGCTGGATGTGATTATGCCCGTCATGGACGGTTTGAGCGCCCTCCGTGTTATTATGAAGGAAATACCTACTCCCGTGGTTATGGTAAGCTCGGTTACCTATGAAGGAGCCAGGCAGGCGGTGGAGTCGCTTTCCCTGGGGGCGGTGGATTGCGTCGTCAAACCCTCCGGAGCGATATCGCTGGATATCGCCAAGATCAAGAAGGAACTGGTTGAAAAGGTCAAGACGGCGCATGCCGCAAGAGCTAAAATACGAGCGGGACACGGCAGCGCGGCCGCGGAAAAGTTCCGGAAGATACAGACCGACCTGTCGGCCGGACCATCGGGAATTCATCCCGTTCCCGCTCCGAACCGGGGAAAACGCAGAAACAGCGAGATAATCGCCATAGCGGCGTCTACGGGGGGACCCGCCGCCCTTCAGGTGCTTCTGGCCGGTCTTCCCGGAAACCTGCCGGCAGGCGTGGTGCTGGTGCAACACATTTCCGAAGGCTTCGCGGCGCCTTTGGCGGAACGTTTGAACGGCATCTCCCCTCTCGAAGTACGAATCTGCTCGGACTACGAACCCGTCCTCCCCGGTAGAGTGCTGGTGGCTCCCGCTGGCAGGCACATGGCAGTGAAGAGAGTAGACGGCAGGCTCTTTTGTACGCTCAGGAGCGAACCAGGCGGTCTCGTGCACGTCCCGTCCGCCGATGTGCTCTTCGAATCGGTGGCCAGGGTTTGCGGACATCGCGCCTGCGCCGTTATCCTTACGGGCATGGGAAACGACGGCGCCGGTGGAATAAAGGAAATCAGGAACAAGGGTGGAGTGACCATAGCCCAGGACGAGGCCACATCCATAATTTTCGGAATGCCGCGAGCGGCTATCGCTCAAGGCGCAATCGATTTCGTTGTTCCCCTGGAAGAGATAGCCGATAGAATTCTCGAGGCCGTCTGAGGGGGGCAGGCCCGCCGGACAGAGGAAGCCCTTTCGATGTCTCATTTTATCTGGTGTCAGAAAGAAGAGAGTCGTGTGCCGTCGTTCCGCTGCCTTCTCTGCGAAAAGGAATGCAGTCGACGCAGTCGTATCGGCGACGCCGATGGCGCACTGGAACTTTTGATAAAGTCGGGAAAGTATAAGGAGCGTTTTGTAATGAAGAGACAAGAAAAACCTTATGGAAGCGAAGGCGCCTCACCTCGCCTGGAAGTCGTCGATACCCGGACCGAGGGTGACGCGCCGCCGCCGGCCGTGGATGACGGCGCGACGAGCAGTGAAACTTACTTCCTCATCGAAGATGGCAAGCTGCGCGCTCTATCCCCGGAAGACTACACGACATCCACGGTCTATCAGATGGTGGAATCGTTTTCCGTGGAGCGACGGTTCGTCCGGCCGGAGGAATCCAACAACATAGTCTATGAGGGCAAAAAGCCGTCCAAAAAGACCATACCGGTCCTCGTCGGCAAAGACGGCGGCCACGTGATTCTGAACTCGTGGGACGACCTCGATTCCTCGCCGGAGCAATTGTCCGAGGCAAGGGAGGTCATAGGGGCGACGCCCGTGAAGCAGATTTTCGTTCTTAGGAAGAAGTGAGCAGCGTCCCCCGTGAATGATCGGCATCCGTGGTGTTCCTGCTCCGATGCGGGTTGCCCGCTCCGTTCACGCAGGTCTTGATGGTTCGGCTCCGGGATTGATATAAGTCAATGCAATAGAGACGCCAGGGCATTAGAATGATGCTGAAGATCAGGCAGGCCATACATACAGTCGGCGCCGGCCTGACAGTGCGGAATTCCCGCTCTTTTTGAAAACGCAAGGCAGTGTTGCCCGAAAGGAGAGGAAAATATGAAATGCCCGGGACAGGATAGCCGATACTGGCAAGCAGGGGCCATTTTTGAGGCGCCATGCCCTCAATGCGGCCACGAAGTCGAATTCTTCAAAGACGAAGCTACACGGAAGTGCAAGAGTTGCGGTCACAAGTTCGCCAATCCCAAGATGGATTTCGGCTGTGCGAGCTACTGCAAATACGCCGAGCAGTGCCTGGGTAACCTTCCCCCCGAACTCCTGGCCGGCAGAGAAAACCTGCTGAAGGACCGGGTGGCTGTCGAGGTGAAGCGTTACTTCAAGAAGGACTTCAAACGCATCGCCCATACGATGAGGGTCGCCCGGTACGCGGAGCAGATCGTGAAGGAGGAAAACGGCAACCCCGCGGTGGTGCTTCTGGCTGCATATCTTCACGATATCGCGCGTCCGGGAGAGCACTCCACGCAGCAGAGCAGCGCACCCCGGCATCCGGAAGGCGAGCGGGAAACCGCCATCGAGGAAGCGATCAGAATCCTCGAGAATTTGGGAGCGAGAGAGGACCTCGTGACGGAAGTCCGCGATTTAATCGGACGACATAGCCGGCCGGGTGACGGGGAGACCATCAACTCCAGTATCCTGCATGACGCCGATTCCCTCGCCGCCCTGGAGGAGGAAAACAAGAAAGAAGCTCTCGAGCGTTCCGAACTCGGGGAGCTTATCACCCGTGGGTTCCT
>CAYOVG010000472.1:0-4497 GCA_964407285.1 uncultured Syntrophobacteraceae bacterium
CTTCGTCGATGACCGGTCCGATCGACCCCTCGTCGGTCACCTGGGTCAGGCCCTTTTCCTTCACGATTTCCCCGGCCCTGCGGCCGGTGTTGTACATTTCGTCGAATACCGTCTTGGCGATTTTCCCGCTGATGACCTCGGCGCCGATCAGGCGCAGGAGTTCCGCCAGGTTGTCGGGCGGAATCGGGCACGCCTCGATTTCCCGCTCATCGCGTTTGAGTTCGCGCAGCAGTTCCGACATGATCCAGTTGCTGACGATTTTCGGCTGGTTGAAACCGGCGTTGGCGGCTTCGAAGTAATCCGCCAACGCCTTGGAGGACGTCAGGACCTGGGCGTCGTAGGCGGGGAGGCCGTACTGGGTGATGAAGCGCTCCCGCTTGGCGTCGGGCAGTTCGGGAAGAGTCGCCCTCACGGCCTCGACCCATGCGTCGTCGACGGCGACCGGCGTCAGGTCCGGGTCCGGAAAGTACCGGTAGTCGTGAGCTTCCTCCTTGCCGCGCATGCTCACGGTCACCGACCGTCCGGTATCCCACAGCCGGGTTTCCTGCACAATCGCCTCTCCCCGTTCGAGGAGCGTCCTCTGACGGCGCACTTCGAATTCCAGCGCTCTCTGTACGTTCCGGAACGAATTCATGTTCTTGAGTTCGGTCTTGACCCCCAGCTTCCCGGCCCCCGCGGGACGAAGGGAAATGTTGGCGTCGCAGCGCATGCTCCCTTCTTCCAGGTTCCCGTCGCAAATGTCCAGGTACCTGAGAATGTCGCGCACTTTTCGCAGGTAGGTGGCGGCTTCCTCCGGCGTGCGCATGTCCGGTTCGCTGACGATTTCCATGAGCGGGACCCCCGTGCGGTTATAGTCCACGTAGCTCATGGGCTGGTTCTCGTCGTGGATGAGCTTGCCGGCGTCCTCCTCCATGTGTATCCGGTGGATTCGTATGCGCTTGCTCCCGCTTTCCGTCTCGATCTCGACCCAGCCGTTCTCCGCCAGCGGCAGTTCGTACTGGGAAATCTGGTAGCCCTTGGGCAGATCGGGGTAGAAATAGTTCTTTCGCGCGAATTGGCTGTACGGAGCGATGCGGCAGTGGGTGGCGAGGGCCATTTTCATCGTGAATTCCACGACGTCCCGATTCAAAACGGGAAGGACTCCCGGCATCCCCAGGCACACGGGGCACGTATGGGTGTTGGGGCCGGCGCCGAAGGTCGTCGAGCAGCCGCAGAAAATCTTGCTCCTGGTAAGGAGTTGAGCGTGAATCTCCAATCCGATAACCGTTTCGAATTCCATGCTGTGCACCTTCTTCCTCTACCGGCCTCCCGGATGGCGGGCGGACCTCCGGTTTCCTGATCGTTTCCGCACGCGGCGGGAAAAGCAAAGGGAACTTGACGATATGCCTTTTAACACTAACGGCTGGGCATTGCAAGACGGGAAGAGGGGAGGGGAAAGGACGGGAATGCGGGCTTCCCGTCCTTCGGGATCAGGCGATCTTGCCGAGCGCTTCGTCGAGGTCGTCTCTCAGGTCTTCGAAATCCTCGCAACCCACGGAAAACCGCACGAGTTCATCGAGGATTCCCGCCTTTTCCCGTTCTTCACGCGGGATCGAAGCGTGCGTCATGGAAGCGGGATGTTCGATGAGGGATTCCACGCCCCCGAGGGAAACGGCCAGGGTGATGAGCCGTACGTTGTCCATGAGGGTGACGCCCCCCTCGATCCCGTTTTTCACTCCGAAGCTCAGCATCGCGCCGAAACCGTCCATCTGCTCCCGTGCAATCTCGTGCTGCGGATGGTCGGCGAGCCCGGGGTAGCGCACCCACGTCACCTTCGGGTGGTTGCTGAGGAATTCGGCGAGTTTCATGGCGTTGTCCTGGGCCTTTTCCATGCGAAGCGGCATGGTCCGGACGCCTCTCAGCACGAGCCACGCCTGGTGGGGGTCCATGACCGCCCCGAAGAGCACGTGAGTCTTCTTGATTCTCGTGAAAAGGTCCGCGCTCGCCGCGACGATCACTCCGCCCACCACGTCGCTGTGGCCGTTGATGTACTTGGTGATGCTGTGGACCACCACGTCCGCGCCGAGTTCCATGGGCCGTTGCAGATAGGGGCTGGCGAACGTATTGTCGGCCACGAGGAGCGCGCCGTGCCGGTGGGCGATGTCCGCGGTTTTGCGGATATCGGTAATGTTCATGGTGGGATTGGCCGGAGTCTCGATGAAGACGACTCGAGTGTTGGGCTGCATGGCTTGCAGCGTATTCTCGGGTTCCGAAGTATTGACGAACGTGGACGCGACCCCGAACCGCGACAGTTGGGTTTCGAGAACGACGCGGGACGGACCGTAGACGGCGTCGGAACAGACGATGTGAGCGTTCTGGCTCAGGAGCGCCAGGTAGACGGTATTGATGGCTCCCATCCCCGATGCGGTCGCAAGACCGCCGAACCCGTTCTCCAGGGCGGCGATGTTTTCCTCGAGAGCGTTGACCGTCGGATTGCCCAGTCGTGAATAGACGTAACCGCGCTCTTTGCCGGAGAATCGCGCGGCGCCCTCCTCAACGTTTGGAAAGGCGAAGGTGGAGCTTTGGAAGATCGGAACGGAAACTTCTCCATAGACCGGTTTCTCCAGTCCACCCGCGTGAATTGCTTTCGTCGATTTTCCCATGGGATGGGAACGTCTCTTTCTTTCCATCGAGTTTCTCCTGCTGGGTGTGTGCTCGGCGTATGTTGAATATTTTTTGTTTCCAAATGAGGATATGCCCGGACCGGATCAGACCGGAACAGTAATATTAATAGGTATAAGTTAATTATCAAAGCGGCTTTTTTCTCTATCATTCGTAATGCGTCGGGGGGATTGCGCATTGGGGAGGGAACATCGGTTCGGCCCTTTCGGCCGCGCCCGGAAATGCAATATCGGTATTGCGCCGGTCGAAGCCCTGGGCTATCATTCTCTAAAGCTTTATGCCCGACGAGAGAAGCCGAATGCGCTTTCATGGGGGAGAGCACGATGGACGAGAATGGACCTATCAGGGTATGTGGGGATATCACCTTGAGGTTGCCCGGCCCGCTCCTGGGGAAGGGGGCGCCCGCGCATGGATCGATGATCGCCGAATTCAAGCTGAATGCGGATGTCTCCCGCCTTGCCCCTTACATCAACGCGGTTGCCCGGGATGCCGTCCTGTACGAGAAGCCCGCATACATCAAGTTCGTGCTCGACGGTTTCCTTTGCGCCCTCCATGGCCGCGAGGGGGCGGCTGCGGCATTTTCCGCCCGCTCCGAGGCCCTCGGGTTCATGGACCGCCTGACGGCGTTCCTGAACGACATCCGCTCGCGCATGAATTCGATCCCGCCGAATCACAAGAGGCGCAGGCCCGTTTCCGTGCTCGACCTGTACCGGCTCCTGCCCCGCACCAATTGCCGGGAATGCGGGTTTCCCGCCTGCATGGCCTTCGCCGCCGCTTTGAGCAGAGGGGAGACCGTTTCGAGCAAGTGTCCCCGGTTCAGCCGCCCCATCGCCTTGAACGCCGTCTATCCCGTCCTCGACGGCAAGGGAAATTTCATTTCGACGGTGACTCTCGAGGTGGACGCCGCAGAGCCGTCGTCCCAATGGCCGGCTGGGAAGGGGGACTTCGGCGGGTTGCGGGAAAGCGGGGCCGCGGATGCTCCGGGGGCGCGGTCCGGAGCCGGCGCGAGCCGGGGGGGCCGTTGCGCCGCGGGCTCTACCGGCGTCGCGCCTGCCGGTCTGACCGCGCGGGAACTGGCGGTGCTTCGCCTCGTCGCCGGGGGAGCAACGAATGTGGAAATCTCGGATGTTCTCGGAATCAGCCCCCATACGGTCAAGAGCCATGTCATACACATCTTCAACAAGCTCGCCGTAAACGACCGGACCCAGGCGGCCGTCTGGGCCGCCCGCCACAATCTCGTCTGACGGGCCGATGGGGGGAGGGCGGCGAAGTCCCCGTTCCAAGGCCGGCTTCCTCGTTTCCGCGAGGGACCCCGCCGAAGGTGCGGGGGACCCGCATGTGAAGAGCCCCCGCTGGATAGCCGCACCGGTCGAGAGGCGGGGCATTCCCCCAACCGCGCCGTCGCGCCGTCGGCGCGATCCGGTTCTCCAAATCCCGATGACCGTTTCCAACGCGCCGGCATGAAAAAAATCGGTCGTCGATCCGGTCCGTCCCCCAAACGGGCGATTCTTTTCCAATGAAAACCCGGCATACTGACTTCGAATGGAAAACACCCGATACGAGGAGGCGGACAGGTATGAAATGCGATAAGTGCAACGCGGTAATCGAGCAAGGAGAAGAACAGGAACACCAGGGCCGAGTGTTATGCGACGACTGCTACATCGATGCCCTGATGCCCGTCAAAACGTGCGATCCATGGGCCGTTCACTGCGCCAAGTCCTTCGAAAGGCACAGCAGCGTCAAACCGGCGCTCACTCCCATTCAATCTGAAATACTCCGAATACTTGTGGAAACGGGGGGAGTGGAGCGGGAAACGCTGATCGAGCGGCTGGACGG
>CAYOVG010000473.1:0-4447 GCA_964407285.1 uncultured Syntrophobacteraceae bacterium
CAACCCGCAACCCGCAACCCGCAACCCGCAACCCGCAACCCGCAACCCGCAACCGAGGAACGACTAAGCCTTGAATCGATGGCGTTCAATGAAAAAGCCGGTAAGGCAGCAAAATAAACAACCCCGGAGACAGTTCTCTCCGTGGAAGTTTTTCGTCGTACTCGACATATGCCTCGCCGTCGCCATAGCGTTTTACCTGTTCTACCTGTTTGTGGAGATCCAGCAACGTTTTGCGTCCCAAAAGTGGAGCATCCCGTCCAGGGTCTTTTCCGCTTCGGTCCCCATCTATCCCGGGCAGGCCGTATCGCTTTCCCAGTTCAAGCAGATGCTCGAAGTGCGCCGGTACCGGGAGTCCATGCGTGACGGCGTTCTCAGCGCCGGGGAGTACAAAGCGGGGCGGGACAACCTGACGGTCTACTTCAGGGATTTCCAGTTCCCCGGACAGGATATTCCGGCTCAGAAGGTCCGTTTCACATTTCAGCAGAACAGGGTGACGAAAATGGAATCGGCCGACGGGGCGGCGCCGCTGCCGGTGGCTTTCCTGGAACTGGAACCCGTGGAGATCGCGCGGCTTTTCGGGCCGGAACGTGAAAGCCGCATGCTGATAAGCATCAAGCAGGCGCCCCGTCACCTGATCGACGCGGTGCTGTCCATCGAAGACCACCGCTACCACGAACACCGCGGAGTGGATTTCTGGGGCATCGCAAGGGCGCTCTGGATGGACTTATGGGCCCGTAAGGTGCTCCAGGGGGGCTCCACCATCACCCAGCAACTGGTCAAGAACTACTTCCTGGAACCGCAACGCACTCTCAGGCGCAAAGTGGTGGAATTTTGCATGGCGCTCATCCTCGAGGCTTCCCACAGCAAGGACGAGATTCTCGAGATGTACATGAACGAGATCTACCTGGGGCAACGCGGGAGCGTCGCCATCCATGGCATGGGAGAGGCGGCCAGGTACTACTTCGGCCGCAACATCGAAGACCTCACGCTCAACGAATGCGCGGTCCTGGCGGGAATGATCCGCGCTCCCAACAACTACTCCCCCCTCAGCGAGCCCCAGGCGGCGAGAGAACGTCGTAACACGGTCCTCAAGCGCATGCTGGACCTGGAAAAAATCCAGCCCGCCGAGTACGAGAGGGCCTTGGGGGAGCCCATAGCGGCTTCGGAAGCGCTCATTCCGGTCACGGCGTCGCCGTATTTCGTTGATTACGTACGGCGCCAGTTGAAGGACCTGTACGCTCCCGAAGTGCTCGAAACGAAAGGGTTGAACGTCTACACGACTCTGCATCCGGAGATGGCCATGGCGGCCGAGGATGCGTTGCGGGAAGGTCTGGCGGAACTGGAGAAGAAACACCCGCGGCTGAGGCCCACGGAGGGGCGGGCCCCTCTGCAGGCTGCGCTCATCGCGGTGCAACCCAAGACTGGGGCCGTTCTGGCCCTGGCCGGAGGCAGGGACTACGCGAAAAGCAGCTTCAACCGGGCTCTTCTGGCTTACCGGCAGCCGGGTTCCGCCATCAAGCCGTTCGTGTACCTGGCGGCGCTGGACGAATTTACGCCGACGGCCTGGTTGCCGGACGAACAAACCACCTACACGGTGGAGGGCAAGGCCTGGTCTCCTCAGAACAACGACGGGCGTTACCGGGGACGGGTGATGCTGCGCCAGTCGCTGGAGCAGTCGCTTAACCTGCCGACCGTCCACCTGGCGTACGCGGTAGGGCTGGGCAGGATAATCGAGACGGCCAGGCAGGTGGGCATCACCTCTCCGATAAAGCCCGCTCCCTCGCTCTCGTTGGGCGCCTTCGAGGTCAGCCCCCTGGAACTGGTCGGAGCCTACACGGCTCTCGACAACGATGGCCTCAGACCTTATCTGCTCAGCCTCAAGGAGGTGGTGGCCGGACCCGGCGAGGTGCAGCAGAGGAGAAACGTGGACATCGTGTCCGTCACCACGCCGGCAAAGGCTTTTCTCATCACGAACATGCTGGAGGGGGTGATGAAGCGGGGCACCGCCAGGAGCGCCAGGCAGATGGGCATCGACTTTCCCTGCGCGGGCAAGACCGGCACGACCAGCGAGTACCGGGATTCGTGGTTCGTGGGGTACACGACGGACCTGATCGCCCTGGTATGGGTGGGATTCGACGACAACCAGCCCACTCACCTGACCGGGGCGCAGGGCGCGCTCGGCATCTGGACCAGGTTCATGAACCATGTCCGTCCATGGATCGCGCCGCAGGCCTTCCAGGTCCCTCCCGGAGTGGAGGAACTGGACATATGCGCCGTCTCGGGCCATCTTGCGTCCGCCGGTTGCCCGGAGAAGCGCACGGAATACTTCCTGAGCGAGCGCATTCCTTCGGAGCACTGCACCCTGCACGCGCCGGTTGCGCCCGTGTCTCCACCGGGAATCACCCCGACGGGACTCCCGCCGGCAACGACCTCGCCGATGGGGGCGGCTCCAAGGTGAGTATCCTGTGAGTCAGCACGCCGGGGTACGCCCATGGCAAGCTGCCCCGGCCAATTTGGAAGTCCACTCTGGGAGTCCCCATTTGGCAGAGGTGAGTTCCTGGACTTGAAGAAACGTCACTCCTCTGAATGCATAAATGTGATCACCAAACGCGTGGACTACTCCATTTACTCGATTCAGGTCTGCCACAACATGACATAAGCAAAAACAGGTAAACTAGGAAAAGCTCGCAATCAATATCCAGGCTCTGCAAGCATTCAGAGCCTGGAGTGGTCGGATACCGACTTACGGGTCGAGCCGGCTGTCAGACAACAGCAAAAGAGTGAAATCTAGAACGAAGCCGGGCCGAGGGCTTTGCGTTTCAGCACCAGCACGCGAGGACGGGCTCCCTTGTCAAGAGAGAAGTCCAGCCCGGCACGGAAAATTTCGGGCATATAGAAGCGTGAAACATCATCCTTTCCTCTGTCTTCGTAAATCACCCCCATATCTTCCAGTATCTTTATCGTAGGCTGGTCCATATCGAATTCTTCGAGCGTGAACGGGATTCTCAAGTCTGACGGCTTATACAACGTGGTTATCTCATCGACCCATTTCTTGAATTCGGGATACTCTTCCTTTGCCTCTCTAACCTTCACCCGACTGCAGGGTTCGAGCGCACGCCGGACCGCCTGAGGAGGAAGCAGCCGACTGGATGCCCATTTGTCGAACAGCACGCCATTAGGATCTTGAACCGTAGCGTCAGCGGCATGAAGGAGAAATCGTACTATGTCCCTTGCCTGAAGTCTTCCCTTGAAATCCGTTAAGGCGGCGAAAACCCAATTGACAGCATACGCTTCCTTGGAGTTATCAGTGCCGAGCTTCATTCCCCAGAGCTTTTCAAGCCGCTTGCCGAGGTCGTCGCGGCTCAAATTCTCTATGTCTTTCTCCTTCGCGTCGATTACACCGGCCTGGCTGCAAATCCAGAAGACAAGTCGTCTGAAAGAATCAACATCCCAGGACAGGTCATAAGCGCGATAAAGGTTTTCAAACTGCGCAAGGTTTTGGGTTAGAGCATACCGAATGAAGTCCCGGCGCACGAATATGACCAGACCGATATTGGCCTGCCGGATTTCCGACAGTCTTCTCGGTAAATCGATGAGAGCCCTCAGCGCCATCTGCTGTGCCGGATTGGATGAAATCTCCGCGAAGGTATCCTCCAATCCATCGAACAGAAAGACGATCCTGAGTCCTTTTTCTTTGATCCTGAGATTGAGATCAGGCAGCTTATTCGGATGCGCCGCTTCCGATGCCATCCCCAATGCTCCCGCAATTTCCTCCGTCCAAAAGGCAGTCCAATCCAACTCATCAGCCGCGCCGTCATGGAGCTTCGCTTTGATTCTGTCCTGACATTCCGAAGGAGAGAATTCGGGAAAGTCACCGCCAAAAGCCTCTCGTACACCGGTTCTTGCCTCTTGCGTGATCCGTCTCGCCTCATCCTTGAGCCCGTTTGATTGGAGCAGCGGGAAAATAAAAGACTTCGCCCTCGTTTCCGCCGGTTCCTCGAGTACATGACTCAGAAACTTCTCCCAAGTTCCGAACTGGGACAACTGGAGATAGTTGAACGTCTTTCCCGCGCCCTTCGCGCCGATTGATACTACGTGAGGCAACTCATCGCGAAATCTGGTCCCCAGGTTCTTAAGAGGCTCGGTAACCAGCAAATCTTTCCCCTGGCCGTTTTCAGCATATTCATATTCCCTGCAAACGTCTCTCAGTTTTCGGACTTCATCGAGGAGACCCGCCGGTTTTTCAAGCGCTTCCCGTGTGGCCGTACTGCTTGCGGGAGGGCTCAATTGCTCCCTTGCCCACTCTCCGGCAATTCTCATAATCGAAGTGGGAGCGAGCTTCAATCGTGCGTCCTCCCAGCCATTGACATACAGAAGCTCTTCATTGAAATCGGTTTCCAGTATCTGGAGCCGATCGTCATAGACGCTATTTTCTTCATCTGCTTCG
>CAYOVG010000474.1:0-4446 GCA_964407285.1 uncultured Syntrophobacteraceae bacterium
TCTTAATTCCATGGGTGCTCAATTGCAAGCAACAAATGTGCCGGATATCCACTTAACAGATGCTTGAGCGATGAAATGAATTTTTGGTGTGCTGGAGGGAGGGGAATCTTGATTTTGTGCGGTGTTAAATACCCCCTAACGTTCGCAACGCCGGGAAGCCCTGAGTCCAGAGCCTCGACAGTAATCCGCCGCCGGGTACTCTCCGCCTTCGTTCTCAACGTGTTTCGGACCGGCGTGATTTCCCGATCGCCCAATCGCCTCGTGACTCTCTCAGCGCCCGTGAGGATGAGAGAATTCACCTTCTAAACGCGGAGCATCATGAGCCTCATCGACTGGATAAAATCCCTATTTCGCGCCTCGCCGAAGCGGGACATCTCCCGCCTGTCGCCGGCGTCGCCCTCGGGACCACGGGACAGCGACGCATCCGGGGAAATCGAAGAACCGGTGGATGTCTCCGGCGGTCCGCTGAAGGAACGCCACCTGCGCCGCGCCATCCGCGACGGGCGCCTGCTGCCCAAGGGAAAGAAACCCCTGGGACGCCGGCTCGGCGTCACGAAACGAAAGCCGATCATGTCCGCCGAAGAGGCGGGGCGGCTCTTCAGCTCCACCATGCGGACGCGCAACCGCAACCTGCGCGATCTGTCGGCGGACGAGGACCAACTCCACCGCTACGGCCTGCCCGCCTGGAAGACCGAAGAGGACGTCGCCGATGCCCTGGGCATTTCGCTGAACACGCTCCGGTATTTCTCCGTACATCGTGAACGGGAGTTGCAGCCGCACTACGTCACGTTTTCGATTCCCAAGCGTTCGGGCGGCAGGCGGCTGATCATGGCCCCCAAGCGCCGCCTGAAGGCGATTCAGCGGCAACTGCTGTCCCTTCTCGTGGAGAAGCTGCCGCTGAGCGAGCATGCCCATGCCTTCCGTCCGGGACGAAGCATCCGGACCGGAGCGGAACCTCACGTGGGAAAACGCTTTGTCCTGAAGCTCGACCTCGAGAATTTCTTTCCATCGGTCACTTTCGCCCGAGTACGGGGACTGCTGATCGCCTACGGCTACGGCTATCCCGTCGCCACGACTCTTGCGGTGCTGATGACCGAAGCCGAGCGTCAGCCCGTCGAAGTGGAGGGCAAGGTGTTCCACGTACCGGTCGGCCTGCGCCACTGCGTGCAGGGAGCGCCGACCAGTCCGGGACTCTGCAACGCGATTCTGCTGCGGCTCGACCGCAGGCTGGCCGGCCTTGCGAAGAAGCGCGGCCTGGATTTCACTCGCTACGCGGACGATCTTTCCTTCTCGGGGGATGTGAGCCGGGAGGAGATGCAAAGGTTCCACGCGGCTGCCACGCGGATCATAGAAGAGGAAGGTTTTGCGGTCAATGCCGGTAAAACCCGGCTGCTGGGCAGGGGCTCGCGCCAGACGGTGACCGGCGTCGTGGTGAACGAAACGCTCGGCCTTTCACGCAAGGAGCGTCGGCGCTTGCGAGCGGCGCTTCATCACCTCCGAAGCGAGGGTCCGGACAACCCGGCCGCCAATCCAGAGCAGCGCCGGCGCATACAAGGCAAACTGGCCTACCTCTCCATGCTCAATCCAGAACAGGCCGCAAGGCTGGATGGGAGCGGCGGCGCGTAACAACGGATAGCCTATCCATCAATTATACCCTGTTACCCTGGATAACCTCTGATGTCACATCCTCGCCTGATTCTTCAGTATTCCCAATTCAGTTACTCGATTGTCTCTACTCTGCGATAATTGTCGTAGGTCCATTCCTGAAATGTATGCTATTTTGCATACGCTTTTCCATGAGCACCAGCGTCAACTGCAGAACTATTATGTTATAAGAGGAGACAGGATCGTGGGCGACCCTACCCATACGAATCCATCCGGCAATCGGTGGTCTACTGCTATTCTTACGGTTTTCGCAACTATCGGGATTCCCACCGCCACTGGACTGGCTTTTCAGAACAAAGTGACGGAAAATCCCTGGCTGGCCACTGGATTGTGGTTGATCTATGAAGTTTTGGTCATCTTTTTCGGGTTTGCTGCGAAAGTATGGCAACGGCTGGAGTCTTGCTGGATCGACCGGATCGCCGAATGGGTGGATAGCGGGGTGAGGAGACTGTGCTCCGGATATCGCGGCTATCGTCGCCGATACCTCCAACATATGATCTATCGGCACCGCAACTTTGACGTGAAGGGACTATCCACTCAGGGTCCTCATACACTGGAACTGGAGCAGGTCTTCGTGGAATTGAAGATGGCTCCTCAACCGCTGCATCGCACCAGCTCATGCGCCATTGCATGCAATCCCGACGCCATGCGGCAGAGCGCTCATCCGATTTGGGATTACCTCGGAGCCGAAAAGTCGGTAAATTTCGCTATTATTGGCGCACCAGGCAGCGGCAAGACAACGCTACTCAAGAATGTCGCACTTATACTGGCGGCAAGAAAAAGTCACCGGAAGCGGGCAGGCGCGCCGGACAGCCTCCCCGTCCTTCTCTTCCTCCGCGAACATGTTGCGGCTATTAAGAAAAATCCTGACCTGACGCTTGCGCAGGCAGCCGAAAAAAGTCTTGACAGGCACGGCGGACCTCCCTCTCCCTGCGGATGGTTCGATGCGCAACTGAAAGAAGGGCGATGCCTCGTTATGCTGGATGGACTGGATGAGGTGGCCGATCCCGCACTGCGCAAGAGTATGGTGGAATGGGCCGAGAAGCAAATGTCGGCCTGTGCAGAAAATCGTTTCATCATCACTTCGCGACCTCACGGATATCGTAGTAATCCGCTCTCGCGCGTTACACTGCTCGAAGTATGTCCGTTCAGCGCCGATCAGATCGAGCGTTTTGTCAGGAACTGGTACCTTGCCAACGAGATCAGGAGCGAACACAAGGACGATCCCGGCGTCCGGATGACTGCCCGTGAGGGCGCCGAAGATTTGCTGCGGCGTCTGAATGCCACGCCCGCGCTATCCGCCATGGCAGTCAATCCATTGTTGTTGACCATGATCGCGAATATCCACCGGTACCGGAGTTCTTTGCCGGGGAGGCGCGTCGAACTGTATACCGAGGTCTGTGAGGTGTTCTTGGGTAAACGCCAGCAGGCGCGCGGTTTGGAGCTTGACCTGACCCCCGCGCAGAAAATCCGCGTACTGCAACCGCTCGCGTATCACATGATGTGCACTAGAAAGCGAGAGATATCGACGTCGGATGCGGCATTGATCGTTACGGAGCCATTGGCGTGGGTCAGTCCCCGGGCAGTGAGTCAAGTGAATAAAGACTCACGGGGCATGCATGCTCAGTTACGCGATAAGCTGATCCAGAGCTTAGGTGATGGAGAGTTGCGTGCACTATGCCTGGAGTTGGGAGCGGACAGTAATTCCCTTCCCGCCGATAAGGCCAAAATAGCCGAACAACTGGTCTCCGCGCTGGAAGAACAGGGGCGTCTCAACGATCTTGTCGAAGCTTCCAAGCGTATGTACCCGGAGATTGGTTGGGAATCGGTTTCACATCCGCGGCATTCCCCCAAGGCGGATAAATCGTTGTGCTCTCCCGGTGAGGAGTTTCTGAAAATGGTCGAGAACTCCAGCGGTCTTCTGCTGGAGCGTGAGAGCGGAACCTACTGTTTCGCGCATTTGACCTTTCAGGAATACCTTGCGGCCGTTCACATTCGGGAGCGGAAGCTGGATGAGAACCTGGAAACGAGGGTTGCTGATACATGGTGGCATGAGACAATACGACTGTTTGCCGCACTCGACGACGCCAGTGACATAATTGCGGCGTGCCTCAAGGATGAAAAACCTGCCGTTTCCGCCCTGACTCTCGCCATTGAATGCATGGAAGAAGCACGGGAAGTCCATCCTGAAGTGCGGACCCGGCTTGAATGCATGCTCGATGAAGGCATCGAGGACGATGATCCCGAGCGCAGGCATATAGTCGCCGAAGCCCTGTTGACATTGCGCCTGCGGCGTATGGTAAGACTTGGCGAAGACAGGTACGTGGATAATTCCCTTATCGCCCATTCCGAGTACCAACTCTTTCTCGATGAACTTCGCGCCAGGGGTGAGTATCGTCAACCAGATCATTGGCGGGACTATCGGTTCCCGAAAGGCAAAGGGAAGGAACCGGTCGTGGGTGTGAGGCCGACGGACGCGGAGGCGTTTTGCGATTGGCTGACGCACCGTGAAACAGGTGGAGCTTGGCGCTATCGGCTGCCGAAGGCGGGTGAGTTGAATTTTGATAATCAGAGTGGAGCGGGATACTGGATTGCTTTGCCGTCAGGTTACGAGTGTGTGGGAGGCGGGGTTCGACGATCATCCTATACGAAAGAAATGTTCAGGCGAAGGATTGCCCTCGACCTCGCCCTCGACCTCGCCCGCGACCTCGCCCGCGACCTCGCCCTCGCCCTCGACCGCGCCCTCGACCTCGACCTCGCCCTCGCCCTCGCACTCGACCG
>CAYOVG010000475.1:0-4438 GCA_964407285.1 uncultured Syntrophobacteraceae bacterium
TGGCCAAGCAGATCGAAAGCGGCGCCCCGGCCGATGTCTTTATGTCGGCGGACGAAAAATGGATGAATTTTCTGGACGAGAAAAACGCCATCGACAAGGCCACCCGGTTCGATTTTCTGGGCAACCGCATCGTCCTGATCGTGCCTGCGGACAGTCCGATCCAGACCGTGGAAGTGAAGAGCGGGATGGACCTGGCCGGGCTTCTTGGCAAGGACGGGCGTCTTTCCGTCGGCGATCCCGAGCATGTGCCGGTCGGGACGTACGGCAAAAAGGCCATGGAGCAGCTGGAGATTTGGGGGCAGGTGGAAAATCGTCTCGCGCCCATGAAGGACGTTCGCGCGGCCCTCGTGCTCGTCGAGCGGGCCGAAGCCCCGCTGGGGTTGGTGTACGCCACGGACGCCGCCATATCCGACAAGGTGCGCGTCGCCGGGACCTTTCCGATCGACAGCCATCCGCCCATCGTCTATCCGGTCGCGGCCGTCGCCGGAGGCAAAGCGGCCGAGGCCGCCGCTTTCCTCGGCTTTCTGAAAACCCCCGAGGCCAAGGCCGTTTTCGAAAAGTACGGGTTCGAAGTTCTCGAATGACTTTCTGGCATTTGACCGACGTGGAAATCGAGGCGCTGCGCCTGAGCCTGTGGGTGTCCTGCTGGGCCGTGGCGGTCAGCCTGCCGTTCGGGATCATGGCGGCCTGGGTCCTCGCGCGCCTTCGATTTCCCGGAAAGAACCTTCTGGACGGCCTCGTGCATTTGCCGCTGGTGCTTCCGCCCGTGGTTACCGGCTATCTCCTGCTGGTGCTGCTGGGGCGGCGGGGAGTGATCGGAAAGTTTCTTTACGACGCGTTCGGCGTCGCGCTGGCGTTCAACTGGAAGGGCGCGGTGCTTGCGGCGGCCGTAATGTCGTTTCCCTTGCTGGTGCGGGCCGTGCGGCTTTCCCTGGAGAGCGTTGACCAGGGGCTGGAGGCTGCCGCGCGCACCCTGGGGGCGGGGCCTCTGCGGGTTTTCTTCACGGTGACCCTTCCTCTGATGGCGCCGGGCATCGTCACGGGCCTGATCCTGGCCTTCGCCCGAAGTCTGGGCGAGTTCGGGGCCACGATCACCTTCGTTTCGAACATTCCCGGCCAGACCCAGACCCTGCCGTTGGCGCTGTACACCTTCACACAGGTTCCGGACGGGGAGACGGGGGCCATGCGCCTCTGCGTCCTTTCCGTGCTGATCGCCATGGCGGCCCTGGTCTGCTCGGAGGCGCTGGCCCGTCGCTACGCCGCCCGCATCAAAGGATAAAGGATAGACCGCTTTGGAGATACGCGTAACCAGGAAACAGGGCGATATTCTAATCGACGCCTCCTTCGAAGGGGCGAAATCCGGAGTCACGGCCTTGTACGGTCCGTCGGGGGCGGGAAAGACCTCCATCGTGAACATGGTGGCGGGCCTCGCGCGCCCCGACGCCGGACGCATCGCGGTGAACGGTCTGTGCCTCTTCGACGCGGAGAAAGGCGTTGACCTTCCGCCGGAGCGCCGCCGCATCGGCTACGTGTTCCAGGACGGCCGCCTGTTTCCGCACTTGTCGGTAAAAACGAACCTGGTCTACGGCATGCGCCTCACGCCGGCGGACCGTCGGTTCGTGAAGTTCGACCCGGTGATCGAGCTTCTGGGAATCGGACATCTTCTCCACCGCAGTCCCGCCAAGCTCTCCGGCGGGGAGAAGCAGCGCGTTGCCATCGGCCGAGCATTGCTGACCAGCCCCGCCATGCTGCTCATGGACGAACCCCTCGCCTCCCTGGACTCCGCCCGAAAGGCGGAGGTCCTTCCTTTTATTTCGCGCCTGTCGCGCGAGTTCGCCATTCCGATTCTGTACGTAAGCCACGTCATGGACGAAATATTGAACCTGGCCGACCGCCTGGCGATCATGGAAAAGGGCAGGGTGGCCGCGTGCGGCTCGCCGGAGGAGCTGTTTTCCCGGCCGGAACTGCAACCGCTGCTCGGAAGGGACGAGCGCGGCTCCGTGATCGCTACGACGGTCGAGGAAACGAAGGACCCGGACGGACTGACCCGCCTGCGCTTCGGCTCCCGCGTCCTGAAGGTGCCGTCCGTCACGGCGACCAAGGGAACGCCGGTGCGGGTACGCATCTCCGCCCGCCACGTGGCCGTGGCCCTGCATGCGCCGGAAGGCACGAGCTTCCAGAATGTCTTCCCCGGGACGGTCGATAGAATCGTCGATACCGGCGAGTCCTTTTTGGACGTCCTGCTGGACATCGAACGTCCCCTGTGGGCACGCATCACACGGCAGTCCCTCCGGGATTTGAAACTCGAGCCGGGTACGAGGGTGTTCGCCTTGGTCAAGAGCGTGGCGGTTTCGTTGGGGGATTCCGCGGGACTAAATTGAAGGAAAAGCGTTGCAATTTCGAAGGACGCGTTTTAAAAGAAATCGAGCCGAACGTATCGGATTGGTTGGCCGACATGAATGCAGTATTGGCCGAACCCGGAAGATCCCCGGTCGGCGGTCCAGGGACAACGAATTCTCGTCAATTGGGGAAGGGGAGACGTATGAAGATTTTCAGGGGCGTTGCGGGACTGTTGTTGGCGACATGGATCGTATTCGGTTTGGAATCCTCCTGCCCGGCGTCGGGAGAGCTTACGCTCGAAGACGCGTGGCAGGTGATAAGGACGAAGAGATTTGTCGATCTCACCCATTCCTTCTCGCCGGGAATTCCTCGCTGGGAAGGCTTTCCCGATGAAAAGCGAGAAACCCTCTACGGGTACGAACCCGGCTCGGGAACATTGGGCAGCGGCTTTTACGCGCAGTCCTTCACCCATGTCGGCCAGTGGGGAACCCACGTGGACCCTCCCGCCCACTTCGCGAAAGGCTTGCGTACCGTAGATCGGATCGATGTGAAAGAGATGATCCTGCCTTTGGTCGTAATCGACGTCCATGGAAAAGCAGCCCGGAACCCGGACTACGCCATTTCCATGGAAGACATCAAGGGATGGGAAAAACGAAATGGCCCCGTCCCGGAGGAATCTTTCGTGGCGATGCGCACCGACTGGTGCAGGAGATGGCCCAGCATGGAGGCCATGCAGAACAAGGATGCGAATGGAATCGCCCACTATCCTGGTTGGAGCCTCGAGGTACTGCGATATCTCTACGAGAATCGCAAGATTACCGCTTCCGGCCACGAGACGACGGACACCGATCCGGGCATTGCCACCTCGAAAAACGACTATTCTTTGGAAACATACATACTGAAGCGAAATCGCTACCAAATCGAACTCCTGGCGAATTTGCACGAGGTGCCGGAATCGGGCGCCCTGGTCGTGGTGGCTTTCCCCAAGCCAAAGGACGGGTCCGGCTTTCCGGCACGGGTGTTTGCCATTCTGCCATAACCGATCATCACTGGTAACACCATCCCAAAGAACCTCTGGTCGTTTCTGCTTCGAAGACATCCTCCCTTTTCCAGCAAGGGAAAACCGATTCGCTCGTCAACTCGAAGGCGGCCGCCCTCCTTTTTGCAAGCGCATCCCCAGAATGCCGATTTCATAGAGAAGGCAGAGGGGTAGGGCCATCAGCATCAGGTTGAGAACGTCCGGGCTCGGGGTCAGAACCGCCGAGACGATGAAAATCGCCAGAATGGCGTACCTCCGGCGCTTCGCGAAGGCATGGGGAGTAACCGCCCCGATGCGGGCGAGAAGGACCATGAACAGGGGCATTTCGAAAACCGCTCCCATTCCGAGCACCAAAAGCGAACAGAAAGAGACGAATTTGCCGACGGAAATGAAAGCCGCTATGGAAGGCCCTTCGAATCCGAGCAGAAACCGGGTGCCGTAGGGCAGCAGGACATTCGTGCAAAAGACCACCCCGATGCAAAACAGCAAAACCGAGCAGCCCCAATACCCGATCAGCGCCCGCCGCGAAAAATTTGGAAAAGAACGCCTCAGTTCGCGCATGGCCAGGTACAGACCAAAAGGCATGGTTGCCGTCAGACCGACGACCAGGGAAAGCTTCATAACCGCAAAAAAAGTTTCCGGTACTCCGAAGGCGACGAGCGTCACGTCCCCCGCAAGCCCCCGCAAGTATTGCAAGAGGGGGATGGCGGCAAAGTATCCCGTGATCGAGGCAATCCCGGCGGCTGCGGCGACCCGGATCGATACTTTCCGCAATCCCTCCAAGCCTTTCGTAAACCTGGGATCATTTAAAATCAAGGTGTCGTATTTCATATATTGCAGGCTCAAGCTGTAAATGTCGTTCATGCGAGGCAGCCGGTTCTCGGAACCGTTGCCGCTCAAGACCAGTTCCCCCCGTACTTTATTTTACCGTCGATGGGCCGTGGAAAAAGAGGATACGGACGAGTAGAAAAATACCGTATCCTCTTTTTCCGTGGGCTTCCGTCTATATTATATGCCTCTGGGAGATCCATAAGAGGAAAAGAAGGAACGCGGCGATGG
>CAYOVG010000476.1:0-4399 GCA_964407285.1 uncultured Syntrophobacteraceae bacterium
GATCGTCATCGTGGTTTCGTCGGACCGGCCCGTGTCCGTAATCCAGGACGGCGTCGAGTTGTCGTCTCAGTGCGAGTGGATTCCCTTCACGGAATGTTTTAGCTCCACACCGACGTTGAGTGAATGGGTGAAGTAGAGAACGCAGGGGAGCACTCGAATGATCTCTTCCGGCGGCTTGCAGAGCGTGAGCCTTCATAACGCGGTTCAGGAACGCTCTCGGCGCGCAACGGCAGGAAGGGCTTCGTGTCCGCGCCGGCTCTCATGATGGAAATGAAACTCTCCCCTGCCGTTGTTACTCCATTCGCCTTCTTCAGTTCAACACGCATGCGCAGGAGCGTGGGAATGAAAAGTCCCGGTCGCGACTACGGGGTGCGACCGTTGCTTCCGGCGCCGTTCGTATTCCCCGCGCCGCCGATGAAGGGAGGCGGTACCGCGGGGCTGCCGGGGCCGGTATTCGCGGATTCGGGCGGCGGCGGGGTAATGAGCGACGATAGCTGCCGGCCCAATGCGCTCGCGATCACCTGGTAAGGCTGGGCGCGCTCTCCGGGAACGGTATACCATATGAGATCCAGGTCCTGGGCGGCCTGCGACGATGCGTTCTGCCTCACATACCAGATCACCTGCTGTGTGGGAACATCCATAAGCTGGACCTCGACGGTGAGCTGAGTGGGAGTGTCTCCAGTCGCGGCGAGCAGGTACGCCACCTTGCCCATCAAAACCATGTCGAAGCCTTTCAGATATGCCCAGGGCGGCCCATCCTGGGGAACTTCCTGCAAAAGCGTGATTTGCGAGAAAAGGCCGTTGCGCAGAAGCTCCCGATAGTACGCCACGGTTACGTTCATGCCGGTATTCCGAGCGTATGAAGGCCCTCCGAAGGGAATGATCCCAAGCCTGCCCGGCCCGTCCCTCGGAACGGAAGGGCGCACGACGGCTTCCGCCTCCTGCATATCGATCGGCTTATACTTCATCTTCGCGTGAATATCGGGAATGCATCCCATGGCGCAGGCATAACAGGTCAGAAGGAAAACCGCCAATGATACGCGAAAAGTGTTGAAACAATTACAACTCCTGCTCGTGCTCGGCATAGTGCCATACCCCCTTCCCGGCGCCCCGCCGGAGCGCTGCCGCACAGCGCCTTATCGCGGAGTAAGAGTGACAGGGCAAATACCTCATCCCATGAATACGCAAAATACATTCCAGTAGAACCAGTGTTCGGGTGAGGAATAACATAAGACGGCTACGTGTCGTCGCTTCCACGGCGACAGGCGTTCTCTTTCTGGTAATCCATTACCTCTTTGATCTTTTCCTCAATGAGATCGCCCATCCCCTCCTCTTCGGCTTCATCCAGGTCGAACTGCCTGCATTCCGGACAGTGGATGGCCACAAGGCCCAATCCCGTGGCAATGGAATCCCTCACCCATTCCCTCCAGAACGAAACGGCGGCCTCATCTCCCTCCAGGAGACCTTCCGCGGTTATGGAAGCCGTCTCCCCCATGAGCGCCAGGTCGTTGTTGAGCAATTCCACGAAGCTCTCATCGACGCTCGGGCGTCTCGCCTTCACCGATTCCGTAACCACTGCCAGGTAGACGACAAAGGGGTCCATGGGCACGATATCCGGCCGGCAGATCACGCATCGCCCCCTGTCGTGCTCAACGAGATTGTTCTCCGGATAGCGGTTCGTTCTCGCGAGTTCCTGAAAGTGAGCAACGGTGTATGCAAGACAGGATTTCTGTTCCGGTGTCATATTCTCGCGTCCTCTCCTCTTCCTGCCGACTTCAATTGCAGCCGGCGCGGTTTTCGATTGTCTCCATGGCCCCTCCCCTGCTACTCATCAGGTTCATCCGGTTGGGGGTCGGGACCGTCTTCGCCTTCGTGTTCGTGTTCCTGGCGCTTTTTCAGGAAGTCATCCATCCGGACGATCTTGGAACCGGACTGCGACATCGACTGAGTCGCCCGGTCCTGTTGCCTCAGCAATTCCAGTGCGTGGCGAAGGTCCTGATCCTGTTGTATGTCGCTCTCGATTTCGTTCAGCCGTTCCCGCCAGGCTTCCTCCAGGCGCCGGGTATCGGGCGCTTCTCCCATCACCATCCGTCCCAACATCTTGATGTAACCGGCCATTAGAAGTTCATGCCGGCTTTTGATGTAAAAAGGCAAGTGAGCCCATAGGCTCACGCATCTCATCCCTTTTCCGGGAGCGGCATGCATGATGGCGGCATGAATGGCCGCAGGACCTTCATATTCGATTCTCCCGCACCCCAACTCATGCGCCTGGTTGTATCCCTGCGGGTCCTGAATCGCGCATGAGATTACCACCTCATCATGGAAAATCTGGTCGAGCATGCTCCCCAGCAAGAAAACGTCCGAACAGCCCCATTCTCTCAATTGCCCCAGCAATTCTTCAACAAAGGATCGCCAGTTGCAGTCGGGTTCCGGTCCATTGCCGATGAGGATCGGATCACCCGACGGAGGCGTGCAGACATGGAAACGATATTCGGGCCACTGCAGTTCCTTGATCTGACCGTGCTGAATCCGAACCTGGGGCCGGTTCACTCCGGTATGCCAGTATCCGTCCATGTCCCAAACCGCAACCTCCCGGCACGGAAACAATTCCATAAGCTCCAGGAGGGTGGATTCGACCACATTGCCTGCATCGGTCCAACCGGTGAAGTTGAGCAGGGCGTGGGGGGTATGAATGGACGAGGCCAAAATTCGAATCTTCATAATTGCGAACCCTCTCCGAGATCTCAAATCAAGGCTTGCTCCTTCAAGATCTCAATAAGCTCCTCGCAGTTACCGGCCAGAAAATCGGCGCCGCTCCGGGCAAGATCATCCCGAGTCGACTTCCCGCTCCAGACGCCCGCCGTCCTTACTCCGGCACGCTTCCCCGTCTCGATGTCCAAAGGGTGGTCGCCCACGACCACCGCCCGCTCCGGCGGGGAGGCAATCATCGCCAGCGCCCGGAAAAGGTGATCCGGGTCAGGTTTGACGCGATCAACGTGATCGCGGGTAAGGAGACATCGGCAATAGCTGTCGAGGTCCGGGAACACGGCTCGCACAGCAGGCGTACAGTTCCTGGTGATGATGGCGGTCTTGATCCTTCGCATCCGGAGCCCTTCCAGCACGGAACGCGTGAAAGGAAAGAGCCGGCCGTTACGGGCCGCATCCATCTCCATATCCAGTATAACAACCTCGGCCCGGGCCTGAAATGCCGACGCCCCACGACGGTCGCGCTCCCCCACCCTCTCCATGAGCAGTTTCAGCCATTCCAGCACGGGAAGCGGGGAATCACCGGACACATCGGGAAGATATTCGCGAGCCAGAACGCACAGGCGACGCCTCATCTCACTGAAATCCAGCCGGGGTTCCGCAAGGGTTCCGTCAAAGTCGAACACAATCGCTTCCACTGCGGCAGGTCCGCCGCCGTTTGTCGCCATGGAATCTTGCCCCTTCTACCTGTCGGATTCACTCTCCGGGTGCTCCGCAGCGCCTCTTTTTCCTTGCTCTGCTTCAGTCCCTTGATTATGCTTGCAAAGGCTCCGCACTTCCGGAGAGGAGTGCGTCAGGCGAAATATATGCCGATGAGTCCAAAGACTCAAGGACTTCCATGCGCGGGAAGAGCAAAAAGGGTTACGGGCTCAGATTCTCGCTGGACGTGAACATGTTTTCATAGTTCATGGGTATCCGCGGCCGTGACGGCATATCCTTATAAAGCCTGGGAGTGGAGACTCCAATGCGGCGCCGGGAGCAGACCTCCCGATTCTGTTAAGATACTGTTACTTTTTGGTTAGCGAAATATGACGGCCGGTGAGCAATCGAATGGATTCACCCATTCACCTACTCACCCGTTCACCTACTCACCCGTTCACAGGGAGGCCGGAACAAGGGATGTCGGAACCAGTTGCAAGGTTGAGTTTCGATCGGATAATCGATCGCCTGCTGCTCAAGAAGGAAGAATACCAGAGCGGGTACCTGGCGATGTATTCCAGTTGGTACGGAGGAATCATTACCGACCCCGCCCTGATGATGGTGCCCATCGACGACCACCTGGTGCACCGGGGCGACGGGATTTTCGAAGCCTTCAAGTGCGTGAACGGAAATGTGTACGCGCTTGACCGCCACCTGGACCGTATGGAGCGTTCCGCGCGCGCGGTGGAGTTGCCGGTTCCGGCTGAACGGCCACGCCTGGTGGAAATAATTCTGGAGACGATCCGAGCGGCCGGCGCCCGGGACTGCACCGTCAGGCTTTTCATCTCCCGTGGTCCGGGCGGCTTTACCACTAATCCGTATGAGTGCATAGGCAGCCAGTTGTATGTGGTGGTCACGGCCTCCATGAAGCCTCCCGAGACGCGGTACGCCCGCGGCGTGACCGCAAAGACGAGTCGGATTCCGGTCAAGAAAG
>CAYOVG010000477.1:0-4374 GCA_964407285.1 uncultured Syntrophobacteraceae bacterium
GAAGGACCACCCCGAATACAACCCTTTAGGGGGTGGATAGACCGCAACAGTCTTCTCCGGTGTCCCGCCGCCTCTCACCTGCAGGTTTTCCTTGACATCTCCTCGTTCGATCCTCTATAAATTTTCGTTTACCGCTAATTCCGTGTATAATTCACCCTGGCGATCCATCCGTGAACCGGCTGGGTAGCCGAAAGGAAACCTGGTCCGGATAACTTCTTTCTCTAATTCGTTTTCAGCTTCAGTTACCGCCACGCCGCCGACGCCGGGTATCCGCGGCCGACGAGCGCCGGTAACGATAGAGGATCGTATGGAACCTGTTCAAGCCGTAAAAGGTATGAATGATATTCTGCCCGATGAAATCGGGTGGTGGCAGAAGGTGGAAAAGACCGCCCGAGAGGTGCTCGAAACGTTCGGATATCGGGAAATACGCACTCCGATCGTGGAGAAGACGGAACTCTTCGCCCGCGGGATCGGCGAGAGCACCGACATCGTCGAAAAGGAAATGTACACCTTCGCCGACAGCAAGGACCGCCGGCTCACTCTTCGCCCCGAAGCCACCGCCTCGACCGTGCGGGCCTACATCCAGCACAA
This sequence comes from uncultured Syntrophobacteraceae bacterium, assembly GCA_964407285.1. Lineage (GTDB taxonomy): Bacteria > Desulfobacterota > Syntrophobacteria > Syntrophobacterales > Syntrophobacteraceae > CAYOVG01. The sequence goes on from CAYOVG010000477.1 coordinate 592, forward strand.
CCTGCAGGCGGACCCGACGGCCCGCAAGTTCTACGCCGTCGGCCCGATGTTTCGCCACGAACGGCCGCAGAAGGGGCGCTACAGGCAGTTCCACCAGATCAACGCCGAGGTGTTTCGCATCGACGACCCCATGCTGGACGCCGAGATCATGTTCATGCTCCGGCTCCTCCTCGAGCGGCTGGGACTCTCCGGAGTGGTGCTGCACATCAACTCCCTGGGCTGTCGCGAATGCCGGAAGGAATACCGCGGCGTCCTCCGGGCCTTCCTGGAGCAGAGGACCGAAGGGCTTTGCCCCGACTGCCGTCGTCGCCTCAGCGTGAACCCGCTTCGGGCCTTCGACTGCAAGGTGGAAGGGTGCAAGGCGATCATCAAGGACGCTCCCCTGCTCCTGGATTCGATCTGCGAGGGGTGCCGCACCCACTTCGATGCGGTCCGCAAGTACTTGAAAGAACTCGATACTCCCTACGAGGTCGACCCGCACATGGTGCGAGGCCTCGACTACTACACGCGGACCACCTTCGAAGTCGTCACGGACCGCCTCGGAGCCCAGAACGCCGTCGGCGGCGGAGGGCGCTACGACGGCCTCATGCGCGACCTCGGCGGCCCCGACCTGCCGGGAATAGGTTTTGCCGTGGGCATGGAAAGGCTCATCTTGCTTTTGCGGCAAGAGTGTGCCATTGAGAAGAGATCGCCGGAAGTATTTATCGCCGCCATGGGGGACGCCGCCCGCGAACGGGCTTTCCTGCTCAACCAAAAACTTCGCGGGACCGGCCTGGAATCCGACATGGAATACGAATCCGCAAGCCTCAAGAGCCAGATGCGGCGAGCGGACAAACTGGGAGCAAAGCTCGTCCTGATCCTCGGAGAGGACGAACTCGCCCGGAACGAAATACAGGTCCGGAACATGGCCGGCAAGAGCCGGGAGATGGTCCCGCTCGCCGCGGCCGTGCGGACGGTGCGAAAGATGCTCGGCAAGGACGACGTTTGAAAAGGTTTCGGTTTCAGCAAGGTAGAAGGGGGATAGTGGAGTGAATCAGTTCGAGCAGCAGACAGACATTCAGCAAGTACGACTGGATTCCCTGGATGAATGGGAAAGGACCAGTGACTGCAACAGCCTGGGGACTGACCAGGTGGGCCGGATGGTCATCCTGATGGGTTGGGTGCAGCGCCGCCGCGACCATGGCGGACTCATCTTCGTCGACCTCCGCGACCGGGAAGGGATCACGCAGGTGGTCTTCGACCCCCAGTCCGACGCGGCGGCGCACGAGCGCGCCCATGCGCTTCGCGGCGAATTCGTCATCGCCGTCAGGGGCACGGTGCGGCTCCGCCCGGAGGGCATGACCAACCCGAAGCTTCGCACCGGCGCTATCGAGGTCGTCGTGCACGAACTGAAGATCCTCAATACCGCCAAGACTCCGCCCTTCCAGATCGAAGACGATGTGGACGTGAGCGAGAACATACGGCTGCGCTACAGGTACCTGGACCTGCGCCGTCCGATGGTCACGCGAAACCTCGTGCTGCGCCACCGCGCGGCCCAACTGACGCGCGATTATTTCGCCCGCAACGGCTTCATCGAGATCGAAACCCCGGTCCTCACGAGGAGCACCCCCGAGGGCGCGCGCGACTACCTCGTACCCAGCCGGGTCAACCAGGGCAAGTTCTACGCCCTGCCGCAGTCGCCGCAGATTTTCAAGCAGTTGCTGATGGTTTCGGGCTTCGAGCGCTACATGCAGATCGTCAAGTGCTTCCGGGACGAGGACCTGCGGGCGGACCGCCAGCCGGAATTCACCCAGATAGACCTCGAGATGTCCTTCATCACCGAGGAGATGATCTACAAACTGATCGAAGGCTGGGTGACGCTCGCGTTCCGGGAGCTTCTCGGGGTCGAACTGCCCGTTCCATTCCCGCGCATGCCGTATTCGGAAGCCGTTGCGCGCTTCGGCACCGACCGGCCCGACACCCGTTTCGGCCTGGAACTGGTGGACGTCACCGACATCGTTGCGAATTCGGAATTCCGGGTCTTCCGGCAGGCCGTCGAGCGCGGCGGGATCGTCAAGGCCGTTCGAGTTCCGGGAGGCGGCGGCAGCCTTTCCCGCAAGGACCTGGACGACATGCTCGAATACGTCAAGATCTTCGGAGCCAAGGGGATGGCCTGGATCAAGATCCAGCCGGACGGCTGGCAGTCCCCGATCACGAAATTCCTCTCCGACGATATTCGGGCGCAAATGGCGGAGCGCCTCCACGTCCAGGAGGGCGACGCGATCCTTTTCGGCGCGGACCAGGCCAAGATCGTAAACGACTCGCTCGGGAACCTCCGGGTGCGGCTGGCGGGCCAACTCAAGCTCATCCCCCCGGATTCGTGGAACTTCCTCTGGGTCACCCACTTCCCGCTCCTGGAATGGAGCCCCGAGGAGAAACGCTACACCGCCGTTCACCATCCGTTCACCGCTCCGCTGGAAGAGGACATCCCCTTCCTGGAAAGCGAGCCGGGAAATGTGCGCAGCCGCGCCTACGACCTGGTCCTGAACGGCATCGAGGTCGGCGGCGGGAGCATCCGTATCCACCGGCAGGACGTGCAGGAAAAGGTCTTCCGGGCGCTCGGCATCGATGACGCCCAGGCGCGGGACAAGTTCGGCTTTCTGCTGGAAGCCCTCCAGTACGGCGCGCCTCCGCACGGCGGCATAGCGTTCGGCTTCGACCGCCTGATCATGCTGATAACCGGAGCCGTGTCGATCCGCGACGTCATCGCCTTCCCCAAGACCCAGAAGGCGACGTGCCTCCTGAGCGGCGCGCCCTCCGAGGCGGAGATCAACCAGTTGCTGGAACTTTGCCTCAAGGTGGAAAAAGATGTAAAGAAGTAAAGGAAAGCATGAAAGCCGGTGAGCGATCGAATGGACGAGCCGATTCACCCATTCACCGACTCACCGATTCCCCCAGTCCCCGATACACCGGTTCACCGGCTTCCATAAGGAGGTACACCCATGGCGCACTGGAACGAGAAGAAGCGGCTCCTCGATCACGAACACTCCAAATTCTGGACCCATCGCCTGGTCGACGTGCAGGAACCGAACCTCATCCGGGAGATCTTTCCGTACGATGAAGTTCCCCGGATCGACTTCGACCACAAGCTCCTGCCCCTCGATCCCGCGGAGGACATGTTCATCACCGACACCACGTTCCGCGACGGCCAGCAGGCCCGGCCTCCTTACACGGTCAAGCAGATCGAAACCATCTTCGACCTGCTCCACCGGCTCTCCGGCCCCAAGGGGGTCGTACGGCAGTCGGAGTTTTTCATGTATACGCAGAAGGACCGGGAAGCCCTCGATGTGTGCAGGGCCAAGGGCTACCGGTTCCCCGAAATCACCGGCTGGATACGGGCGATGAAGGAAGACCTCCAGCTCGTGCTGGACATGGGGATTCCGGAAACCGGCATCCTCACGTCGGTGTCGGATTACCACATCTTCCTCAAGCTCAAACTCGACCGCAAGGGGGCGCTGGAAAAGTACCTGGGGATCGTAAAGGCCGCCCTGGACAAAGGGATCAAGCCCCGGTGCCACTTCGAAGACATCACGCGGGCGGACGTCCACGGCTTCTGCGTCCCGATGGCGCTGGAACTCATGAAGCTGCGCGAAGAATCCGGCGTCGATATCAAGATCCGCCTGTGCGACACCATGGGGTTCGGCATCACGTATCCCGGAGCGGCCCTCCCCCGGAGCGTTCCGAAGATGGTTCGCGCCTTCATCGACGATGCGGGCGTCCCCGGCCACCTGCTGGAATGGCACG
>CAYOVG010000478.1:0-4333 GCA_964407285.1 uncultured Syntrophobacteraceae bacterium
TCCAGGGTGGTCAGTTTCGGAAAGAGGTGGTAATCCTGGAATACGAAACCGATGGTGTTCAACCTGAAGTCCGCGATTTCGTTGTTGCCCATCTTCCAGATCTCCTTGCCCTTCACTTCCACGGTCCCGGAGTCGGGACGCAAGATCCCGGAAATCATGCTGAGCAGCGTGGTCTTGCCGCTGCCCGACGGACCGACGAAGTAGAGCATCTCCCCGAACCGGGCTTCAAAACCGATACCCCTGACGGCGTAGGTCCGGGTTTCCCCCTCGCCGAACCATTTGACCAGTTCCACCGCCTTTACCGCCGTGCCCGCGCCCGTCATGCCGACCAACCCCCGGATCAACAATGGACCAATACTGGATCAACAATGGACCAGTACTGGACCAATACTGGATCGATGCCCGGATCGACACCGGATCAACCTCTGAAGATATCGAACGGTTCCACCTTGATGACTTTCCTGACCGCAATGTAGCTGGAGACGGCGACGATGACGAGCACCATGCCGAAGGCGACGCCCAGGTTCGAATAGGTGATTTTCGCCGTATAGGACGGCACCTTGCGTATGGCGACCCCGATCAGCAGCGTACAGAGGCCGACGCCGAGGCCGTAGCCGATGGTTCCGGCGAAGAGAGCCTGGAAGAGGATCATGTACACGAGTTCGTAGCTCTTGGCTCCGATGGCCTTCAGGGCTCCGAATTTTTCCATGTTTTCCAGGATGAATGCGTAGAAGGTCTGCCCGGAGATGGACAGCCCCACCACGAAGCTGAAAAGCGTCATCATGAGAATGTTTGTGCCGAGTCCGGTCTGGAAGATGTAAAATCTGGCGATCCTTTGTTTGAATTCATCATTGGTCATGCCCTGGTAGCCTATTGCCGCGACCTCTTTCTTTATGTGAGGGATATCGCTTTCGTTCTTGGGTTCCACCAGCACGTAGGCAATGGTGAAGCGGGTGGATGGTATGTACTGGATGGCGCGCTTGTAGGTCGTGTAGAGGGACGGAATCCCGAACAGGCCGCTGGACGCCACTTGGGCTATGCCGACGATGGTCCCGCGGTGGTCGTTGATTTCGAAACTCGCTCCAATGCCGGGGCTCCCCAGCTTCGAGTACTCCTGGTCGCGGACCACGATGAAAGCGTTCTCTCCATAGATGTCCTCGATATTGCCCTCGATCAGTTCCGGCCTGCCGACCAGGCTGGCGTCGTCGAGTCCGATGACGGTTGCCGGCTGGTACATTCCGCCGGGCAACTTGACGAGGGCGACGCCGGAATACAGGGGCACGGCGTATTTCACGCCGTTGATGCTTCGGACCGCCTCCAGCACGTTGTCCGGCATGGGGATGGTGTTGAGCGGGTTTTTGACGGCGGGATCGATGACCCAGAACCCGGCTCCGATGTTGTTCACGGTGGAGGACGACTTCGCGAGGATACCCGCAAACAGGGACGTCACCTGGACCATGAGAAACACCGCAAAGGTTATTCCCACTATGAGGGTCATGAATCTTGTCCGGTCGTTCACCAGCAGTTTGAATGCGATCGTCAGTATGCCCGTCATAGCCGGCGCTTCCTCTCGTTGGCGGCGCGTCAAGCGGTACGTGTCTGTGTCCACCGGGGGTGGGATATCATCGACCGCTCGCTGTTCGACGCGAGCGTCTTTCTCGCCTCATTCCCGTACAGGCTGGGAGGGGAGGGGACCGATCCCCGACATGAAACCGAGCCGCGCCCCGGAAAGCCTTGTTTCCAACTCATAATATCTTATCATAGCTTCCGGTTTTCGCGATTTATTTTTGCACGAGTGTGCGTGTAGACGTGTAGACCGGTTGAACCGGCTGTTCGTCTTTAAGGCGATTTCCACAATAACGGATGCCGATTACCGGCCGGACAAGGAAGGGGGATTCGATAAGCTCCGGTGATAATCTCCGGTGTCTGATTGGGAGTAATCCCAATCCTTCTCCTGTTTCAAAGCCAATTCCGCGAGTTCAGCCGACAGAGTCAATGTTGGGGTAACCCCTGTTTAGCTCGCCTATCCCACATAAACCTGATTGAACTTGCTGACTACCAGTTCGAAATGAAGAAGATAAGACGCCGCGCGGCGTCTCACTGCCAACAACAGCGTAACCGGCGAGAAAGCACGCGGCCAATGAGCTTCCGGAGAACGCCGACCAATTCGCACCGCGTGGTTTCGCGGCCGGTTCAGGCCATCGTTAGCCACCAATCAGTTCTATATTCCTTGAGTAACAAATGTCATGGAAATCAGTCTCATTGAAGGTAATCATCGCACCTATTCTGATATTCGGATCCAAGAGAGCACTTCTTATGACCTCGTCAACCAGGCTAAGAGATAGCCTCGGGGTTTGACTTCTAAGGACTCTTTCCAGAGCATGCGAGCGATACTCATCGTCGGCGAGCCGCGCAGTATTTTTGCGCATTGCATATGCCGAGAAGCTATTAAGCCATGCACGCCTCCTCACAAACCTTGTATTGAGAGTTTCGTAAAGACAGGGCCAAGGAATGATCAGATTATGGAGATCCAGGAGATCGACAAGGATCTGTGCATCCTCGTAATGGGAATCTCTGTCATCATACAAGGCGTACCAAAACCCACTATCTAACAAGAGATTCTTTGCCATATCATTGCACTTCCTCATCTACTTGAGGTTCTTCAGAACCGTAACCCGACCATGGGGCAGCCTTGCGTTTTCCGAATAGAAACTTGCCTTTCATTTTGCGGTCTTCGCGCCAGATTATATAGACACGATCATGCCTGGCAAAATCTACATTTTGGGACAGATCTTCTTGCAGATCCTCCGCGAGAGCATCAGCGTACTCATACTCCAAAACGGCTACGCTGTTTCCGCACTCTTTGGCTTTATGATTATCGAGCCAGGAATAGAGCCCTTCATAGTCTCCTTTCACTCCTAGATCATACGAAATCCATACTGTCTTTTTCATCAAATATCTCCTTGCAAGGTGACCACCTCGTCGAAAACATAGCCGGTTGTAATCAGCGGTGGTAAAGATCCGCTCAGGATTTGCCGGCGGGCTAATGCCAATACCCTTCAAATAAGGGAACCTTGCTCAGCGGGAGCCTCGGATAACCCATTCGGGCCGGCCCCTCACCCGTCATTCCCGCATGCTTTAAGCGGGAATCCAGATTCTACGAGGCTTTCCGGCCCCCCACTTTCGTGGGGGCGACGGTAATCGGCTTATTTGAAAGGCATTGAGCCTAACAATGAGCTAACCGGCGCGCGTTTTTTTAGCGCGTCCGGTTGAGCGCTTTGTTGGGCGTGCGGCTTTTTGCGCAAGCTCTATGAGTGAGAGGAGGGCGTTATTCACCGCATCTTCATTTGGGAATACTTCAGCCACCTCCGGTTTGAGTACAACAATATTCGATGATTTGCGAAGCCGCTCAGCGTATTTCCCACGCACCAAGCCATCAGGGAAGTCTGAGCGCTCATATTCCGGACGTAAATCGTCTTTGTCGATTTGGCTATTCTTCTTCATAGATCTTTCTCTCTCCTTTGCTCGCAACGAGCGCGCTGATGATTCGAAGAGTGTCATCTTCTTCAGTGTGAGCCACTACCGACAATCTACCCCTTTCAAAGACACCAAAGGTTACGAACCTTTCTTCCCCCACGGAATGGTCCGGGTCGTAGCCCGTTGCTGCCATAGGGTCCTTCAAAGCTGTTGCGGCTTCCTCGAACGATACCTTATGTTTCCGCAAATTAGAGCGAGCCTTCTCTGTGTCCCATTCGAATCTCATACCATGTCCTTAACAGAGCAACATCACAGTGCCTTGAACAATTGTTGGTTGCATGTCAGCAGCGCTCATCTTGTTCGGCCGGCGGCAGGCTATTGTTCCAGAGAGCTGCATCCGGCATCTCCTTTTTTTCACCTTCTTGCTTGTTGTGGAGATTTCTACTCGAAGCAAGCACCTCCAGTACTGAACGCGCATCATGCTCCATCATGTATGATAGCATTTGTCCTCGTTTTTGGCTCCGGTCACGCGATTTTGACGGTTCAATCCCGAGACGCTTAAGAACCTTGGAGACTGTGTACCGCCGCTGACCGTCAGCCTCTGCAAACTCCTTGACGGAATTCATCCGGCGTTTCCCGCGGCATGCGCTTCCAACCGGATTCAAGAAGGTAAGGTACTTTGACATCGCAGACATGACAACAGAATAATTTCCGAAATCAATCAGAGCACACCAGAGAAGACTGTTGCCAGTAGATCCCACTCATGCTATCGTTTGGCATGATAACAAAACATGGTGGTGTAAAAGCGAGACATAGGAGGGAGCGGCGGGCGAAGCGCCAGGATCATATCCAGGCG
>CAYOVG010000479.1:0-4323 GCA_964407285.1 uncultured Syntrophobacteraceae bacterium
TTCCGACAGCCGCGTTGGCTTTGGCGACTTCATACGCCGACAGCGCGGCATCGTACTCGCTCCGCGCAAGGGCGTCGGACGGCCCCAGCTTTTTGGCGCGATTCCATTCGCGCTCCGCCTGGACGAGCTTGGCCTGCAGTTGCCCCAGGTCGGCTTCAGCCCGCTGCACGCCGGCTTTGGCCTGTTCCAACTGGGCCTTTGCCTCCGCCACCGTAGAGACGTACAAGGCGTCATCGATTTTGGCCAGGACGGTCCCTTTTTCCACGACCGATCCATAATCGATTATTCTGCCCGATTTGTCCTTCCCGAAGGCCGTTATTCTTCCGGCCACCTGGGCGCCCACGTCGATGACCTCTTCCGGTTGCAACGTCCCCGTGGCGTTGATGGTGGCCACAAGATCTCCCCGCTTGACCTGCGCGGTTCGGTAATTGACGGACGGACGGCTTCCGTTGCGCAGGAACGTATATCCGGCAAACCCGGCGGCGGCCGCTACGGCGACGAGTGAGACGATAACGATCACCCGCTTCGATACAGGATTCATAGTCACAACACCTCTTCGAAAATTCAGTGTGATACGGCTGTAGTGGGATTATACATCAACAGCAATCGAATCATAAAACAAATATTGCAATCCGTAAACACCTGTTTTAAACTCCCGTTTGAGAGCGCTGAGCCCGACTTGCCGGCGCTCTTCAATCTATGGACGATTCCAGTTCCTTATGAGACTACATACCGGAAGGGGTTTGAATGAAGATCAGGGAGGAGGAGAGCGGAACGACCCGTGAGCGGCTGCTCCAGGCCGCCGGAGAGGTGTTTGCGGAGCACGGCTTCCGGGCGGCGACGATCCGGGAGATTTGCCGGAGAGCGGAAGCGAATGTGGCCGCCATAAACTACCATTTCGGAGACAAGGAAGGGCTCTACCTGGAGGTACTGAAGTACACCCTCACGTCGGCCCGGCAAAAATATCCGCTCGATGTCGAACTCCCACGAGATACGCCTCCCGAAGAACGGCTGCACAGCTTTGTCAAAACCATTCTCTCCCGGACCCTCGATGAGGGCCGTCCCGCCTGGCATGGACGGCTCATGGGAAGAGAGATCATAGAACCCACGGCAGCCTTCGAACGCCTGATCCCCGAGACCCTGCGGCCCATCTTCGCGCGCCTGGAATCCATCGTCCGGGGCTACCTGGGAGAGGACGCAGACGAGGAACTCATGCGCCAATGCACCCTGAGCATCATGGCTCAGTGCATATTCTACCACCGCTCCGGGCCTCTCCTGGAAAGTCTGTACCACTGGAAACCCGGGACCCGAGACATAGACCGTCTTGCGAAGCACATTACCCGCTTTTCCGTCGAAGCCCTTACCGGACTGTCGAAACGAAGGACGAAAGAGAAATAGAGTGCATGCAAGGAAGAAATATTGTAGTATGAGAATTTCCTACGGCTGAGAAACCGGCATATTCTTTCGTTTGACCTTCGCAGCTTAGGATGCCGATATTTTGTATGGAAGTCTCCATACCGCATTCCGGAAGAGAGGATAGATCACTACAGGATGGCCTATGAAACTTGTTGAAACCACTATTTCCGATTTGCTCGTCGTCGAACCGAAGGTGTTCGAAGACGCGAGGGGCTTTTTCTTCGAGAGCTACAATCAGAAGGTATTCGATCAGCTCGGCATCAGTGCGCGTTTCGTGCAGGATAATCATTCGCGGTCTGGAAGGGGCATCCTGCGCGGTCTTCACTACCAGATCGAGAATGCACAGGGAAAGCTGGTCCGGGCGATTGCGGGCGAGATTTTCGACGTTGCGGTCGATCTGCGCAAGAGTTCGCCCACGCTGGGGAGATGGTACGGACTCCGGCTCTCCGCCGCCGACAAGAGGCAGATCTATGTGCCTCCGGGGTTCGCTCACGGGTTCCTGGTGCTGTCCGAATACGCCGAGGTGCTTTACAAGACCACCGACTTCTACGCGCCCGATCACGAACGCTGCATCATCTGGAATGATCCCACCTTGAATATAGAGTGGCCCCTGGAAGGCGATCCGCTCATCTCCCCCAAGGATGCGATGGGAGTCCCGTTCACGAAGGCGGACCTGTTCCCGTAATTGCGCTCCCGCCTCCGGGCGCGACCGTAACCGCCCGTCCGCCGGCGCATCACGACCGGCTGTGCTTCAATCGATAGAAGCGCCTCTTTCCCGGTGCTTCGAGGAAACGCGGAGTTGATCATGAAAGCTCTCATTATCGGCGATAAAGGTCAGTTGGGATATGAACTGAAGCGGTCCGCGCCTTCCGGTGTGGAAATCGTCGCCTGCGACCTGCCGGAAGTGAATATCACCGACCCCGTCCAGGTGCGTAAGGTCGTGGACGAATCCGGACCCGACGTGATTATGAACTCGGCGGCCTACACGGCCGTGGACCGGGCGGAAGACGAAAGAGACGTCGCATTCGCGGTCAACGCGACGGCAGTGGGTTACATCATCGATGCCGCCCGTACGCGGGGTTCCCGGCTGATTCACGTCTCCACGGACTTCATCTTCGACGGCCGCAAGGGAAGCCCTTACCAGCCGGGCGATCCATCCTCCCCCATCGGCGTCTACGGTGAAAGCAAGGCCGCTGGGGAACAGGTCGTCCTTCAAAACTACCCCGACCGTTCCTTCATCGTTCGTACGGCGTGGCTCTACTCCGCCCACGGGGCCAATTTCGTCAAAACCATGCTGCGACTGTTCGAGGACCGCGATGTCCTCGGAGTGGTCGCCGACCAGGTCGGGACCCCCACCTGGGCGCGCCACCTGGCCTGCTTCCTGTGGCGCATCGCCCTGTCTTCCGAAACGCCCGCCGGGATTTATCACTACACCGACGCCGGAGTGGCGTCCTGGTATGACTTCACGGTCGCCATCGAGGAGGAAACGCGGAGTCGCCGCAAGGGAAAAGCGGTCCGCATCGATCCCATCCGCACCGACGAGTACCCCACGAAGGCCCGCCGTCCGTCCTACAGCGTCCTCGAGAAGAGATTTCCCGATACGCTCGGGGAATTTCCGTACGTCCACTGGCGGGAGGCGCTCCGCCGGATGCTTGCCGAACTTTTCTCAGGTTAAATCTTTCCCGCCACTTGCATTCCTGCCGGGTGGCAAGAAAGAGTCCAGGGAAGCGGCGATTTTCGCACTGCACCCCGTGTGCGCCGCAAAGAAATCGGCCGTTTCCCTTTCCGTTCGCATCCTGGCTTCCGGGTTCGCCGCAAATCCGTTCACCGCAGCCTCCAGTTCAGCCCCCGAAGCGACTCTGCGGCCGCATCCCGCTTTCAGCAATCCTTCCTCGATTTCGCGAAAATTGAAAAGATGCGGTCCCCATACCGCGGGCTTTCCCCGAACCGTCGCTTCCAGGGGATTGTGGCCGCCGAAGGGCTCCAGGCTGCCGCCGATGAACGCGATGCAGGCAAAGGCATGGAAATAGACCAGTTCCCCCAGGGTATCCACGAGGAAAACGGCCGCATCGCCCGCAGGAGCCCCCGAAGACCGGGTGACGGCCGAAAGACCGTACTGCCTGCAAAGCGCGAGGATTTCGGGGGACCTCCCCACCCGGCGCGGCGCCAGTATGAGCAGAAGGTCCGGGTATCGGTTCCGCAACCGGGCATGGACCTCGAGAATTATTTCCTCTTCCCCCGCATGGGTGCTTCCGGCTATCCAGGCGAGGCATCCTTGGCGGATTCCGGTTTCTTCGCGGAGTCTCCCGACCGCATCCGGGGAAAGCGTCGCCGACGCGGCGTCGAATTTGAGGTTTCCGTCCGCCCTGACCGAGGGGTCCGGGGCTCCCAACGCCATGTAGCGTTCCCGGTCCGCTTCGGATTGCGCGAAGATGAGATGAAACCGGGAGAGAAGGTCCCGCACGATGGGGCGCAGATACCTGAGCCGCCGGAACGATCCCGGAGACAGTCTGCCGTTGGCGAGGATTGCCGGGACCCCTCGCCGCTCCAGCGCAACGAGGAGGTTAGGCCATAGGTCGGTCTCCACGAGGATGAAGACGGACGGCTTTAACCGCCGAACGAGCGATTGCATTGCCCACGGGAAATCATGAGGAAGGTAGAAGAGCAAAGAGACCGACGGGCCGAATTTTGCCCGTGCGATGTCCTGTCCGGTTTCGGTTGAGGTGGAGAAGACGATTTGAGCGTCGGGAAACCGGCTTTTCAGAGCATCGAGCAACGGAACGGCGGAGAGGGTCTCGCCGACCGAAAGAGCATGGACCCAGATTCTGCCCTTGCTCCCGGGTTCGGGCATATCCGGAGGCAGTTCCAGCCCCAGCCTGCTTCGGCGGTTGCGGCTGTACTTTCCCC
>CAYOVG010000480.1:0-4319 GCA_964407285.1 uncultured Syntrophobacteraceae bacterium
GAAGAGTTACCTGGGACTGCTTTGCATGGGCAAGAGCGATTTCGAGGCGATAGACAAAGCAGATGCAGCGTACGGATACCCCGGAAATTTTCTATTTTGATATCGGTCAGTTTCATAAGGTACTTTTCCGTTATACTTTGTTATTTTTTACGGCATAGTCCCATCATCCTTTCTCAGAATATTTCATCTCCGTTATAAGCTGCAGCGACGATATACCTTTAAAGTGACGGGCGTTATGCGTCACGAGCGGAACACCATGCCGGACGGTGCATGCCGCTATCCAAGCGTCATTGGGATCGATGGGATTGCCCTTGCGTTCTGCGACAAGCCGACCATAGCATCTGGCGATTTCATGGTCATAGGGAATAACAACGAAATTTCTCAAGGTTGTTTCGAGTTTCCGGCGTTTCTTTTCACCCCAGTTGGCCTTCTCCGCGCCATAATACAACTCGCCGACCGTGATGAACGAAATGGCAAGCAAACGGCCGTGAAGATGCGGTGCATAAGCCTCGGCCAGCGGACCGCCTTTCATGACGTACGAAACAATGCAGGTGTCGAGAATTATCTTGGCATCGCTCATACTGCTTTCCGCTCCGTCATGTGCGCATGCCGTAGTTCGTCTATCACCTCTTCAAACCCGTCATCGACCTCGCCCGGCCAGGTTCCGAAAAGTACCCGAACATCCGACATGGGTTTGACAGTCTGCATCTGTGCGAGTTCTTCCAATGATGGCGACTCCCAGAAACTGCGGGAGATAGGCGTTCCCTGCGGGAGCAAATCGATGGCTTCGTTTTCCTTTTCCTCCAGACGCTCTATATCATGAATCTTGATGCTCGCGATTCTGCCGGTAGCGGGATCTTCTCTGGCCTCGCCTACGATGCGGACAAAATGCAGGATATCCTCCAGCACCTCGTCCTTTTGCGCCTCGTCGAAGAGACAGAGCACCGGCTCCCCCGCCGCTGGATGCACCCGGCAACGCGTGCCGTGCTCCTTGAAGTCCGCCATGAGAAGCCGTCCCTCGATGGTACGGATATTGGTTTGTGGCCCCTTGATGCGCTCCTGAATCCGCGTGAAACCTTCCGGCGTGAAGCGCGTCGCGAGTGGTTGCTCCCGGAGATTCAGTGTGAAAACGATCTCTTTTACACCCTGGTTGAAAAGAACTCCGGCGTCGCGCCAGGCCAGCAGAACACCGGCGTCGCAGCCGGGTGGAAGTGAATCTCCGAAGCGCTGAATATCATTCAGGCCGGAAATGGCGTTTTCCAGAATTTCCTGGCCGAAATCCATGCCCGGCAAAGCTGCCTGGCCACTCCGCCGCTCGAATCCTAGCACTGCAGCAGAACTGCCGGGAGTAAGCAGCACCAGGTCCAACGCCAGTTCATCCTTGATATTACCAGGGTGCCGTCCCCGGCGCACGCTTTCAGCCTCGCCAAGTAACACTCGGCCCGTGCGTTGAAGCGCTTTGTTCATGTTAGTAAGAAAGCGCAGAAGGTGGGAAACCGGGATTTTCCCTGGACCGACCGCCTCGCCGTCGAAACGTATCTTCAATAAAGGTTCGTGGTCATTCATACTTGAACCTCCTTTCTACAATTCTCCCCGAAAAGCCTGGTCCAGCAGCGTGGGCATGCGACAAATGCATGATCCAGCCTGTAGCAAATTCGTTTATGACAGGAGTTTAAGAGCGACGGGGCTACAATAGTCCATAAAAGTTGTAATAGCAACAGCTTACGATCACACAGCTTGTAGGGCCCCTCCGTCGTTAACCCGGCAACCGAAGGCGGCCGGGGTTTGGGCCTGGATGGCCTTCGGTTGTTCGATCATGCGAAGGGTTTTTCAGTCTTGTCTGACTTCCCTTGCTCCACAATCTTTCCTGGACATCCAAAGGGAATCGGAGAATAAGAACCGAAAGCGGTATCCCGATTTCGGAAAACCCCGACATTGATCTACGTTGTCCGGTACTCCTTCAACCGGGTATGTTTCACAAGCCGATCGAGGGTCTTCATGGCAAAGACCTTTACCCTCGTCGCAAGGATCATTTTCTTCATGTCCTCACGGCGCACCCCGAAACCGCGGCCTCCAATACACGCGATGACTTCGTATTTCGGCATGTGCTGCGGACGTCCTGCGCGGCTCAATTCCCCGAGATGCTGAATGCGGGTGACCTTATCCCGAGCCGCGCCGTCGTCTTCCGTGATCTTCGCCTCGATGATTATCTGCGGGTTGAACTCACTCGGGATGATGAAATCCGGCGTTTGATCGAACCCCTCGATACGTTCCGCGCGTTTCGTTTTGCGAAAACTGATTCCCGCAGCGGACAAGACTGCTTCGATAGCCGATTCGAGGCTGTCTCCCACCAGTTCACTGACCGAATCCCGATGACCGGCGAACGGCCTTCCGAGGAAACGCTCGCCGCAACCTCAACCGGCCACCGGGATAGAAAACCGTTTACTGGTTCGCTCCGATCTTGTTCCCACCCGGATGCATGCCGGCCGCAAGGGGGGATTTCATAAACGCCTCATCTCGGAAGAAAAGACACCGCTTGATACATTGTGAATAACGTAATATGCTCCGCGTATGATCCACCGGAAGTACCGGCGCATGACATCCGGCCGTACCCGGATTCGTTCCCTCTCGGGATACTCACCGGTTGCGCCGATCGGTATCCCAGTAAATAACTGCATGACGATCCCGTATCGCCGGGTTCCACGGAGATCATGTTCGTTCCTCTTTGTGAGAAAACCACCCGATACGGCTCCATCGCAAGGCGCCTCCACCGCCATGCCGACCCGCCCAGGGGATAGCCCGTCGGCCGCATGCTCTCCGATGCGTTCCACCCCGGATGCATGACGGACGCAAGGGGGATTTCATGGATATCTTGAAGGACGCATCCTTTGACGCCGTCGTCGTGGGCTCCGGACCGGGCGGAGCGGCCGTCACGCATGAACTCAGCCGGCACGGGAAAAAAGTCCTCGTGTTGGAAAAGGGATCCGGAGATCCCATCCGGGGAACTATCCTTCAAAACGCGTCCATGGCCCTGATTCCGGGCAGAAGCCTCCTGTTCACCCCACAGCTTCTGGCTCTGATACGCGGAATCGTCTACGGCGGCGGTTCCATCCTCTATTACGCATGCGCCTTCGATCCCCCGTATGAGATGTTCGATGCCCGCGGTATCGATCTCCGCCCCTACGTGGACCGGCTCCAACGGGAACTTCCCATGGCGCCCTTGTCGGACGATCTGATGGGTCCCGCGGCGGCAAGGATCCTGGAAAGCGCGCAGGCTCTCGGATATCCGTGGCGCAGACTCCCGAAACTCGTCTACCAGGAACGATGCCGTCCCGGCTGCAATAAATGCACCATGGGCTGTCCTTACGGAGCCAAATGGACCGCGCGGAACTACATCGACGAGGCGCTCCGCAACGGGTCGTCGCTGATGACCGGCGTGCATGTGAACCGCGTGGCGACCCACGCCGGTTCCCCCGGCTCTGTGGAATTCACCCACAAAGGGCGGACCCGACACGTAACCGCCCCCGTCATCGTGCTGGCCGCGGGCGGCATCGGGACCCCGCTCATCCTGCGAAATTCCGGATTCCGGGAAGCCGGGCGCGACTTCTTTTTCGATCCCTTGCTGGCGGCCATGGGGGAAACGGACGACAACCGCTACGGCGAGGAGTTTCCCATGGTCGCGGGATATCAGGATGTGGGCGAAGGATATATTCTAACGGACCTCGTCTGGCCGAGGTGGATTTTCTCCGTGTTCGCGGCGGAAGTGCTGCGCTTCCACCGATGGCCCGCACACGGACGCATCCTGCCCATCATGGTCAAAGTCAGGGACGGCTTGGGCGGGCGTCTCACCGCGCGGGGCGGAGTGCGCAAGCGGCTCCATGCCGCGGACCGGGAGAAGCTGCTGCGGGGATACCAGCACGCCCGGAGGATTTTGAACCATGCGGGCGCCCGCCATATTTTCAAGACCTGGTTTACGGCGACGCATCCGGGAGGTACGGCCAAGATCGGGGATGTGGTGGACCGCCATCTGAAGACCCGGCGGGACGGGCTCTACGTCTGCGACGCCTCGGTCATCCCGGAACCCTGGGGACTGCCGCCCACGTTGACGTTGCTTGCGCTGGGAACCCGCCTGGGCGGGCACTTGGCCGCCACCTGGCGCCGGTAGCATTCCCGGCCTCCAACAAAGACGGACGCAGGCCGCACACCCCGAGAGCGTGTGTGGATATTGTTCTTTCAATTGCAAAACCTTGTGCAGTACGGTAAGAAGTACACGCCGTTCGATCCGGTTGAGGCAGGCGCGCCGGCGGCGTTTCCGGCGC
>CAYOVG010000481.1:0-4292 GCA_964407285.1 uncultured Syntrophobacteraceae bacterium
GGGAGATAGCTCTTGCGTCCATTAATCGTCGTTCCTGTACAGGGATGGGGATGCGGTAGAAGCGGTCTGCCGGGCCCGCACGAGCCGTCGTGGCGGGTTCATTCGGGCGCCCGGAAATCCCCGGCCGACTGCCTGCCGTCATCGATTCGGAATATGTGATTGCAATTGCGATACCATAAAGAGAGGGAGTAGGGGGAATGGAGAGTCGAAGGGGAGGGGGCGCTTTCGGCGCGTCGGTTTGCGGATGCGTCCGCGGTTTTCATGATGGCGCAATTTCTGCCTGCGGGCAGGCAATTCCTGCCGGGTCGGGAGGGGAGGCGGCGCCGGGAGGGGTGGGTTCACTGGAGAGCAGAGATGAGACCATTTCACGGGTCGAGGCGAGAAAACCATGGAGACGGATGCCGATAGTCGGAGATCGGAATTGATTTATTCGACCTCCGATTGACGACTTCCGTTCCGTGGTCAAAAGCGAAGCGTTGCCCGGTGAGGTAGGGATCGGTGGGCGGGGATCGGAGATCGGAGTGGATTTGCATGCTTCCGACCACCGACCTCCGCCTTCCGTCCGGTGGCGGGGTTTCGCCCTCCGGTCGGTATTCGGCATCCACTGAAGATTGACGGTGCATGTCAATAGAAAGAGGATAGGGTGCGTCCCCGGATCCACGCATCCCAATGCTGATACCTGGGAAAATAAAGGGTCATCAACAGGCAGGAGTAAAGAAAAGAGATGTAGAATTCTTTGTGGAGGCCGCCCATCAGAAACAAAACCAACCCGAAGATCGCGGGGACTTCGGAGAGGGCGAAGGTGGCTATCGTGGCTATCTTGAGCTTATTGGCCAGCGCCTGCGGCCCGTCCTCGTCCTTCTTCTTGAGGATCGATTTTCTGATGCCTCTGATGGCGATGAAGACCACAAACGCGACTCCGAGGAGCCCGTCCCGGAATTTCTCGACATTCATCTGGGGATGGAACCCCTTGAAGATTTCGTGTTGGCGGATCAATACCTCGACAACGGCCGCATAGGCAAACAGCGCGGCAACCATGCCGCCGGCAATGATGGCTGCGGTCCGGTACTCATTCTTGATGCTTATCGGGTTTTGCATCTTTTCCCCCGGCTCTTTCGGCAAAGATTTGGTTAAAGACCTGGTTGAACACGAGGCCGGCGCCCCGTTTACATGGAATACGGGCATGATTATTCCCGTAATGCGCGTCAATGTCAAGGCGGCGCCCGCGGTGCGGACGAATTGAATGGAACGGATTGGGCATGGTTCAAAGCGGGGCGACACTTCAGGGTCGCCTCCCGCGAAGCTTGTCCTCGCGCAGGCGGGGAGGGGGGCCGGGAAGCCTTGATGTCCGGTTCCCGTTTGCGCGGGAATGACGGTGAGTCCTCTCGAGTGTTGCCTCAAACACACGGTCTATGAACCATGCCACGGACTGATTGAATGATGTATGAACGCGCCATCCCATGGTTTGTGTCCGCTCGCGAGGCCTCGCGAGCGGACACGGAGCCGGTTCGAAGACTTTCCCGGGGTTCTACCATCCGGCCGTGATTCGGCCGTGTCTTACTGCTGTTGCCGGCCCTGCATTTGCCCGCCCTGGTCCTGCATCTGGCGACTTTGACCCTGCTTCTGAGCTTTGCCCCAGTCGACACTGATCACCTTGCCGTCCGCCCTGACCTGGTGGGCTATGAGCGCGTTCTTGCCCTGTACGCTGGCGGGGCTGGCGAGGATCGAGATCTTCTCGCCCTCTTCGATGTTCACGTTCTTATAGTTTTCCGTGGGGCCCATCAGAGCCGTCGTTGTCACCCCGTTGTCCAGGCGCACGCGCGCGAAGAGCTGTTCGGGGGCAGTGAACCGCTTGAAGGACGCGGTGTTGGTTCCGAGCACCTGCGCGTCGAAGCGCTTCAGGCCACGGTCTCCCGCACGGCTGATGTTCACCGACTGCCCATCGGTCTGGATGCGCCGGGCCATGAGGACCGACTGGTCATTGACCTTGCCCCTGGTACCGAACACCGTTATCCGGTCGCCTTGCTGCAAGTCGAGCCGAGAGATCCGGTCCTTCGGTCCCAGATCGACTCTGGCTATGCGCCCGTCCCGGGTCTTTATCTTCGCCAACACATGCTGCTCATTGAGTTCAGTCAGGTTGACCGTACGCATGCTCTGGACTTGTCCCTGCACCCGGTTGATGTCTTGGGGCTGTCTGCGGCTGGTCTGCTGCTGCTGAGATTGCCGCTCTTCGTAGTACTGGGGCCGGGTTTGTTGCATCGTGTCCCGATCGCTCGTCTGTCGGCTCTGGGACATGCCTTTATCCTGCATCTTCCGATCGTAGTGATGCTGCTGCTGGGCGAACGCCGCCCCTGTCAGGCCCATAAACACTACCAGTGAATAAGCTATAATATTCCTCATGGATTTTCCTCCTGGCTTTATCTGGCTTTATTCTGATTTCCTGGGAGACTGCCGGGAATCGCCGGCTCACAGCCACGCGCGCTGGTACGCCGGCTGTTTTGCGGCGCTCGGTTTCTTCCTGAGCGGCAAGGATCTCCTCCATTTTCATTACTCGGATCGGTTGCTTGACGGACTAGAAATCGAAGAGCCCCTCATCGCCGTACCAATCATTCGTATAGTAGCTGTAGTCGTAGTCGTACGGCTCGTAGTAGCCGTAGTAGCTGTACGGTTCATAATAGTCGTAATCATAATAACCATATGATCCGTACGGCTCATTGTAGCCGTAGGAGTAATCATACCAGTCGGTCTCGTACGAGATGCCTTCACCGGCCGTATCGAACCAGTCGGTAGGATCGTACCATTCTTCCTGGTGCAGTCCCTCACCGGCCTCGTACTCCCACTCGCTCCAGTCCACGGCCTTTGCCGGCATGGCCTGCGTCAGGGCTGCGATAAAGAAAGCTGCAATAACGAAACTGAATATTTTTCGGGCAAGATTTCTTTTCATGTCTTCTTCCTTTCGCTGGTAGGGTTCAAGAACGCCTTTCCCGAACATCACCGGATGCCGTCATTTCCGGTTGGTGAAAAGGGGTGGCGTTCGGAACCGCATGTTCTTGTCGCCTCAATCTGATAGACGAACTTGTTGGCAGATACCTAAGGATAAAGAAAATTCTACTCTGAAAAAATTGGGGAAAATACCTATTCGAACGGAATGAGGCTTGTAGAGTTGGCTGAAATACGTTGTTATCTCAATTGCTTGGAGTGATATGATCTGAACCGGTCCGGTTGTTTCTATCGCTGGAATGAAAAATGCTTTGGGGCAGGCTATACTCTCGTATCGGCCCTAATATCTAATACACTGTAATATTTAATGAAATGGGGAAGGTGCACCATTGGTGCAATCCGCTCGCACGATTAACCTTAACTACACATATCAGTGAAGAAGGACGCAGATCTTTTGAAACGAGGCTTCATGCGATAAGACCGGAAACGCAAATCCACGCAGACCAAGGGGCTTTGCTCGCTCAGGGGCGTTGTTCCATCAGAACAAGGTCGTATTGGTGAAGACTCAGCAGGGAAATAAGATTATTGCAGACCTGGGGCCTGTCGATAATTTGAAAGGAATCCAACTGAAAGAGGGGCAACAGATCGAACTCCAGGGTAAGACGGCTCGCGTCGGTAACCGTCCGGTTTTGTTCGCAAGGCAGGTAAGCGTTGAAAACAATAGTGTGCAGGTCCAAAGACCCGAGCAGCCGAAGGCTGCAAGGAAAAAGATCGATGCAGGGCAGCCGCGGCAGGTTTCAGGGCAGGTAATTCGCGAGAAGAACGTCAAGATCTCTGGAACGGACAGGCAAAACAAGGTGGTTATGCTGAAGACGGAAAAAGGAAATCAGATCATCGCAGACCTTGGTCCCGTTAATGATTTGAAAAATGTTGCAGTCCGGACCGGTGAACAGCTCCAGGTCAAGGGTAATCTCGCCAGAATCAGCGATCAATTAATCCTGGTAGCCAACCAGGTCGGTACTGACGGCAATATGACAAAGATCAACAGGCCTCAGCAGGAATTCTCTACACAGGGTGCGAAAGAAAATGCAAGGTAGTACAGACTGAAACAGACTGAAATAGACGAATAATGTATGATTCTACCGGCTATTGACCAGATCAAAAGGCTTGTCGATGACTCATGACCAATGAATAACATTGGATGTATTCCAAATAAAATATGGGACAGGGAGGTAATGTGCATAACACTTTGTAGATAGCGTTCCTGTCCATATGCGGCATAAGCCGCCATTGTAAACCACCTGAATCCGTGAGCCCAAAATGAGCAGGCATCCTCATTAGGATTATGGTTG
>CAYOVG010000482.1:0-4270 GCA_964407285.1 uncultured Syntrophobacteraceae bacterium
TCGGAGATCGATCACGGTCTTTACCGCACGACCGCGCAGCCCTTGATTCGAGCCATGGCCACGGAAGGGGGCGCCGAATGGCTGCGCCGCATGCATCCCCTCCGTCTGGGATACGAGATGCTCTCCGATCAGAATCCCGCCATGAAGCCGCTGGATTCGGCGGCCCATGATGTCAACGAAAACCGTCAACCCGTCGCGGAGGACAATCCCTTCCTGCAGTGGGAACGGAACTTTTCCGACTGGATGAAGCTCAGTCTCAACATTTACACCGATTGGCGTGACATGATGACCGAACATCTATTTTTCGGCGTGTACGGTCAATCCTGGCTGCAGGCCCTGCTGGGGCTTCGGGGGTCGGATGCACCGCCCAGAGGGCGCCCCGGCAGCGATCCTGATCACAGAGCTTCTGTTGAGGGTCGGATCCAGAAACTGCGGGCCGACGTGGACAAGGGCGGACTGCGTGAGGCGGCGATTCGCGCCATGATCTACATCCGTATGCCCGAAAACGCCGCTGACGAGCGGGGATTTGAAATGCTTCGGCGAATCCGCGAGGAGCACGGTGCTCAAAAAAGCCTGACCGAATTCAAGCAGGACCTCCGCGATCATTACCTGATGCTTCTCCTGGACGAACGCCGAGCTGTGGAGACCATCCCGTTGATGCTCAAGGGCCGTGAAGGCGAAGCCTGGCAGCTTCTCGAGGCCGTCCGAAAGGTGGTCACCGCCGGCGGGCCGTTGAATGAGGAAGCGCAGAGGCGCCTGTCGGAAGTGGAAAAGCTGTTCGCCGCCTCGCAGCCGGAGCCTTAAAAAGCAAACAGTCGTCATGCCTGGAGAGAACCGGTGCAACCGGGAGATGTCCGCTCTCTTCTGCTGCGGCCGACAGGCCCTTCCCTCTGGATGCGTGAAAGCCGGGCACTGAGGAAAACACTCGATTGTGAAAGGTTGATTCGAATGCCCCTTCCCCCCAACAAAACCAAGATCGTCTGCACCATAGGTCCGGCGTCCCAGTCCCGGGAGATGATGGAAAAGCTGCTCCAGGCGGGGATGAATGTCGCACGGCTCAATTTCTCCCACGGTGAGTTTTCAGCTCACAAGGAAGTGATCCAGAATTTACGCCAGGCGTCCCGAAACACGGGACTCCGCCTGGCCATCATGGCGGACCTGCCGGGCCCCAAAATCCGGATCGGAAATTTTGCCACTGAACCCATCGAATTGAATCCGGGGGATCTCTTCACGCTCACCACGGAGAACATGGTCGGCAATGCGCACAAGGTTTCCGTCACCTTCCCCCCCCTCCCCCATGTGGTGAGACCGGGCGATGCCCTCTTTCTCAATGATGGCTTGATCCAGGTCGACGTGGAACAGGTTGACGGAAACGATGTGCGCTGTCGCGTGATCGTGGGCGGTGAGCTGCGCTCCCGAAAAGGACTCAACCTCCCGGGCATCCACCTGGGCATCAGCGCGTTCACCGAGCATGATCACAAGTGCCTCAGGTTCGCCTTGGAAAACGGAGTGGACGCAGTGAGCCAGTCGTTTGTGGAAAATTCGGCGGACATCCAGGCCGTGCGGGATGCTGCAGCCGCTCTCGGGCACCAGCCTTTCATCATCGCGAAGATCGAGCGGTCAAGGGCGCTCAACCACCTGGACGACATCATCATCGCGGCGGACGGCATCATGATCGCTCGCGGCGACCTCGGCGTGGAACTCCCCATCGAGCAGATTCCCGTCGTGCAAAAACGGATCATGCGAAATGCCAACATGCGGGCCAAACCGGTGATCACGGCGACTCAGATGCTCGAATCCATGACGACCAACCGGCGGCCCACCCGTGCCGAGGCCACCGACGTGGCCAACGCGATCCTCGATGGAACCGATGCGGTCATGCTTTCTGGGGAATCGGCCATGGGAGCCTACCCCGTAGACGCCGCCGCCATGCTCTCCAAGATCGCCGCAGCCATCGAGCCGTATCGCACCGCAATCAGTCCCGAAGATTTGTTCAAGGGGGCGGAACTCAAAGGCAAAGTGCCCCCGGCCAGGCTAATCGACCTCAGTGTGGAGACCGTCCTCAAATACACGGACCCTGCCGCCGTGTTCGTCCCCACGCGCAGCGGCACCACAGCTCGAAGCATCTCTCGGTTGCGTCTGCACACCTGGATCGTCGCCATCAGTTCCCGGGAAACCACGTGTCAGCAATTACAGTTCTCTTCGGGGGTGTATCCTGTGCACGAAGAGGAGCACCCCGATAACTGGAAAGCCTACGTTGCCGACTGGCTCAAAGCCAGAGAGATGGATGGAACCATCGCGGTGGTGACCGAAGGGCCTTCGAGCAAACACCCCGACGCCAACAACCGACTCGAGATTGTGGACCTGGGTCGTGCGGGAGCTCCCTGACGTGGCAGGTTTGCGAGAGTTCGCGGCTGTCACGACGGGGGACTGGGGGCTCGCCTTGAGCGCCCAGTTTTCCGACCAGCAGAGTGTGGGGGACAATCGACTCACGGGGTCTTCATTCCAAACGGCCCAGGGAGGTGTCGCTGTGGAGGTGAGTTGCCGCAGCGCCACCCTGACCGCGGCGTTCACCAGCACCAATTCAAGCCGGAACATGATCAACCCCTGGAGCTCCTATCCGGGATTCACCAGCTGCCAGGTGAGGGACTTCAATACGGCCGGCGAGGACGCCATCATGTTCAAACTCTCCTATGATTTCAAACGTTTCGTGGAAGGCCTGAGCATGTACGCGCTCTACACCATCGGCACGGGACGCAAGGATGCGGCCACGGGAGAAGAACTTCCCGACGAAAACGAAATCGATGCCGATCTCCAGTACCGCTTTCAGCATGTTTGGCTGAAGGGACTTTCCCTTCGCTTGCGCTACGGCACCGTCCACGAGTCCGGAGGAGACCGAATCCATCAGGTTCGCGCGTTTCTCAATTACGACGTGCCGCTGCTCTGATCCGGCAGGGACAGGGTTGTCCTGCATGAGGAACGATCATCCCTTCAACAGGAAGCAAGGTGGAATATGATTTTGGCCGGCGACATAGGGGGCACCAATACCCGCCTCGCACTGGTTGAAACAACCGGTGACGAGCTCACGATCGTTGCGGAAAAGACCTTTCCCAGCCGCGAGCGAACCAGTCTCGAAGCGGCAATCGGAGAGTTCCTCTCCCTCCACCACCAGGATCTCACCCGGGCTTCTTTCGGAATTGCCGGTCCGGTGCGCAATGGACGCTGCGAAGCGACAAACCTCCCGTGGGTGGTCGATTCGAAGAACCTGGCGAAGCGACTCCACCTAAAACGTGTCGGGCTGATCAACGATCTCGAAGCCAATGCCTACGGGATCGCCGTCCTGAAAACCAGGGACTTCGTCGTGCTCAACAAGGGCGCCCGAAACGCAAGGGGCAACATGGCGATCATCTCTGCAGGTACGGGACTCGGTGAGGCAGGTTTGTACTGGGATGGCGAGACCCACAGGCCGTTTGCGTCGGAAGGCGGCCATGCGGACTTCGCACCCCGCAATCACCTGGAGATGGAGCTTCTCGGCTATTCCATGCAACGGCACCGGCGCGTGAGTTACGAACGGGTCGTCTCAGGACCGGGACTCGTCAACATCTATCACTTTCTGAGGGATACGGCAAAGGCCGAAGAACCCTCCTGGCTGACGGACCGGATGCGCGACGCGGAACCTGCTCCAATCATTTCTCAAAACGCCATCGAAGGAAAGTGCCCCCTCTGTGTTCAGGCTATGGAACTCTTTGTTTCCCTCTATGGGGCTGAGGCGGGAAACCTGGCCCTCAAGTTCATGGCCACGGGCGGCGTGTACCTGGGAGGGGGCATTGCCCCAAAAATCATTGCGAAGCTCAAAGAGCCCGAGTTCATGAACGCCTTCACGGCAAAGGGCCGCATGAGGCCCCTGCTTCGGGACATTCCGGTGCGGGTGATCATGAATCCCAAAACGGCCCTTCTCGGGGCCGCGCGACATGCGGCTCTCAACCTGGAAGCATAAACAACGGAGGCCCGGTCTTTTCAGGTTTGCACCTTTACAGGGTATTGTATTTGACAATTCCCTCGTCCCCATGCGGAGGCGAGGGAATGAGACGGGATGTATGCCGTCATGCTCAACCTGCACTGCAATTCGATTTGCCTTCTTGAGACATGAAAGAGAAGGGGAAGGAGAGCACTATGGGAAAAATCGTCCAAACCCACGCCAGAGAAATCCTTGATTCACGAGGCAATCCCACGGTTGAGGTGGATGTCTTTCTCGAGGACGGCGCCTTTG
>CAYOVG010000483.1:0-1185 GCA_964407285.1 uncultured Syntrophobacteraceae bacterium
CCAGTTCCACCTGCATGAAGTCCGAGCTCTTGTTGAACACAAAGTCCTGGTAGAGATTCCCGATGATGGTCTCGAATAGAGGGCGCTCCTCGGCGGACATGAAGCGGTCGGCGTAGATGCCGTGAACCAGACTGTTGCGGTTGCCCAGGGGCGCGCCGGGGCCCGGACGTGACCCGATGCCCCGTGTGGACGCAGCGCGACGATACCGGCTATCGGGCGGTTTGACATCGCGCTTTCCGATCCTGTTTTGGGCCTTGTCGTCAGCCATGATCACCGCAACTATTGTTTCAGCATCTCGGGGTCCGGGGGGAAAGGCGGATTTCGCCTATCCATACGATCGGCCCGCCCCTGCAAAATTACTTTGCGGACACCGCTTCCTGTCCCCCGGGGCCGACAGCCTGGCGGTGGGCGGCCAGAATCTGGTTGACCCGGCGCGGGGTGACGCCAGCCAAAACCGCAATCTCGCGGCTTTCGATGCCTTGCAGCCGCAGGGCGATGACCAGCTGGCGGCGCTCCTTGTAAAACCGGCTTCGCGCCGGCACCCAGAGGATGCCTGTGTGGTGTTTTTGGACCTTTTCAAACAGGTCCCTGGGCAGCACTTTTTCTGCGTTGGCGTATCGTTTCATGGGGTTGTCGGTCCTCCTTTCCGGCAAAGTGGATTTAGATCCGGGTTGAACCTGTCGCGGCCGCGGTACCGTTGGTACGGTGCATGCGTTCCTGTTTCGCTTGAAGCGCCCGGATCCGGATTTTTTCTCGAACCTTTCCATGTTGCGCCAGGCGGCCGCGCTCCAGGCATAGCGACAGTCGAGGATGCCGCCGTTGCGGTCGGTCCAGAAATGACATTGATGGGGCGGCGCGGCGACGAGGGCGCTGTCGCCGGCGGCATGGGCCTCGGCCAGGGAAGCGATCCATGGCGCGAAATCGGCAAGCTCGCCCGGAAGCAGAGACAATTCGAAGCTCCATCGGGGTTCGGTTGCACGCCAGAGCTGCTCCCAGCCCATTTGACCTACGATTTTCCCGGGATTCTGAAGCCCGTAGTGGTTGATGGCGATGCGCGGGATGAACGGGCGGTATGGCGCGCAGGCTTGCGTTTGCATAAACGCATGCACCCGAAGGTGGTTCAGGCGGCCTTGGGCATCGAGCCAGCAGACCATGGGGGGATTCGGATTCTGTCCGGCAGGCATT
>CAYOVG010000483.1:1285-2405 GCA_964407285.1 uncultured Syntrophobacteraceae bacterium
CATCGGTGCATACGTGTGCAGACCTCGTACATACGTTCGGCGCCAACGTATGTACGCATTTTTCACTTTTATTACGGCTGGTTGCACCATCGGTACATACGGTGCATACGTTTGTGCCGTCTACGCGCATGTGCGCAGGCGCGCGCGTGCGTGCGCGCGCACCCGCGTATGTACCCCCTTCAACGTGTGCACCGTATGTACCGTTTTCATAACCATCTTATTTATCATCGGATAGACCGTGCATACGTTGGGACTCAAACGTATGCACCACGTATGTACGGCCCTCCTCAACGTATGTACCGTCCTCGTATTGAGGATCGGATTGCGGACCGGGGTTGGTATCGGGATCTTGCTTGACCAGCGCATAGTGGGCGCCGCGCATGGCCCTGCCGCGGGTTTCGGCGCGGGTCAGCCGAAGACCGCCGAACACCCGGTCCCGGGCACGGCTGAGTGCAAATCCCAGACGGGTCTCCTGGGACCGGTACGAACCGTCGCCGCGCTCTGGCACCATCAGGTTGCGCGACTCGCAAAAGTCGTTCAGCTCCGCCACCTTGACGGGGGCTTGGCCGAATGTCTCCCACCACTGCGATGTAAATTCTCTCCATGCCTGGCCTTCGGCGTCGGAGGCATCGTACAGATCGTCCAGGCTTCCCAGAAAGCCGCGGATGCCCACGACCTCGAGGATGCCACCGAGTACCGCCGACCAGCGCTCGAAGGAGCCCAGCCGCTGATCGGATGTGGGCTGTCCCGTCGCAAGCCATGCACGCACGATAACCAGTATGGCCTGTACCAGCCGGCAACGGTTTTCCCGCGCCCATTCCACGACCACGGGATGCTTGAAGCCGCTGCGCCGCCAGGGGCGATCCACCCGCGGGTCGATACGGATGCGCACGCAGCGCCGGGCGATTTCCATGGACAGCGCCGGGTTGTTGCCGGTGATCAGCCACAGGGCCCGGTTGGGCATGGTCAGCATGGTGCTTTTGCCCAGAAGCCGGTCGGTCCAGGTTTCGGCCGTGACGACCGAAGCCAGCGAGGGACAGTCGAGCTTTTTGCGCTCGTCGGTATTGTCCAGCAAAATGATCGGCCTTCCCCTGGAAAGCTCGGCGGTGAGCATCTTGCG
>CAYOVG010000483.1:2505-4243 GCA_964407285.1 uncultured Syntrophobacteraceae bacterium
ACAAAGGCGTCGTGGCCACGGCATCCAGGGGCGGCAGCCTCTCGTCCGGGTAAGCCAGCATATCCCTGGCCACGTCCTTTACCGGCGAGGTGTCGATGCAGGCCTCGTCGGTCACTCGCACCCAGTCGGCCACGCGCGCGAGCATGCCGAAGACCGCATGTTCGTCCATGGGCTCGATCTGCAGGTCGTGTTCACCGCAAGACAGGCGGACGAGCCCACCCGAGCGTTTGAAAATAAAGGGTTGAGGGCCTTGCCAAGTGGTTGCGGGATTGTTTCGGGCGTGAACGGCGGCCCAGGCGTCGGCGATGATATCGCGCAGTTGGCGGTTGTTGACCTGGATTTGGACAAGTCCACTGCTGTGCGTTCTCGTTCCCGACGGCTTCGACTTTTGGGGTTCGAAGGCAATGGCAGTTTCGATCAAATCGGCGAGGGCCTTGTCGGGCGACGCGGCCTGTCGCAACCGCTTGTCCAGATCATCATCGGCGGACGGCACGTAACGCACCGGGCACTGGGCGTTCAGCAAGGCTTTCCCCACCCGGTTGAGCCACTTTCTGCCCGCCTCATCCGGATCGGGAAACATCACCACCTTGCGTCCGGAGACAAGCAGCTGCAGCTGGCGCAGACAATTTTTGGAAGGCTGCGCGCCCGGTGTAGCGGCCACGGCTTTTTCCCCGGCAGAGAGCGCCGCGGCTGCGTCAGCCTCGCCCTCGACGATGAGCACGGGTTGTTCCGGATCATCCGGAAAGGGCCACGGGCAGATCAGCCCCTGTTTGGAACCCCGCACGCACTTGACCTTGCCCCCGTCCGAGTATGGAGACCCGTTTGCCTGTCGCCGGCGCGTGCCGACTTGTTTGCCGGCGGCGTCGCGCATGGGAAAGTACACTTCGCGGGGCGCCTGGGCGTTTTTGGCTTCGGCACCCAGGGCTTGCAGGGCTTCAGGTTTCCAGCCGCGGACTTTGGCCAGCTCCGCGATGGCATCTACTGACACTGCAGGTGTCGGACATGGGCGCTGTTTACGCTTTCCCTGAATACTCTCCGGTGTGCGCTCCAGGACAAAGGCCACGGCTTCAACGAAACCGCAGCCTTGCACCTTGCGGGTCAATGCGATGGTATCGAGGGACTCGCCGGTGGCATGGTCGAAAAAGATGTTCTTGGCGCCGCCCAGCTGGCAGGAGGGCTTTTTGTCTTCCCGAAACGGGGAATGAAACGCCGCGCCAACCTTTACCGGCGGCAGGCCAAGGCGCAACCACACCTCTGCAATGCGGACGTTTCTGGCGGCTTCAATGAGGTTGTTTTCGATTCGGGCCATGGGGTCAGGACGGTGTCACTTGGATAGTGTCGAAAACCACGGCCGGCGCGATTGTTGCGTTCATAATATTCCCCTGGAAAAGTGGTTGTCATCGCTGCCGGTTACTTACCGGACTTCCCGGCGGTGTGTCGTAAATTTCCCAAAATTTCTACCGCTGCTTCTTTTTAAAAAGCGATTGCTCACTTCCAGTTGTCAGGCGGGAAAACCAGGCACTCAGGGAAATTTTTCTTTTCCATTTTTTCCGTCACCTCCATGCCCGCTCCGGTAAATACCCGATGAAAGGTAATCCCATATCGGATCGCAGAAATGATTCTGCGGTCTCAAGGGAGGGGTGCCGAAGCTTTATGGACCGGAGGTGTTCGATGTTGGATGTACAGGAAATGAATGATGGGCCGGGGATGGATGACCTTGGCGAAAACGGCAAACCCG
>CAYOVG010000484.1:0-4219 GCA_964407285.1 uncultured Syntrophobacteraceae bacterium
GGCGGACGAGGCGGTCGAGAAGGTCGCCAAGGCGGCCATGAACCGCGACAATCAGAAAGTGTACGACGACATCATCGTAACCGAGAAAGGGGTCTTCATAGGGACGATTTCCGTTCAGAAGATGCTCGACACCCTCGCCAGGGTGCAGGTCGAAATGGCCAAGGGAGCCAACCCGCTCACGGGGCTTCCGGGCAATGTCGCCATCGAACAGGAGATCAACCGGCGTGCGGCTTCCTTCACGCCTTCCAGTCTGATCTACATCGATATCGATAATTTCAAAGTCTACAACGATGCCTACGGATTCGACAGGGGAGACAAGGTCATTCTTTTCACATCCGCGGTCCTCGAGGATGCGCTGAAGAAAGCGGGCGGCGGCGGCGAATTCCTGGGGCACGTGGGCGGAGACGATTTCGTCATCATTGCGGGGCTGGAGCGCGCCGAGGATATCTCCCTGACGATCATCGAGCTTTTCGAAAAGGACGTACCGTCGCTTTACAGCGAAACGGACCGCAAGCGAGGCTACATACGCGGAAAAGGCCGCGACGGCACGGAAAGGGAATACCCGTTCATTTCATTGTCCATCGGGATTGTCGACTGTGAGTTCAGATGTTCGTTCAACATGGATGAACTGAGTCTTCGGGTCGCCGATGTCAAGAAATGCGCGAAAGCCATCCGCGGCAATGCCTATTTCAGGGACCGGAGAGCGCCCATAGGATCGACCGTGCAGTCGCAACCGGAAGACGACGCCCCGCCGTATCGGATCCACTGAGACAAACCATCAGCAACCAGAGACGATGTCATATACAAATGGAGAGGTCCTGAATGCCTGATTTCAGTCTTAACACGGATATGCTTGGCGACATTCTCAATCGTGCAAAACCGCTGGGTCATTACGAAGAACCCGGGAACCTCAACCTCGGGTTCGGATTTCTCTACTATGGGCTTGCGCGCGCCCTGAGGCCGAAGCACGTGGTGGTGATCGGTTCGGGTTTCGGTTTCAGCGTCGTGTGCCTTGGTCTGGGGCTCAAGGACAACGGGAAGGGACAACTCAGTTTCATCGATCCGTCCTATTCCCTGCTCAAGGACGGACCGTTCAAAACCATCGGCGGAACGGGCAAATGGAGCGATCCCGCCGGCGTGGAAGAACATTTCCGCCGTTTTGGGGTGGAGCGGCTCGTCACCCATTACAGGCTCACGAGTGAGAGCTTCTTCCGGGATTTCGACGAGCTCGGGCTTCCGGAGATCGATCTGGCCTTTATCGACGGCAACCACTCATTTGAGAGCGCGAAAGGGGACTTCTTGAACGTCCTCGGGCATTCGCGCAAAAACACCTATGTTCTCCTGCATGATACCAATATCTATATTCGCGAACTTCTCCGCCATTCGGGGGTGAAGCGATGGCTCAAGGTCCTGAAGCGAACGGAAGACCTGTTCGAAGTGATTGACTTTCCCTTCGCCTCCGGTGTCGCCCTGGTGAGGATTACTCGAGACAAGGCATGGAGTCTCATGCAATGATCGTAGTGACGGCATGCGTTGTTGTCCTTTGCATTTTCGGATGCCTGTATTGGCGTTTCATCTGGTTTTTCAGAAATCCTCGACGCGTCGTTCCAGAAGGTGAGAACATCGTCAGCCCTGCCGATGGTACGGTGGTCTATGTGAAAGAGATTCCTCCCGACGAGGAAATCATCGCCATCAAACGTGATGTAAGGATCAGCATCAACGATATACTGCGTGAAGATATCGCGCGGCGAAGAATCCTGATCGGCGTATTCATGAGCCCTTTCGACGTTCATTACAATCGCGTTCCCCTGACGGGACGGATCGAGTTCATAAAGCATCATCCCGCCATGTCCAGGAATGTCCATATGGGGCCCATGCACCTGCGGGTCCTCTTGAAACGCTTTCCTCATTACGAGAACGGGCTGCATATAGTCCAAAACGAGAGGACGGTCACCAGGATAAAGGGCGCATTCAAGGGGAAGGATTTCGGCTGTTACGTCATACAGATCGCCGGAAGGAGCGTGAGCGGCATCGACACCTTCGTGGGGGAGGGGAGCCTGGTTGAGAAGGGGTCTGTCTTCGGTATCATTCGGGTCGGCTCCCAGGTGGACGTTGTCGTCCCGTGGAGGGAGGACCTGTCCGTCAAAGTCCGGCCCGGCGACAGGGTGCGCGCCGGTGAGACCGTTCTCATTGAATGACGCGTCGCGTTGGGCGGAAGCGCCGTTTCGTACGAGTTGCGTTGGGCTGAACAGCAGTAGTCGGCGTTTGTGTTTGAATTCTCGAAATGACCGGACCGGGATAGGGAGAGCATGCAATGGATAGCGAAATGACGAAAGTGGATCTGCACGTACACTCGAAATTCTCCAAACGACCTGCACAATGGATTCTTCAGAAGTTGAGTTGCCCCGAGAGCTTCACCGAACCTGCCGAGCTGTACAAAATCGCCGTGAAGCGAGGCATGTCCCTGGTGACGATTACGGACCACAACTCGATTTCCGGGTGCCTCGAAATCGCCGGATTGCCGGGTACTTTCATCAGCGAGGAGGTTACGGCGTACTTCCCGGAAGACAGGTGTAAGGTCCATGTGCTCGTGTACGACATCGACGAGCGGATTCACGAGGACATTCAAAAGGTTCGAGAGAATATTTACGAGTTGGCGGCCTATCTGCGGCAGAACCGGATTCATTGCGGCGTCGCTCATCCCCTCTTTTCCATAAACGACCGCATGACTTTGGAGCGCCTCGAACAACTGCTGCTCCTCTTTCGCAACTTCGAGATCAACGGGGCCCGAGGCGTCGATCAAAACGGCAGCATCCAGCGAATGGTTTCCAGGCTGACGCCCGAAAACATCCTCAAACTGGCCGATAAACACGGGATCGCCCCGGCCATGCCGGAACCGTGGAGAAAGAACCTGATTTGCGGCTCCGACGACCACAGTTCCCTGACCATCGGACGCAGCTACACGCAGGTTGAAAGCCGGGGAGACGTGGATGCTTTCTTCGAAG
This sequence comes from uncultured Syntrophobacteraceae bacterium, assembly GCA_964407285.1. Lineage (GTDB taxonomy): Bacteria > Desulfobacterota > Syntrophobacteria > Syntrophobacterales > Syntrophobacteraceae > CAYOVG01. The sequence goes on from CAYOVG010000484.1 coordinate 3,006, forward strand.
GAGTAGACAACGGCATGGCCGAGGTAGCCGAGTGGACCTCGACGCCGCTGACTCTGGCCCGCCATATCTACGGAATCGCATATCAGTTCTACAAAACGAAATTCGATCTGGACCGCTTCGCCGGCAAAGACGTGCTCATTCGCTTCCTGGATCACTCTCTCATGGTGCGTGAGGAAGAGAGCTTCGGGCTGTTGTCCCGGCTTCAATTCATCTGGAACCACCGTAAGTGGCCCAAGAACCGGAAGTCGGGACCGGTCGGCATACAGGAATTGCTTCGCGTCGAATCCGGGGACCTGATATGGAACGATCCGGACCTCAGGGAAATTGCGGAAAGCAAGAACGCCGATCCGAAGAGCATGGACGCAAAATGGTTTTTCTTCGTGAACCGGATTTCGAACAAGGTCCTGCTGCATTTCGCCAATCATATTCTGGACCACCTGTCGGGGGCCAACGTGTTCAATGTCTTCCAGTCCGTGGGTTCCGCGGGGGGCCTCTACACGCTGCTGGCGCCTTACTTCATATCTTTCGTGACATTCAAGAAGGGCAGGGAGTTGAGTGAGTTGGTCGATCGACGATTCCTGATGGAGGGAGAAGATCCCGAATCGGAGATGCCCCTCAAGGTTGCGCATTTCACCGATACGTTCTACGAAGTCAACGGCGTTGCCGGAACGCTGCAGCAGCAGGTGAAGGCGGCGTTGAAAACGGGCAAGAACCTGACCGTGGTTACGTGCAATGCCGGGGCGCGGGACGACGGCGCCGGCGTCCGAAATTTCGAGCCGGTGGGTGTTTACGAGCTTCCGGAGTACCCCGAACAGAAGCTGCAGTATCCGCCTTTCCTCGAGATGCTCGAGTATTGCTACGAAAACCGCTTCACGCATATCCATTCGGCTACGCCCGGGCCCATCGGCATTGCAGCCCTGGCCATAGCCCGTATTCTCCGCCTGCCCATATACGGAACGTACCACACCGCGCTTCCCCAGTACGCTCAGCACCTCACCAACGACTCTTCCATCGAGGACCTGATGTGGAAGTACACCATCTGGTATTACGATCAGATGGACCTGGTGTTCGCGCCGTCTCAGAGCACTGCCGCGGAACTGGCCGGAAGGGGGATCCCCTGGCCGAAGATACGGGTCTACCCGCGAGGAATCGATACCGCGCGTTTTCATCCGTCCAAGAAGAACGGGATACTGGAAGAGCGGTATGGAGTCGAT
>CAYOVG010000485.1:0-4214 GCA_964407285.1 uncultured Syntrophobacteraceae bacterium
AGGCAATCGAAAGCCCCCAGGCGCATCCCCTCGATGGCGTTTTTCACGGAATCCCGGGCGGAGAGGAGAATGACCCGCGTCGCGGGGGACTGGTCCTTGATGCGCTTCAACACCTCCAATCCCCCCACGCCGGGCATGACTATGTCCAGAACGACCACGTCGGGCGCATCGGACGCCACAAGGCTCAAAGCTTCCTCGCCCCCCTCGGCCACGAGCGTCGAAATCCCTCTCATAGCCAACCGTTCCGCCAGAGTGACGATAAACTCCTTCTCGTCGTCGACGAGAAGAATCTTCAGGCTCTTCTCGTCTTTCAAAGCCGTTCGGACTCCGGCGACCGGCGCCTGATCCGGGCGCTCCACGCTCCCGGCATTCAGACGCGCAGCCGGCGCCACGCCGGCTTCACCCGGAGGCATCCGGTCCGTCTTTTCTCCAAAGTTCAGTACAAAATGAAGTCCGCACCTACATTTGGCCACAACGCGCCCCGATTCTTTTTTGTACTTCGGAGCCTTGAAGATCGCCTTTTCACTACACCTCGGACAGATGACCTTTGCCTCACCCCGTTCGTTGAACCGCACTTTTTGACTTGAGATCATAAGCAGGCATCCATCACCTAGCCGCCGCTCCCGCCGGATTCGCTCCCGCCGGCGACGGTACCGCCCCTTCCGCACACACCCCTGATCTTCGCGATGAGGTCCTTCAGATCACACGGTTTCAGGAGATAGTCGCAGGCTCCGGATTCGATCCCTTGCCTTGCGGCCGTCTCCGAACCGTGGCCGGTAAGCATGATGACGGGCATATCGGGGTCCATCTTCTTAAAGATCTTGAGAACTTCGATGCCATCCATATCTTCCATCTTGAGATCGAGAACGGCTGCATCGAAGTCCCCGTCACGAAGCGCCTTAATGGCCTGAGAGCCGCTGAGGGCGGGTACGACCTCGATGTTCCTCCTGGCCATGCGCTTCATGAGCACATTCACATATCCCTCCTCGTCATCGACCAGGAGTATTCTTATGCGATCTGTCCGATCTCTCTCTTTGTCCGGCATCGTCTGTATCCCTAGTCACCACGCCGTAGGGCTATTTCCTTGATCCGCGCCTCGGTGATTTTCTCCTGGTGACGGTCTCTCTTGATTTTGGCTTCTTCCACTTTGGACATCAGTTGATTTATGTCGCAGGGTTTCATGAGGTAATCGAAAGCTCCGAGCTTCATTCCCTCGATGGCCGATTCCACCGTGGCATGGCCGGTAAGCATGATCACTTCGATCAGCGGACGCATGCTTTTGATCTCTTTAAGGGTTTCAATTCCATCCATTCCCGGCATCTTCACATCCAGAATCACTATATCAATTCCATCCTCATTTTCAAGCTTGCCCAGCGCCTCCGGCCCGCTGAAAGCGGTCATCACGGACAGATTCCTCTTGCTCAGGCGCTTGGTCATCGTTTCCACGAACGGCACTTCATCGTCGACCAAAAGCACAACCGCTGTTTCCATCTGAATATCCTCCCTCGAAAGTTAATGAACTCACTTTTCCGCGCCTGCGACCGAGACATGGTGCAAGCCCGCGGAATTATCACATTCGAACAATCTCTCTTTCGGAACCGGCATATATATGTGGAAGGCGGTCCCTACGCCGACCGCGCTGTTCAAAGTAATATCCCCTCCCATCTTTTTGATGATGCCGTAGCAGATCGACAACCCCAGCCCCGTTCCCTTGCCCACGGGTTTGGTCGTAAAGAACGGGTCGAATATCCTCGGAAGAATAGCCTTGGGGATACCCTGGCCATTGTCCGCCACATCGACGATAACGTATTTTCCATCGACCCTGGTGGAGATATCGATCACTCCTCCCTTCTGTCCAATGGCATCGATAGCATTATTGATCAGATTCAGAAGCACCTGCTGCATTTCGGTCGGCGAGACATGTACAGGGGGCAAATCCGGCATGAGATGCATGTTGATTCTCACATTGCCGTACCTGGCCTTTTGCTCGGAAATGCCGACAAGTTCCTCAATGAGGCTGTTCAGACAGACCTCGCGCAGCTTCGGGTCCGTCTTTCGGGCGAAGCTCAACAGCTTATGAGTAATTTCCCTGCACCGCACGCCCTGAGTGTTGATCTGGTGCAAAGCCCGCTTGAACTCCCCGAGGTCGCTGCACTCCTTCAGATTTCCTTCCTCCAGCAGATCCTCGATCCATCCGGCCTCTTCAACCATAATGGCCACCGGATTATTGATCTCATGGGCTATGCCCGCCGCCAGTTCCCCAATCAGGGCCAGCTTACCCGCTTCTATGACCTGTTCGTTCATCATCTCCTTTTCCTGGTCCGCGCACTCGATGCGGCGCACCATCCTTTTGGCCAGGAGATACGACTTAAGAACGATCCCGAGACCACCTATTATAAAAATCAGGACGGCGATTCTTCTCGACCGCCAGAGGTCCGCGAAGGCGTCCTCCGCCTCCTGCTGGTAGGCGAGCAGCCAATCGCCGTGTTTGAGCGGGGTGATCACGTAAACGAAATTCTTGCCCGAATACCATCCCTCTCCGGCTATGACTTCCTTGTCCTTGATACGTTCCTTCAAGGGAACGGGCTCCCTGGGCAACGGGATGTCCTCGCCGAGCTGAACACTCGAATATCCATCCAAGTCGGTACTGATGAATTCCAGGAAGAGGTTCTTGTTCAGCACGGGCTTCAACCGCGGCGTGGTCTGGAATTCACCGTCCTTATTGAGAATGAACGCCGACCCGGTCTCCCCTATGTGGATGCTCTCGACCAGGTTGTTGAAAGCGAGGAAATCGATGGTGGCCCTCAAGATCCATTCCCTGTCCCCCGATGTCTGCTTTACAGCGACGATGAAGTGCGGTTGCCTGCGCAGCCCCAGGAAGACGTCGCTGATGAAGTAATGGGAATGGAGGGCTTTCTGGAGCCAGTCGGTCGTCGAATAATCCGCATTGCTCAACCGGTAGGGTCCCGCATACGCGATCTGGGTGCCCTGATTGTCGACCACACCCAGGTCCACAAACACCCCGTCGTACGCCATCTGCAGATTGGTCAGGACCTGCTTCAGGAATTCCTCATCGGTCATTTGTTCGAAAGTATAAGAGTTTACGAGCACACCGATATTGGAGAGCTTTTCATGCAAGAAACCGTTGATGCTTTGCTGATGCTTCAGCACCATTTCTCTCAAATGGGCGAGCACCTTTTCCCGATACGAGGTTTCGAAACTGTGTCCTATGATACCCGCTATAAGGATAAGAGGGGTAAACGACACAAGAATCATGGTCAGGATCATGTTTCTCGTCAGCGTCTTGTAGTACTGCTTGCTTTCCATATGATGTCTTTCGATGCAATGGATGCCGGATGTCGGATCATCGCGATGTAAACAGATATTCCCATACCAATCCAATGTCCGGGCAAACAGGCATCCGGCATCCGAAAACTCTCTTCTTACCTGATGATGGTTACCTCTGCACCGGTTTGCTGTTTCAACTCTTCGGCGTGATCTTCAACACTGCCTTTGAACAGGGCCTTTTCAAAAAAGGTGCGGTTCTCGTGCCCCAGGACCAGGAGGTCCGCTTTCTCCTCGGCCACCACCTGTTTGAGGACTTCGAGGGCGGATCCCTTCCTCACTATCTTCTTGGGAGTCACTCCCTGCGCCGATGCGATCCCTTCGGCAACATCGAGGATGTATCCGCCCAGCCGCATGAGCGATTCATCGACATACTCATGGGACAGTTCCACGCTCATCCCGCCGGCCATGAAGGAAGAATCGGCAGCATAGACATACACGAGATTCGCATTCTCCCTTTTTGCGAGAACCGCCGCTTCAAGCGCCGCCTTCTGAGCATGCGACGACCCCGTTACACCACAGACTATAGTTTTATACCCCATAATGACTCCTGTTGAAAGCTGCACCGCTCCAAGGTCTATCATAATCGTACAGGCCGGCCGTCGTTCGCCGAAGCCATTGCGGCCGGCCCGTCTTCACCGTGGTATCACATCGCTACAAATAGCAGCCAGAACGAGCAGAGGACAATGGTTATGAGCATCGGCACAAAGGCTATCCTTACGTACTGCATGAAGGATATGTGGTATCCCGCGCGCTCCGCCATACCCACGGTCACTACATTGGCGCTCGCCCCTATCATGGTCCCGTTGCCTCCCAGACACGCTCCCAACGCCAATGCCCACCACAGCCACGGGGCCTGCGCTCCCTTG
>CAYOVG010000486.1:0-4203 GCA_964407285.1 uncultured Syntrophobacteraceae bacterium
TTGCCGGTATCCATGGCGCGCTTCCTTGTGGTCATCCGTACACCGTTCGCCGGTACACTACAGTGGGAATCGAATCCCGGAATCCCGCGGCCGACAGGCGCATCGGCCCGCTTGTGCCCCCCCCGTCCGGGGTACAAGCAAGAAGCCACCGGCATGGCAGAGCCTGGGCTGACGAAAATCACCGGTCCAGCCAATAAGAAAAACGAACGGAAATTGTTTTGGGTGCGACTCCTCGGAACGACGTCCTAAAGCGGCTGCGATTCTTTGCCTTGGCTGGACTTCAGTTCTTTGCCGTCCCGCCTTTACCGTTATTCAAAAAGAGCCACACCCACTACCCTTGACGCCGCGGTGCGAGCGTCTGCTCGTCAATTTGACATTTACCCCTTTTACCCTTTTACGCCCTATAATTTCATAACACATCGGATATCGAGAGCGGTGCTCTCAAGATTGTCCACGGATGGGAAACTCGAGCGAAGGAAAGCGTTCATGCCGGAACCAGCGAAGACGAAAGCAACCTACGATGACTTGTCGAGCATTCCGGAGAACATGATCGGAGTGATCATAAACGGAGAGCTTGTCGCCGCGCCCCGGCCATCACGAAAACACGGATTTTCCGCAACCGCCTTGCACCAGAGTGGGCGGCGCGTACCAGTTCGGTGAAGGCGGCGGGCCTGGAGGATGGGTCTTTATCCTTGAGCCGGAGATCGGGATGGGAGAAAACATCCTGGTTCCGGACCTGGCCGGATGGAAAGACGAAAGATATCCGGAAGAAGAACCCTTCAACTGGATTTCCGTTGTTCCGGATTGGATCTGTGAAGTGCTCTCACCGGGCGCTCAGCGAATAGACGAAATGCAAAAGATGCCAATCTATGCCCGCCACAAGGAACGCATTGGGAAAGGGGAACCGCACGTTGGCCCATATCCCGAGGAGCGATGCGATCTGCACGGAAACCCAGCGATCCCTCCCCTTGCTCTGGACCAAAATGATCTCGGGATCAAAAGGCGACGGCAATGGGGTTCCGATCACCCTTACCAGTTCTCCTGCCGGCAGACCGGCCTGTTCCCCGTACAGAGTTTAAACGACTGTATGTTCCCCTTTTCCCTAAGCGGGATCTACTGCGAAAGCAGTACGTACACCTTGCCCTCGCTCTGACGGAAGAGAACGAGATCGGCCTTGCCGTCAGCGTTGACATCCGCCAGAAAAGGCTGATCGAAAGACGATGATGGAAAACCGGATGCAAGAAGGTAATTGTCGGACATGGAATCCCCCTGGGAGTAGACCACGTAGACCTGGTTGTTCGGAGAGGGCAGAAATGTCGCGAAATCGTCACGCCCGTCTCCATTGATATCTCCGATACTAATCCTTTGATTCTGGTCGACGGCAAACCAGTCGTTCCATTTGGTCGAACCGCTGCCGTCGCCAAAGCGCGTCCCCGTGGACAGGGCCACGTAGACGTCACCCCTGGCGGTGGGGCTGTCGGATGCAAAGGTGATGATGTCGGCCTTGCCGTCTCCGTCCACGTCCCCCGCTTCGGGGCGCTCGAAAGTGCTTACTGCAAAGAAGTTGTGCCAGACTTGAGGAGACCCGAAGCCGCTCCCATTGGAGAGAGCCACGTACACTTTGCCGAGGCGTCGAGAGAAAACCATGATGTCGCAGTAGCCGTCCCCGTTGGCATCAGCCGCCTTGATGACATCGTCTTCGTTGTCTCCGATCGAATTCACCCAGACCTGAGATGTGTTCATCCCCGACCCGTAGGATGTGGCCACATAGACCTGCTTCGTCGATTTCACGAGCCATGTGGCGATGTCGTCAACATGATCTCCGTTGAAATCGCCGATTACCACTTTCTCATCCTGGCTTACCGCAAACCAGTCGTTCCATTTGGTATTGCCGCCGAATTGCGCGCCGTCCGATAGAGAAACATACACATCCCCTACCGCATCGGCGTTGTCCCGCGTGAAAGTAATGATGTCCGCCCTTCCGTCACCGTTGAAGTCGCCAACCATGGGTGTCTCGCGTGTGTCTACGGCAAAGTAGCTGTTCCAGACCTGCAGCCTGGTGTACTCGTAGGCTCCCATGTCGTAGCCCGCACCCTGAGGCCTCGGAGTCCCGAAGATGTCACTGGTCTGGGCCCCATCAGACGTTGCCGTATCTATACAGGGCGATCCGGATTGCAGGTGAAAATCGCTCGTACTCACAAAAAGAGGATCGGAATTAATATTGCCGGTTCCGGAATAGCCCCCGTACACATCAGAATAAGTGATACTGAGACCCGATGCTATGCCAATTATAAGAGAACCGGATGTGGGGTTGGAGTCTGTCCATATTATAGAGTTACTTATAACAGTAGATGAGTAGTAAAGAGAAATACATTTTGCATAGTTATAGTTACTGCTATTTCCAGTCAACGTACAGTTGTAGAATTGAGAGGTCGATTGATCGCTGTATACACCACCGCCACCATTAGTTACACTATTATTTGCAATAACGCAATTCGTAACATGAATATCCGAGGATCTGAAGTATATACCACCTCCGGCATTAGAAGACATATTTGATTCTATAATTGTCTTATCCAGGTATTCAGTTCCGGATTGGCAGTATATGCCGCTATTGGAATTCCCATTTATAGTTGATGATCTTATAGTGGTAACGGATGATGTTGAACTAATGCCTCCTCCATTTACCGCCACGTTATTACTTACTATTGAATCGGACATAGTAATATTTGATGAACTATTGTAAATACCACCACCGGTCCCGCTTATGTTTGATTTTATCTTGCAGCCAGATATCGTTAAAGGAGAGCTGATGCAGCAAATACCGCCTCCATAGATGCTGCTATTGTTAACGTAAGATTTAGTTGAGTTTCCCGAGATTGTAGAGTTTGAAATCGTAGGTGAATTGCATGAATTAAAGAAAATTCCTCCACCATAATAGTATGTAGTGGAGTTATTACTGATAGTGCAATTAGAAATCGTTTGCGAGACACTGCCGTGGCAATAAATCCCTCCCCCACTATAAGAAGCTATATTGCTGTCAACAGTCAGGTAGGATAAAGAAGGTGAACCGTTGTAGGAAAATATCCCCCCGCCATTGCCGGCAGAAGCCTTGCAGTTGCTGATAGTACATTGAGTAATGGTGGGAGATGAATTTTCGCAGTATATTCCGCCGCCATAGGCGGCATTCCCATTAACGATGGTGAATCCCGACACCGTTGCGGCGGATGTTTCACCACTATGGAAATAAAAACCCCTGGTATCGGGCAGGTTCTGACAATCTATTTTGCACCTGGAGACCCCGTTTTCCGATTTGACCGTTATGGACTTACCCCGGAAGTCGATGTTGACGTTTCCCGTCCCCGAGTAGGTCCCGTCCCTTACAATGACGGTATCTCCATCCGATGCGCCATCGATAGCGCCCTGAATTGTCGAGTAGCTGTCGGGAACATAAATATTGGCTCCAAAAGCCGGGCCATAGCCGAGAATAGTCAAACCGACGGCGAGAACGCAGAGTAACGAGATCTTTATGTGATTATTTCCGAACATAATCTCTCCTCCCGATAAGTAGTAGTTTTTTGGGGCATCGAGGCGGACCACGGTAGCCTGTCCGAACTGCACTTCAAGGATTCATCATACGTAATCACCACCCCATGGCACGATAAATCGGGTGTGCTCCGCATTGGGGTCGGGCCACGCTAACCATCGGAACTTCCGGGATAAATATCCCAACAGAGCATGTCATGCGAGCTTAGAGCACTGTTTTCATAAACACCCGTTCAACCCATCGAGAACCGACCTGACTTCCTCTCGGATCAACACTACCGGAAGCTTCTTGGGTTTCTTAGCCCGGACGAGTTCCTTCGAGAGAAAAATCTCCCGGTGCGGGGCCTCCTTGTAGAGAAAAATGAGGGTGCAGAGGGCTTGATTCCGAGTCGAGGAGGACACCTTGTTCTCAACCGCCGGGTGAGACGAGAAACCGCTGGTCTCCGTCTCTCCCATCTCGTTGGGCCGGCGCTTGTCGTGGAAGAGGATGAAACGCCTGATCCATTGAACGTAAGCTTCCTCGGTCCGAATGCTGCACCGGCGCACGCGAATGGCGTCGCGGACCCGATCCGGGAGCCTTGACTTGGGGATGCCGGTTGGGTTGGAGGGTACCTGAGACATCGACCTACCTCAGTGAATCGTCTCTTCTAAAGACGG